>JBDRRI010000222.1:0-2247 GCA_043825815.1 Candidatus Zixiibacteriota bacterium
TTTTAATTATAAATATCAGATTGATAAACCGGAAGCGACGATTTTGACCGGTTATATTCATCTGAAAAACGGCACTTATAAAGCCGAGGCACTTCCAGAAAATATTGACCAGTTGAATGCCCGCTTGAATATTGATACCCGGAATATTATTTTTGAGCAATTCGATGTTAAATTTGAGTCTTCAGATATATCGTTAACGGGAACGTTAAAAAACGCTTTTCCTTATTTTATTCCCGGTTATGAAGAAAAATCGACCAAACCATTTCTTGATTTTAAAATGACATCGAATAGATTAGATGTTGACAAACTATTTCCGGAGGTTGCTCCGGGCGAGGGAGCCTCGTTCGAAAATGTTCCGGCCGATTCGATACCGCCGTTTATTTTACCGGATATTAACGGCCAAGGAACGGGCAATATTGGAACACTGGTTTACTCCCAGGTTGATTTTACGAATATCAAGAGTAATATAAAAATCGAAGATCGTAAAATAAAAGTTACCGATGCCAACGCCAGCGTTTATACCGGCAAGGTAACGGGAGAGACTGAAATAGACCTGAATGATTTCGAAAATCCGATATATTCGGGGAATTTTACAGCCACGCAAATTGAAGCCAATGATTTTTTGAGCCGTTTTACCAAATTTGGCGGACATCTATATGGCAAGGCCAATTTGGAGGGGGCTTTTTCAGCTTCCGGACTAGAACCAGAGTTGATTATGAAATCATTGAATATGAACGGCAAGTCGATGTTCAAAGAGGGGAAACTGGTTAATTTCGATATTGTCAATAATTTTGCCCAGCAATTTAATTTTTCGGCTCCAACCGAAGAAAAAATACGCGACCTGGTCAATTCATTTGCGATCAAAGACGGTCGGATTGCTTTTGACGCGATGAAATTCATTTCAGAGGTAGGAGATTGGGCAATTGACGGCTCGGTCGGATTTGACGGTACACTCGATTATAAATGCAAAGTTTTATTAACCGAAAAATATGCCAATCAGATTATCAAAAAACTTGGTTCTGATTTAATCGGCTCACTTTTAAAAAATGATACTAATGAGCGGATAGAGGTTCCTTTCAAATTGAGCGGGACATATCAGAAGCCGACTATTACAATCGAGCAGGCTTTTTGGGACGGTTTGCAGAAAAAGTTTATGAATCAACAGAAGGATAAACTGGAGGGCAAAGTCGGCGATGCGCTTAAAAAATTGTTCGGCAATTAGTCGTTGACGGCAATACATATGGACTGTCAACGGGTCTATTTAGAGAAAATATAATTTATTAAATATTTCTCAAATGGGAGATTCCTTTTATATTAGATTATGAACGGGCAGAAAGATTCTTTCACGACCAAGATAAAATCACCGTTATTTATTGCGGCCGGCGCAATTTTTATAATTTTTGTAATTATCCGAATATGTTTATTGGATGCCGATCCACCGTTGTTTTTCACCGGTCTGGGGCAGGACTTATTAACTGACCCTTATAATTTTGTTCATTATGCCCGTTCCGACTACCTGTTTGGGAGCGGAGATTTATTCAATTATCCGAAATGGATAGCCTTCAAATATTCGTTTGTCTCCATGCTGAGCCGTTTGATCTTTGAATTTGGAGGTGTTTCGAGAATAACCGGAGGTCTAACGGCATTTGTTTTAAGCCTGGCTGGGATATTCTTTTTTGCCTTTGGGAATAAGAAATATTCTGATATCTCGTTTCTGATGACTATTATTTTATTGATTTCAAATGTCTGCTTGATGGCTTATGGGGGGCAACCGTTTCTTGAAAATGGGTTGATTTTTGCATCCGGGTTAATATGGTTTCTATTTTCGCGACGCAAGATTTCGACTCTCAATTTAATAATATTAGGGATATTAACCGCCTTTTGTATTCTCTCCGGTAAATTATACGGAATTGTAATGGTTGTCCCGATTGGGTTAGCATTATTGTTGGAAGAAAACATGGGGATTGTACAACGATATGCTATATATGTTATTGCGGTAATAATATCAAGTATAACTTTAATAATGATTTATTATGGAAATAATTGGGAGAGTGTTCGATACTACTTTTTTGAACAGGCCCTGGGTCTGTATGGCACACCGCGAGGAATATTATCTCCCCTTGAGTTTATTAGAAATCTAATGAGTTTCGGGGGCGATTCCAAATTCTATTATTTTATGCCGGTTTTATTGATACTTCTATATCTGGCTTTAATGAGAATTCTATTGGTAGGAAAACCATTAGACTT
>JBDRRI010000223.1:0-8710 GCA_043825815.1 Candidatus Zixiibacteriota bacterium
GGCGAACCATCCATTACGACAAAACCTTCGCCAAGAATTATATTTTGCCGACCGACCGTCAAAGTTCCGGGCAATAACCATCGATTTTTCCATTTGATATAGAGCTGATCGAATATAACCTCATTCAAGGTTGATTTCTTGGTTGAGGGGACAAAATAGTGCCGGAATTCGTTGGTGAATTTAATTCCGAATTCAAAATCTCTATGAAAGAACCATTGCGCTCCAACCGATGTACGATGGCGAGTAAATGCCTGGCCGGCGTCGGCATCATCATTTAGACTAATCGCATTATCCCAGGACAAAAAGCGAAACCGCTCGGAAAAACTCAGTTTGAGATTTTTGGTTATATTACCTTTTTGAACAGTATCGGCCGATACATTTCCGATAATAAATAATAAAATGACTATTATAAACAGACTTGGTTTGTGCCTCATTTTTCCCTCTTGTTGTATTCAGTTTGGCACAATATATCCCAATAAGGCTTAAGATTCAATATGAAATAGTTTAATTTAAGAGAAAGGCGTCCGGGTTTATACCGGGCGCCTTTATTGGTTTATCGAACCGATATTTATGTGGTTGTGGCAGTTTGATAAAAATGGATATCTCTTTGCGGGAACGGAATCGTAACCGAATTCTCATCGAATGTCATTTTTACCTTTTCCGTTACGCCAAAGTACACATCCCAGTAATCCTCGACCTTCACATACGGCCGCACGACAAAATTCACCGAGCTATTGCCCAATTCGCTGACCGCGACCGTGTAGGCCGGTTCCGCCAGTACTTTCGGATTTTCTTTCAGGATATTTTCCAATAACTCTTTCGCCTTGGGAATATGATCACCATACGAGATTCCAAAGACCATATCAACTCGCAATATCCCTTCAGCTGAATAATTAACAATAATATCCCCGGTCACTTTGCTGTTGGGGATAATAACCCGCTTATTATCAAGCGTTCTAAGGATTGTATTGAAAATATGAATCTCCTTAACCACCCCTAATGTTCCGGCCGCTTCAACCAATTCACCCCGTTTGAGCGGTTTAAATATTATTAACATAACACCCGAGGCAAAATTAGACAGCGATCCCTGAAGCGCAAAACCGACCGCGAGACCGGCGGCACCGATAACAGCAACAAACGATGCGGTTTGCACTCCCAGAGTATTCAACGCGGCAATAACCACAAAAGTCAACAGGGCAATACGAGTAAGGCTCGTAATAAACCGGGTTAAAGTTTCCTCCACATTTGATTTTTCTAATAGTTTACGGACTAACCGCGATATCGCGCCGACCACCAGACGACCGATTATCAGAATCGCAATTGCTCCAACGACCTTTAGACCGTACAGCGCGCTCAATTCCTGAAGTTTGACAAGGATTTGTTCGAAATCCATCTTTACCCCTTTCTCTTATATTTGAGTATTTATTTCCCGGAAATTATATAGATGAATATAGACCAACACTATGGACCGACTCAACAAAATTTTTATGTTCAAATCAGGTTTCGGCGCGTATTATTAAGCAATATGATAATGAATAACGAAAATAACCTGCAATATATCGATCTCGGGTTGACCCGGTACAAACCGACCTGGGATTTGCAAAAGCAACTCGTGGCTTTACGCTATGAAAATAAGATCCTGGATACGTTACTAATCACCGAACATCATCCGGTCTTAACGATGGGACGAGGAACCAACAAAAATAATCTGCTCGTTACCCCGGAGATATTAAAGCAACGAGGGGTCGATCTCCACGAAATCGAACGAGGGGGAGATATCACTTTCCACGGCCCCGGCCAGACAGTGTTCTATCCGATTATTAATCTGAAAAATCGGAATAATGATGTCCGGCAGTACCTTCGCGATCTCGAAAAGTTCGTTATACTGGCCTTATCCAAATTCGGTTTGGAAGCCTCTATCAAAGAAGGTCTGACCGGTATCTGGGTCGACAACCATAAAGTCGGGGCAATCGGAGTCGCTGTGTCGCATTGGGTCACCTATCATGGGATGGCCCTCAATATCAACACTAATCTTGATTATTTTTCATTGATTAATCCGTGCGGGATCACCGAATATTCGGTCGGCTCGGTGTCGCAACTGCTTGGCAGGGAAATCAAGCCGTTAGAAATAAATAAAATCTTGCTTGAAAGTTTTGTCAAAATTTTCGGATATGATCATATTGATGAAATCAAAAAAATAGGGGACATTTTTAAAACGTCCCCTAAGTAAAAGCTATCTATCTTAATTCACGATATGAATCGCGCGTTTATTAACATTCAGGGCCGCTTCCATCAGAGCTTCCGATAAAGTTGGATGGACACCCATAATATGACCGAGATCCTCTGAAGTACCATCGAATTCCATCAAGGCCGTTCCGGTCATGATGATATCGCCCGAATGCGGGCCGAAAATATGCACCCCAAGTATCTCATCGGTCTTGGCATCGGAGATAACCTTGGTGAAACCTTCACCCGCCAGCGTCGCGATCGCCTTACCGGTGGCACGGTAGGGGAAATTACCAATCTTGATTTGCCGGCCCGATTCAACCGCCTCTTTTTCAGTCATCCCGACTCCGGCTATTTCCGGATCGGTGAAGACGGCATACGGGACCGCTTTCCAGTCAGCCAACGCCGCTTTGCCAAAAGCCGCTTCGGCCGCAACGATACCCTCGTGCGAAGCTTTATGCGCCAAAAGCATACCTCCGGCGACATCGCCAATGACATAAATATTACTCTTGTTGGTTCGCATTGATTTGCTTACCTCGACAAAACCGCGTTCAGTCAGTTTTATGCCGGCTCTGTCGACCTTGAGTGTACTAAGATTGGGACGCATGCCAGCGGCAACCAGGACCAAATCAAAATCTTTTTTCTCTTTACCCTTGGGAGTTTCATAGTCGACCGAGACTTTTTTCTTATTCTCCTTGGAGTCGGTTACTTTTGATGATAACAGAATTTCCATTCCCTGCTTTTTAAGAGCTTTTTCCGCCGCGGCCGAAATATCTTTATCGAGAGTCGGCAGAACCGCATCGAAAATTTCAATAATTGTCACTTTGGAGCCAAGGGTATTGTACACCGATGCGAGTTCTACGCCAATCGGTCCCGCTCCGACCACCAGCATCTCTTTTGGAATCGAGGGCAAATCGATTGCCTCACGGGCACCGATAATCGTCGTCCCGTTATGTTTCAGCATCGGGAGGTCAATTGGCGAGGCTCCCGTGGCGATAACGAAATTGTCCGATTTGATTTTAGTTTCGCCCTCTTTGGAAATCACCGAAATCTCTTTGTCCGAATTAAACGAAGCGGTTCCGTTGAAAATCTTTACGCCCGCTTTTTCCAGAAGGAGCTTGACGCCGCCAGTCAGACGTTTGACAGTATCGTTTTTATGCTTGAGCAGTTTCTCTCTATCAATTGAGACGTTCTCCGCCTCCAGACCGATTCGCTTGGCCGCCTCGATCGTCCGTTTCAATTCAGTTGCATAGAGAAGGGTTTTCGAGGGAATACAACCCCAGTTAAGACAGACGCCGCCAATATATTCCTTTTCGACAATCGCCGTTTTCATCCCGAGTTGGGCGGCGCGAATCGCGGCAACATATCCGCCCGGCCCCGCGCCGATCACTGTTATATCAAATTTTTCTTCCATAATCTATACCTGAACCTCCCTATATCACCTCTAAAAGCCATTTATCGGGCGACTCAAGAAACTCAATCATCCGTCTTAAAAACTGAACCGCATAGCCGCCATCAACAACCCGATGGTCAAACGACAGACCGAAATTAAGAATCGGGCGAATCACTATCTCATCATTGACCACGACCGGTTTTTTGACAATCTTATGCACGCCCAGAATTGCTACCTGCGGTTTGGCAATAATCGGGGTTGAGCCAAGCGCTCCCATTCCGCCGGCGTTGGTGATTGATATCGTTCCGCCGGTTATTTCATCAATTTTTAATGAATCGGAATTGGCCTTGTCGGCCAGATCACGCATATCTTTGGCAATTTCCAGAAGTGTTTTCTGTTCGCAATGCTTAACGACCGGGACGATTAACGAGTTTTCCCGCGCTACGGCCATGCCGATATTGAAATATTTTTTAACATGCAGTTGATCGCCCACGAAGGTTGAATTGATCCACGGAAAATCTTTGGCCGCGAAAATCATCGCCTTGGCGATGAATGGCAGGAAGGTAATCCTGACCCCGTGCGCCGCCTCAATGGCATCGACATACTTTTTTCGCCAGGCCATCAAGGCCGACATATCGCATTCATCAAAGGTGGTGACGTGCGGAATTGTGAAGGCCGAATTGACCATATGTTCGGAGATAACTTTGCGGACGCCCTCGATTTTAATCACCTCCTCGACTTCAAGATCGGGGAATTTAAAATCAGGCTTAACCAGATCGACTGTATGGCGGGCGTCAATGTATTTTATAACATCCTCTTTGGATACCCGGCCGTCCCGTCCGGTTCCATGCACTTTGCGCAAATCGATAAAATGTTCGCGGGCCAGACGGCGTACAATCGGCGATGATTTGATTTCTTTTATACCGGATTCAATCATCTCTTCGTTGGCATGGATTCCTTCGCTTCGATGATGCTCGGCCGCATCGACAAACTCTTTAGCCGGTTCCGGCGCCTGCTGCTCGGTCGGGACCCTTTCTCCCGATTCAGGAATCCGCTCAAATGCCTTAGATTGCTGAACCTCGCCCTCGACTTCGAGAAGCGCTATTCCCTGTCCGACTTCAACGGTCGTATCAACCGCTACCAGATGTTTTGACATTGTCCCGGCGTACGGTGATGGTATCTCGATATTGATTTTATCGGTCATAATCTCGACTAAAGGATCATCGATCTTAACCTTGTCACCCTCGGCTTTGAGCCATTTGACAATAACACCTTCGACCACCGATTCTCCCAGTGGAGGAACTACAACTTTATATTCCATAACGCCTCCTAATATGCGACAACTTTTCTAACAACATCTGCGATTTTATCTTTATTCGGCATGAAAAAATGCTCCATCGGCGGGGCGAATGGCATCACCGGGACATCCAGTCCGCACACGCGCGTTACCGGCGCATCAAGATAATCAAAAGCCTCCTCGTTTATCGACGCGCTCACCTCGGCCATTACACCGGCCGTTTTGGACCCTTCCTGGACCAAAACCGCCCGCGATGTTTTCCTGACCGATTCAAAAATAGTTTCTCTATCCCAGGGCAGAATTGTCCGCATATCAATCAATTCGCATGAAATGCCCTCTTTTTCGAGCATTTCTATAGCATACATTGATTGATGGGCCATCCAGCCATAGGCAACGATAGTAATATCCTTTCCGGTTTTGCGAATTGCGGCCTTGCCGATCGGCACCGTAAAATCATCTTCGGGGATATCTCCCTTGATTGCCCGATACAATCGTTTGTGCTCAAAAAATATAACCGGATCCTCGCCGCGGATGGCAGATTTCAAAAGCCCCTTGGCATCGTACGGCGTCGATGGAAGGACCACTACCAAACCTGGTTGCGACATAAACCATTGCTCATTGGTCTGCGAATGGTACAGTCCGCCGGCGACATCGCCGCCACAACAAACTCGAATAACCATCGGGTTGGTCCAGGTCCCGCCGGTCCGATAACGCATCTTGGCCATCTGCTGGATAATCTGATCCATCGCCGGCGTGATAAAATCGGCAAACTGAATCTCGGCCACCGGTCGCAATCCGACCATCGCCGCTCCGACCGAACCGCCCGCGATAAACACTTCCGATATCGGGGCATCAATAACCCGGTCGGCGCCGAATTTATCTAGCATTCCCTTGGTCACTTTAAAAACGCCGCCGTACAATCCGATATCCTGGCCGATCATAAAGACGCGCTCATCGCGTTCCATCTCTTCGTTGAGAGCTTCACTAATAGCATCAATTAAGGTTATGTTTTTCATGATTCCAACCCCGGATACTCTTCGCGCCTGACCGGGAAGTTTTCTGAGTAAACATCGAGATATGCTTCTTCCGGTTCCGCCCATGGTTCTTTCTCGCAAACATTAATAGCTTCTTCTATATCGTGGCTGAACTGCTCGACGTACGCCTCTCTTTGTTGGGTCGTCAATAGTCCCAGTTCCATCATAGTTTTTTCCATACGGGCCAGCGGGTCTTTTTTCTTCCAGTCTTCCAGTTCATCAATCGTCCGGTAATTGGCCGGATCGATTTCAGAGTGGCCGTACCAGCGGTAGGTTTTACATTCAATTAAAGTTGGTCCGCCACCGGTGCGGGCTTTTTTGATAGCCTCAACCGAATGCTTGTGTACCTCGATAACATCATTGCCATCAATCGTAATCCCGGGGAAACCATACGCCAGCGCTCTATCGGCGAAATTTTCAATACCGGCCTGAAGGGTCGCCGGAACGGATTCCGCCCAGAGGTTATTCTGGCAGATGTAGACAATCGGCAATTTATGAATCCCGGCATAATTAAGAGCTTCGTGCCAGCCGCCGCGCGAAGTTGAACCCTCGCCAAAAAAAGCGAGCACGACATTATCCTTTTTTAAAATTTTAAAACCCATGGCACAGCCGGTACCGACAATCGTCTGACCGGCCAAAGTTGAAGCGGGCGTGAAAACCCCTTTTTCTTTACAGCCGTAATGCACCGGGTGAGTTTTTCCTTTATCGGGAGAATTGCGGCGGGCGAAATTCTGGGCGATGATTAAATCCAGCGGAACCCCCTTGGTTACCGCCGCCCCGAGCTCGCGATGCGAGGGAGCGATAATATCTTCATCGCGAAGACCATACGTTGGCCCCACCGTTGTCGCTTCCTGGCCGACGGCCGAAAAATAGGTGCCGGGAAAACGCCCCTGACGAAACAGTTTGCGAAATCGCTCATCCAATAGCCGGGTCATGAGCAGATTTTTATACAAACCGGTTAAAGTCTCTTCCGATAAACCGATTTTCTTTGGCGATGGTTTAGCGGATTTCTGTTTGGTTGCCATTTAACCTCCGGTATTTTGACGGGTAATTAATCCGTAAAAAATAATATTTACCAATCATTATTCTTTGATCACGGTTGACCCGCACTTCCAAGAATAATAAACATTTCCATATCCTGCAACATCTTATTTTTTAATACGGGAATGGTTAAAAAATAATTGGCAAGTTTATCCCTGATTTTACGATTAATACCAATATTTTAGCCGGTTTACCGGGCGTTGATATTACCTATTACCATTGCCTCGATATAAAATAGATAACAGTATCAATTAATATTTTTTGGATTACAATTTTAAAACAGGCATGTTAAGGAAAAAGCAATCGATTTTGGCATTGAGCGTATTAAGCCAAAATGGCAGTTTTATAATGAGCGACACTGCAATAATGACAATATCGTATTGTCAAAATGGCAGGGTGTTTGTTTTGATTTTGCAATTTAAATAATGCGATTAATTTATGTTATTGTATTTCAATCGCTTAATAATTTTGGCACGCTCTTTGATAATACTCATTCATGAAAGAATTAAAGGAACTTTAACCTAAGGAGGTGTTGAAAATGACTGGAATAATTGCAAAACGCAACAATACCGGCAACCGCTGGCTTGATCCGATCCTGGAGGATTTCTTTTCAATCCCTTCCGTGTTTGATCGGAAAATTGACGGATTTACCCCGAAAGTGAATATCACCGAAACGGCTGACAGTTTGAAATTTTCATTCGAGGTTCCCGGAATAAATAAAGATGATATCAAAGTCGTGGTTGCCAATCAGGTTCTGACCGTTTCCGGCAAGCGCGAGTCGCACCAAAAGACCGAGAAGGAAAACCTGATTCGCGAGGAAATCTATAGCGGCTCGTTTGAACGGCAGTTTACTCTTCCCGATTCCATCAACTCCGAGGCGATCAAGGCCAACTGCAAGAATGGAATTTTGGAGGTTACGCTCGAGAAAAAGGAAGAGGTCAAGCCGAAAGAGATCGAAGTTAAAATCTCATAAGTGAAGTGACATATTAACCTATCACCAAAAAACAAGGGCCGGGAAACTGGCCTTTATGCATATATATTAAGTCAATTTTATATGCCCGGTTTAAGTAGCTGTTTTCGCGTAAAAAGACCCCTAAAAAAATAAATGAGCGAAACAAAAAATGATAGAATTGAAAGAACAACGAAAAATATAATTGGCAACATTAGTAACATCATCAAAATCGGCGGCTCACCATCAAATAGACTCTCAGATAAATAGCCAACTATAGCCATATAAACAACCATATAAAGAGTTGTCAGAAAATATTGCGTAGCATACCGAAACAAATTTTTTCTTTTATAAGCACGATCTTGGACAATTTCTGGAATTATCCATCGGAGGATTTCATATTCCTTACTGTTACCTATCGTTACGGCCAAATTAGATTTGACCTCAGATAATTTGGCGATCCATTTCTTTTTGGAACTGACATAAGTTATTACATCACGGTCATCAAAATATATTTGAAACCATGAATCAGGCTCATCAATTTTAAATTTCTTATTATATATATTATCAATATTAGGAAATTCAGCAGATTCAGGATAAGGAAATTCGTTTATAATATATAATCCTTTATAAGCCTCGACTAAGACTTTATTCATCAATTGATCAATGTACTGCCTGTCTTTCATGAATAGCGACCAGAGTCCATTACTTTGCGAAAAGGACCCAAGACAGCCATCGATATCCGTCGGATCAAACCCTTCTTTAAAACC
>JBDRRI010000224.1:0-2076 GCA_043825815.1 Candidatus Zixiibacteriota bacterium
GTCGTATAATGATCCTGCTGATCGAGCACCTTTTGCAATCTTTCTTTTTTTTCCTGCTCCGAGCCCATAATGAAGGCTGCCGCGCCGGCCGCAGCGGAATATTCAAGCGCATCCGAGGGAGCGCCCTGAGAGGTATCCCCACCGATGGCGAGTCCATATTTAATATAGCCCGATTTAACCAGACCGAGCGCCACAAACATCGCTTCTGATCCGGCCTTGCAGGCGAATTCAAAATCCGCGCAATGGATATCGGGACAGGCGCCGATAGCGTCGGCCACCGTTGTTCCCGATGGTTTAACAGCATATGGATGAGATTCCGAACCGATATAGATAGCGCCAATTTCCGCCGGATTGATTCCGCCGGCGCGTTTCAAAGCATTTTTGGTCGCCTCCACCGAAAGCGTAATCGTATCCACATCCGGCGTCGGTACTGATTTCTGTTTTAACAGAAGACCTTTTTTATAACTTGGCGCATCGGCTCCCCATACCTTTGCAATCTCTTCGACTTTAATCCGATGTCGAGGGATATGAGCGCCGTAACCAACAATTCCTACCGCCATAAGTTACCTCATGTTATATGTTTACAATCCATTATTTGTCAAAAAACAGGGGCAATAAAGGTTTGTAATATAGTAATTTTTTGTCCGTCTGGCAAGAGTCTCCGTTTATTATTATTAAAATATTCCTTGGTTCGCCTAAAATAATTTAATTTTTTTATTGTGTTAACAAGTAAGAGGTTATATAAATAGTAATAATATTAATTGGTCAATTTTGTCATGAATGGAATTCATATTTTATGCGAACAGTTACTCTGCTCGTCGGATTAATAGCTCTTTTCAGTGCGAATAAGGGTTTGGCACAGGATGATCTCGATTCCAATTATGCCGTTTATGAGGGTCAAACCTTTTCTTATATGCTGGAGTCTCCGGATGATTGGGTCCTGAATCTCGATGAGGCTCAGCATGATGAATTGTCAGCCTGCATGTTTCCCAAAATCATGACATATACCGACGCCAAACTGGCCATAAACGTCTGGATCTTCAAACTTGACTCTTTATCATTGCAGGAATTCATAACCCGCGATTCGGCCTTTTATATCAAATCGAATTCCTCGATTGTTTTCGATAAGCGCGATTCAATAAAAATATCCGAAAACCTGTACGCTGTCGCTCTTCGGACAAATAATCCGGGTACGGATTATTCATTGGCGATGGTAGCTTATATAGATGCTGTCACAGAAGTTATTGTTTATGAGCTGAATATTCATAATTATTCATACTATCTTGCCGGGGCAGTCAAACTCGAAGAAGCACTAAAGAAGTTTGCATTTATCAGATAAGACCATTAATTATTATCTTGTATCGATGATAAACTGCTTTTTTCTCTTAATAGCCTAATACCTAAGCTAGATTCTGGGACAATTTCTAAAAATAATTTTAATGTTTTATTAAAATATTTACAGGCAATATTCCAATCTTTGCCCCAGTCTTTTTCCTCAGGTTTTACATCTGTTCGATCTATAGATAAATGAACAATCTCTTTGCTGACTCGTTTATTTATTCGAATTATTTCTTTATTCTCGCGCAATTGTCTACTTGCATTTTGCCACTCAGAAGGATTATCAAAATAATCTGCCGCTACGAGATCATTATCATGCCTTGGTTTTCCAAAGAAAAAATGATCAAGTATTCTTATATGAATTCCTATTGCTTCAACAAACGAATTTCTTACAGCTTCAAACGTAACTTTTTCGTCATTTCGAAATCTGCTTATAGTATCGGGAAATATTCTTAAGATTTTTGAAAGAGAATTCAACTCGTAATGAATGTGTTCATCCATTTGTATTATTTTATCTCTGCTTGGCTTTGTTCTACTTTTGGGAGGATGAATTTGATTTTGTATTAAACGTTTTAGATCATTTTAAAATCGCTCAATTCTATTTTTCAAGATAAATCCCTTCCAATTAATAATTGTAAAGTCCGATTCATAATCATCTTGCTATTCTCTCAGAATTAATTCTCTAAAACATATAAAAGCGGGAGACGAGGCTCGAACTCGCGACCAACAGCTTGGAAG
>JBDRRI010000225.1:0-2199 GCA_043825815.1 Candidatus Zixiibacteriota bacterium
ACAGTACTGCCGATTGCTCAGATAGCCGCAGAAGAGTATATGATGGCAAACCCGGATGTCGATATTACGGTCAGAGGCGGCGGCTCCGGTGTCGGTATCGCCTCGTTGATCGAAGGAACCTGCGACATCACTAACGCATCCCGTTCGATGAAAGATAAAGAGATGAAAGAAGCGGTGAATAAAGGCGTTAATCCGGTTGCTCATGTAGTAGCAATGGATGGAATAGTGGTTGTCATTCACCCCTCGAATAAATTGAGGGAGATCAGTAAAGAGCAGCTGAAAGCCATCTATACGGGTAAATACACTAACTGGTCGAAACTTGGCGGAGAGAAAAAGAAAATCATTGTTATTTCCAGAGATTCCGCCAGCGGGACTTATGAAGCCTTCAGCAAACTGACCATGGATGGTGAACGGGTGCGTTCCGATGCATTACTGAGCGCGTCCAATCGGGCGGTAGTAACAACGGTGGAAAATACACCGGGAGCGATTGGTTACGTCGGATTGGGCTATATCACTTCCAAAGTCAAAGCCATTGATGTAGACGGTGTTCAATGTACGAAGGAAAGCATTTTATCGGGTGAGTATCCCTTGTCCCGCCCGTTGTTTATGTACACCAACGGCAATCCTCGTGGGCAGGTTAAAGCATTCCTGGATTTTATCAAGAGCAAAGAGGGGCAGAAACTGGTTGAAGAATCGGGTTATGTCGGATTAAAGTAAGGGAATATAAATGAGGCGCGGCGGATATTCTGCCGCACTTCAACTAATACAATGAATTTTAAAACTGAAAATATTATCAAATCGGGTTTCGGCTTACTGGCTTTTTCATCGTTATTGTTTCTGCTTGGGATTATCGTGATTCTTTTCAAGGAAGGATTACCGATTTTTAAATATGTCAAACTGTTTGAATTCATCGACGGAAAGTTCTGGTATCCGACCTACGATCCCCCGGATTTTGGGATATTACCGCTGATACTGGGAACCTTTTGGGTAACCATCGGCGCAATGTTTATCGCCGTCCCGGTGGGAATCGGAAGCGCCTTGTATTTGCATGAGATTGCCGGATACCGGGAAAGGGCGGTTTTAAAACCAATTATCGAGCTCTTAGCTGGAATCCCGTCAATTGTCTATGGCTTTTTCGGAATGGTAATATTAGCGCCGTTTTTGCAGCGGTTGCTGAATATTCCGATTGGCTTATGTCTGTTTACTGCCAGCTTCATTCTGGGAATTATGGCAGTGCCTACGGTTAGCAGCCTCGCAGAGGATGCCCTGGATTATGTGCCGAAGAGTTTTCGGGAAGCTTCATTTGCGCTGGGTGCAAATCGATGGCAGACACTGGTAAAAGTAGTGATTCCGGCTGCCGGATCGGGAATTTCAACGGCGATTATCTTAGGAGTAAGTCGTATTGTCGGGGAAACCATGACGGTTTTGATGGTAGCCGGTGGCGCGGCGGTTATTCCCAAATCACTGTTTGGGCCTGTCCGACCGATGACGGCGACCATCGCCGCCGAAATGGGCGAAGCCGTTGTAGGGAGCGCTCATTATCATGCTTTATTCGGTATTGGGCTCATCCTGTTTTTAATAACATTAATATTTAATATGATCGCCGAAATGATTGGACGTCGATATCGGTTAAAGTTGGGGCTCGGCAGATGAAACGAAGCACACTATCTCAAGGAATCGGGTTTACATTTCTCTATCTTTCCATGATAATCGCGCTGATATCTGTAGGAGCGATCTTATTTTTTATTACAAAGAACGGGATAAAGATTATTTCGTGGGAATTTCTGACCAGTGTACCCCGAAGAGCAATGACTCAAGGGGGAATCGCCCCGGCATTAGTCGGAACATTTTATCTGACAATGGGAGCAATTCTTTTCGCTCTGCCGTTTGGTGTAGCCAGCGCGGTTTTTCTGACTGAATACAGTCCAAACAGCGTAGTTGTGAATATTATCAGAATGAGTATTAATAACCTTGCCGGTGTCCCTTCGGTGATGTTCGGGCTTTTTGGACTTTCAATTTTCGTCAGGTTTTTCGGATTTGGCGTCTCGATTCTTTCCGGCAGCCTTACACTCGGTATAATGATCCTACCGGGGATTATTTCGGCGTCTCAGGAAGCCGTGATCGCGGTGCCTCACTCCATGCGGGTAGCATCTCTGGCGTTAGGCGCCACCCAATGGCAAACTATTCGGAAGATTGTCA
>JBDRRI010000226.1:0-5829 GCA_043825815.1 Candidatus Zixiibacteriota bacterium
ATTTAATCTGATAAAAAAGGAGCAGGTTGAGAGCTTTCTCAAGTTTTACTTTATAATTGCCGTCCTGCACTCGATTACCAATGTATTACTCTTTTTTGGTTCTATGGGCGAGGTCCGGTATTTTGGACTGGCCTCTTTGTACTATGACGATCTGACCATGCTCATTATCCCGGTTGGTTTGGCCTATTTCCTTTGGGCCAAATCCAAAGGGCAATCATTATTTTATGGCGCAGGATCATTTATCCTTATTCTTGGGCTTATTTCAACTCACTCCCGGGCGCCTCTTTTGACTGTCGTCTGGGTTTCAATTGCGATGATAATTTATTCGTTAATCAAAGCCAAGAGAGTCAATGCCCTATATGTTCGTCGACGGATTAAAATTCTTTTGGTTTCAACCTTGACAATATTTTCCGTTTTATTGATTATCTTTTTGCCGATTTTTTCATCGGTTATTGGACGGTTCGAAGAGCTGTCGGATTTTAATACCGGCACTATCCGGCTTCGATTGATTTTATGGAATGCCGCCTTTATCTCCTTTTCTAATAATCCACTGACCGGAATTGGCCCCGGCAATTTCCGTTATGTTGGTTCCATTTTTCCGGTGCTGAAATATAATCCGATCTTCCTGCACGTTTCCCATCTCTCCGCCCATAATCTGGTTATGCATTATCTGGCCGAAAATGGTCTAATCGGAACGATTCCGCTTCTGGCTCTTTTCTATACTTATTTAAGGAAATCATGGAGTTTTGTGCGGGGAATAGGAAATGATGACTCCACTCCGTATTTAATCGGACTGTTTTTCACCGCCGTTGCAATTTCATTCTCAATCTTTTATCTTGATGGATGGTTATGGGGTCAAAATGCCTATGCGCTCCCGTTCTTTTTAGCTCTGAGCGCCCGAATGGTTTACAATCGCAAAAAAGATGAAAAATAAAATTGTCATATTGGGGTTTTCCGAATCGGTCCATATTTGGCGATGGTCAACCGGTTTGAAAAATCTCGGCTACGATATAACCCTGATTTCATGCGGCGGCCAGCCGCTGGCGAATATAGAGACAATCAATATCAGGACCACCTCAAAACGAGCTATCACCTATCTTCTTAATAAAAATCATGTAGCGAGACTGATTAAAAAAATAGCGCCCGATTTGATTCATGCCTTTTTGGCCACTGGAAGTGGTTATTGGGGAACGGCAGTTTCGCCCTGTCCGAATCTATTAACTCCATTGGGAAGCGAAATAACCGGCGCCGAAACCAAAAGCTGGATATATCGGGCAGTCCTGCGCCATATAATTAAACGTTACCAGTATTTCACAACCGCGAGCGATTATTTAAAAAATGAATTGAATCGCCAATTTCCAAATTCCAAAGGAAAGACTATCGTTATTCCCTTCGGAGTTAATATCGCCGATAAAATAAAACAGCATCTTGATATCCGGCCGATTCGGTTAATCTATTTAAAGCACTTGACCAGTCTATATGGCCCGGATATACTTCTTGAAGCTATGAATATATTAAAAAGTAATAATTTTCCCGTAGAACTCGATTTCTATGGAGATGAGAAATTGGCCGGATGGCTCAAAGGCACAGTAGAAAAATTTCAACTTTCGGAAAATGTAAAATTCTGCGGCTGGCTTAAACCGGAGGAAATAAATACTCGCTTACTTGAATACGATATCATGGTTATGCCGTCGCGGGTCGAATCGTTCGGCGTGGCGGCGGTCGAGGCCGGCGCGGTCGGACTTCCCGTTATCGCCAGCGATGTTGGAGGGATTCCGGAAATTATTGATAATAATAAAACCGGCCTTTTAGTTCCCTCAGAAAACCCGCAAAAACTGGCCGAAGCGATAATAAGATTGGGCGATGATTTTGAATTAAGAAATAAGATGGGTGAATCGGCGCGAGAAAAGGTCATTGCAAAATTCAACTGGGAGAATAATCTTAGAACTATGGGTGATCTCTATGAACGGATGATTTTCGAAGGAGGCAAAAAATGAAAGTACCTTTTTTCCGATTGAAAATCAGCGATGAAGAAATAGACGAGGTCAATCAAGTCCTCCGAGCCGGTTGGGTAACGACCGGTCCCAAAGTTAAAGAATTGGAACAATTGATCGTCGCTTATACCGGCGCGAAATATGCCTGCGCCGTTTCATCGGCCACCGCCGGTCTTCACTTGGTTCTCGAAGCGCTGGACCTCTCGTTTGATAATGAGATTATTACCACGCCCTACACCATGGCGGCGACTATTGAATCTATAATTTATACCGGAGCCAAACCGGTTCTGGTCGATATCGATCCCGGAACCCTAAATATAAATCCGGCCAAAATTGCCGAAGCAGTTTCCTCGGATACGCGCGCTATCATGGCCGTTGATATCGCCGGATTTCCCGCCGATTATGACACCATTCGAAAGATAGCCGATCGGCATAATCTTACAATACTATCCGATGCCGCTCATTCTTTAGGCGCGCTGCAAAGAGGTAAAAAAGTTGGGACGCTGGCCGATGCTACTGTCTTTTCTTTTTACTCGACAAAGAATATCACGACCGGCGAAGGGGGGATGGTGGTTTCCGACAATAAAGGGTTGATCGATAAAATCCGCCATCTGTCATTGCACGGTATGACATCATCGGGATGGAAGCGGAATCAGGGCGGAAGCTGGGAGTACGATATCACCGAGCTCGGATTTAAATATAATATGTCAGACATTAATGCCGCTCTGGGCGTTGGCCGGATGAAGCGATTTGAATCGCTTCAGAAAAGGCGAAAAGAGATCGCCCGATATTATATTGAACATTTGAACGATTTATCGGAATATCTCGAATTGCCCGATACTGACAAAATCGACCATCATGCCTGGCATCTTTTCATCATTAAGCTTAAGCTTGAAAATCTTAAAATCGATCGCAATCAGTTTATTGACGAACTCGATAAAGCCGGCGTCGGTTGCAGTGTTCATTTTATGCCAATTTATCATTTCTCGTATTTTGAACTGATTTTTGATTATTCTCCCGATGATTTTCCTTACTGCGAAGATTCCTTCAGCCGGGTTGTCTCATTGCCGATGTACCCCGACCTGACCGATGAAGAAGTAGATTATGTTTGTCGAATGGTACAAAATATCGTCCATAGATCAATCTGAAAATAATATTATTTTTTTAAAAAAATAAAGGCGAGATTTAAATCCCGCCTTTATTAGTTATTGGTTTAAAAATACTGTTATTTCATCAATATCATCTTCTTCGATTTATTAAATTCGCCCGCCTGCATGTTATATAGATAAACACCCGAGGCGACTTTGCCTCCCGATGAATTAGTGCCATCCCATTGGATTTGATGCAAGCCGGCTTCCATGACTCCATCGACCAGAGTTATGATATTTTGGCCGAGAATGTTGTAGATATCAATCCTGACTTGTGAAGTAACCGGTAAATAATAGGCTATATCAGTCGTCGGATTAAACGGATTGGGATGGTTTTGATTAAGAGTAAAATCGGTTGGAAGAAGGTTTTCCGGCTCCGTTTCAGTTGTGGTTTTTAGACCGTAATCATAAACAGCCGCACATTGAATAGCATACATACCTGATCCACATCCGCCCACATAATTGTTGCATTTCCCACCAACAGTACCCTCGTGTTCAAATATCATAACATCGGGGACGGTTACGCCGCCTATTTGACCGGTCATGGTGATATCTGAAAATCTCGGAGTTGTATAAACATGATAACTCTTGACGCAAGGATTCGGGATAGAGAGCGCCATATCCATGACTTTTATTAAATTATCGCCGCTGGCCGGCTTGAAATACCCCGGACCAGAACTAACCAGGTAGGTTTTGTCTCCAATTGTTTCTATATTAACATTACTTGATGGATCCAAACAGGAAACACACCAGCCACTGCTTGTTACTGTTAATACGAATGAAAAACTGGTAATATCAACATTGGCCCGGATGTATAGGTTCTGGAAGGTGTACACATTATCGCTTACGATCGTCTGTCCATAAACCTCAAAAGCCGGTATTTCGTAAGGTACGATTTCAAGGCTTATTTTATTATTGTCTCCCGTGCATGTTTCATAATCCTGGGTAATATAGCCATTGTAGTCGTCAACATGCATGGTTGCACCCGGTTGCCCGATGGCATTGAAGTATGAGCATGCAAATTGCGGATAAATGAAACGATCAGCGTAAGTTGCCGGTTCATACCAGCCGAAAAGATTGAAATCAATATCCATCAAATGGCCGTTTTCATAATTGTCATTGGGCATGCGGAAATTAGTTGTTCCTCCCGTCAATTGCCTGATCGAGGCATAATCAAAACCGTCGTTGCCATCCTCGTGAACCGCCCAGAAATTAAAATCATCGGGATAATTGAGGGCGTTGCCAAAGGTTAAATAATCCCGGTCTTTCAATACTACATCAATGCCACCGCTTCCAGTTGGATTGCCGGCTGGGAAATTGTTGGTCATGGATAAATCAAACCGAAGAACATCATTCCCTGATTTGTCAGGACTGGGATTGATTTCCTTGAAAGCTAATTTAAGATTAGCCTCATATTGAGGAACAGTAATACCGCCACTTACATATGATTCGTAGGGAATACTCTGGGACAAATCGTAGCAATGATAGAAGTCTTCTGAATGAGGATAATATGCAAATGTATAATAAATTAAACCGCCTGTTGGTTCGGTAAAATCGATAAATGCCAGAGCATCATCTTCGAGTGGAACGCCCTCGTATTCCGATTTCACATTGAATTTTAGCGTATATAAGACATCATCATCAGGAATAAAGTGAGTTGGATCCGTAATTGAGATGTCATTATATAAATAGACTGATATATATCCCGGATTAACTTCGTTGTCTACAATTCCGCAACTGGAATTTAAATCATCAAACAGATCCGTATTAACATAACCCTCGACAAATTCAAGTCTGGTTGCGTCGTAACTTATATACTGCTGAATTCCGAAAATGAAGAAATTCGTTGTCCCGGAAACGGTAACCTCAACATTTTCCTGTCCCATATAGACGTCAGTTACATTCTCTATCGTAAAACTACCGGTATAATCGGCCAGAAAAATATGACCGCCCGACCAACTGTCGGGGTCGCCCGTGGGTGGCGAAAATTCATTGTTGTTGATATCAGTTACAAAACTGACATCGTTTTCGTCAATAAATTCAATATCGCTTCCCGGAAATTCTTCCTGGCATAGGGCTTTAAATTCGAGCGACGCGTATGTTGTATAAGTCGGCTGCAAAGTAACGCTACCATTGTAAAGACGATAGCTTTTATAAGTATATCCGCCCGAATATGAGGTGTTGGTAGGTTCGATAGCATATCCATTCCAATGAGTCGCATCTGCGTAGCAATTGACCAGTTCAACTTTGTTTGTAGGATACTTAATTTTAAATTTAATCTGCTGTATTGTATTCAGATTCGGTATGCCGTCGTAAAGAAGTTGGAAATCGATATGAGCAATATTATTCTGTGGGTCCTCGGTCGTTCCGTCGACAAAGATTGGTTCAGAATATGTTAAATTAAATTTAAGCTGACCGTCAACTGTCATTGTTACCGGGTCGGGATCAATTGGATCTATGATCGGATCCTCGATTACCCCGGGAATCGACGCCCCGGCGAATAAAATGGCGGGAAAGATTAAGCCTAAAATAATGACCAATAATAAAGTTTGTAGTTTTTTCATAATTTCCTCCGTGTTGATTACTTTTAATATATGGCGATAAAAGGGATAAAAATCCGAATAGCGGCGGTGGTCGGGCTCCCTTGAAGTCACAAAATTCTTTTCTCATATCCCTATTCTTGTGAA
>JBDRRI010000227.1:0-3044 GCA_043825815.1 Candidatus Zixiibacteriota bacterium
GCCAATGGCCAAACCGGTAATATTTATAAATGAATAAATCTTATTCTTAAATATATTTCTGAGAGCCACAATAATATAATTCTTCAACATAACATTCTTCCGATTCCCATTTCGGTTGTCGAATTATGATATTTAGAGAAATCGTGATTCATTTTAACAAAATCATTTTTAGACGTGAAATTTGCCGTTTAAATCTTCCGCCACCACTGAACCATCGAAAAGTCGCACGATTCGATTGCAGTATTCCGCATACGAAGGCGAGTGTGTAACCATTATTATTGTTGTTCCGGCCTGATTCAGATTACCCAATAGGTTCATCACTTCGTCGCCGTTTTTTGAATCAAGATTACCGGTCGGTTCATCCGCTAAAACCATTTTGGGGTTGGCAACCACCGCCCGGGCCACCGCGACACGCTGTTGCTGCCCCCCTGAAAGCTGCATGGGGAAATGATTTTTCCTTGCCATAATTTGCATTTTATCGAGGGCTTCTTCCACCTTAATCTTTCGTTCGGAACTGGGAACATTGAGATAAAGTAATGGCAGTTCGATATTTTCATAAACGGTCAACTCATCGATAAGATTAAAACTTTGAAAGACAAAACCGATATTGCCTTTACGAAGCTGAGCTCTCTTTTTTTCATTAAAACCGGCAATGTCCTGATCCAAAAAGTAATATTTGCCGCCGCTCGGATTATCCAAAAGCCCCAGGACATTTAAAAGAGTGGATTTTCCACAACCGGAAGGTCCCATTATGGCCACAAATTCCCCATCATCAACATGAAAGTTTACATTATTCAAAGCCGTGGTTTCCACTTCATCGGTTGTATATACCTTTTTCAAATTTTCTGTTCTGATCATTTTTGCACTCCGTTAAATTTAATTATTTAGGGTCAGGCGTTCAAAATCGCCGTAACTATCGTATGATGATATAATAACCTTTTCGCCTGGTTCCAAACCTTCCAGCACTTCGAAATTTTGCGGATTCATTCGCCCCAGTTTGATATTTCTACGAACCGCAAAATCCCCTGAATTATCTACCACAAATATCCAGTTTCCGCCCGTTTCGTTATAAAACCCGCCTCGTGCTAGAAGAACCGCCTCGGAAAGCTCTCCCAGGGCCAAACGAATTCTCATTGTCTGACCCCGGCGAATGCCTTCCGGTTCACTCTCATCAAAGTTCAAATCAATCTGAAATCTTCCGTCAATTACTTCTGTATATACTTTATCAACTTTCAAGTTGTAAGAATTATCTCCCAGCGTCACTTCTCCCTCCTGCCCCTTGCCTATGCGAGAAATATAATATTCATCGACGGTTGCCCTTATTTTAAAACCATCAAGAACATCAATCTGTCCCAGTCTTTCCCCTCGGCTTTTAAGCTGGCCGATTTCGGCATTGAGCGAGGTTAACTGTCCGGCGATTGGTGCCCGGATAATCAGATTCTCCAGTTTTTGCTTTACGACATCCAGATTATTTTGCATTCTGTTAACCGAGGCCTCCAATTGCTGAAGTTGTATGGCTCGAAGTAATGAGTCTGTTCTTTGCGACTCCAAAGTCAGCTTTTGTTTATTGACCCAATAATCATAATTGTCGCTGGCAACATCAAATTCCGTCCGCGAAATTAAATCTTTTTCAAACAAAGTCTTTTTCTGCTCGTAATCTCGCCTGGATTTTTGAATTTGAAGATCCATATCCAAAACCTCGCTTTTAAGACTAAGACTATATTGTTCGATTGCCAGCTTGGTATTTCGCAGATTATTTATTTGTTCAAAGAGTTGCGCTTCACGATACATAATATCTAAATGCAAATCGGTATTTTCCAGTTGTAAAATAGAATCGCCCTTATTTACAACGCTTCCTTCCTCAGCAAAAATTTTAACCACTCCGCCTCCCTGAACGGCATCAAGATAAAACGTATTAATCGGCATGACAGTACCATTAACGGGAATGAATTCCTGGAATTCACCGATTTTTATATCTGAGAAAATAAGTTTTTCCGAATCGACCCTGAGGGTTGCTCCACCGCTAACCGAACAAAGGCTATATATTATAAGAAAAAGGATGACGGCCGAACCTGACAAATATATTATTCTCTTTGGTGTCCATCTTTTCTTTTCTATTTTTCTGTCCATAAGTTTTACTCACAATCTCAATATTCTATTCTATATTGTTAACTCGATTAGTGTTGAAGCAAGGAATGTGCCGCCAGCCACAACCTATTGTTCCTTAATACATTAAGCTATATATGAGAAAATTTAGTGTCCGCTTTTGAAACTTTTACTGTCCGAATCCGTACATCCTTATTATAATTGAATAAATTAATTGGTATTAATATTTTGACAATACCAAAAGTCAGGAAACATATGAATAACATATCGGCTAATATTCTTGTCGTCGATGATAATGAAGATATTCTATATGCGGCTCGCCTGCTATTAAAACAGAATAATTATAATGTTAAAACCGAATCAAACCCCGACCGAATTCCTCAAATATTGGAAGAGGAAAGTTTTGATATAATCCTTCTCGATATGAACTTCACCGAGGATGTTTCTGGCGGTCAGGAAGGCATTCATTGGCTGGGCAAAATTTTGGGAATCGATCCCCTGGCCGTTGTCATAATCATTACCGCTTATGGCGATGTTGAACTGGCCGTAAGTGCCATAAAAAACGGCGCCATGGATTTCGTCCAAAAACCGTGGCAAAACGAGAAACTGATTGCCACTATATCCGCCGGAATTAGCCTTCGAAAATCTAAAAATGAAATATCACATCTTAGATCAAGAGAGCAATTGATTGCAAAAGATATCAATAATAAATTCAAAACTATAATCGGCCAGTCCGACAGTATGAAAAAAGTCTTTTCAATAATTAACAAGGTCGCCGACACGCCCGCCGATGTATTAATATTGGGAGAAAACGGAACCGGTAAAGAGCTTGTAGCCCGAGAAATACACCGTCATTCGGCCCGCGCCGAAAATATTTTCATGTCGGTTGACATGGGAGCCATATCCGAATCTCTCTTTGAAAGTGAGCTTTTTGGCCA
>JBDRRI010000228.1:0-3956 GCA_043825815.1 Candidatus Zixiibacteriota bacterium
TATAAAGCGATACCTTCGGGAACACCCTGTTGTTGAATAATAGCCAGAAACTGCTCATTGGTCGGCGGGATTTCCATCGCTTCTTTGACTGTCATGGTTATTGGCAAGGTAGTATATCCATTTTGATCCGCCGATTTTTTAATAAAGGAGAGACTGCTTTCATCTTTATTGAGAATGGCCCGGTAAAAGTTAAGCACATAATCAGAGACTACTTCATAGGGAAGAATATCGGTTCCGGTCGGATTCTCGCCGCTGATTTTCCGAAGAATCTCAAAAAGACTATAATTGGTAGGGTCGGTATTGGCGTAATGATACAAATATCTGGTCGAATAGAACAGCGAATCAATGAGGCTCATATCGGCTTGCTCCATATCTTCAAAATAAAAATTCATCAACGGTTTTTGCGCCAGAGCCGGATTATAAAACGAATTCCCCTTTATAAGTTCAATCATAGCCGGAGATGAAAACGAAGAAGCCAGCCCTGCAACGGCGTCAATATCGCTATTACGTATCTGAAACAACAATGCCGCCGATCCACCCGAGGCAAAACCAAACGCGCCGACTTTATCCATATTGGCATTAGGAAAATTATTCATATACCCAAAAACGAACTCAGCATCGCGAACCAAAGTCTCGAAATCGACCGAATTAACAGCCGGATTCAACTGCTTCAATCCTACCGGATGAGTCGTGGCAACAATAAAGCCATGACTGGCGAGATATTCGCAAAGCACTAAATTTTCAATCGTTCCCCCCTGCAAAGATGGAATATAAATCAAAAAAGGAAATGACGTGGAGATGGGCGTGGCATCTCTTACGCCGGCAAAGGGAAAGTCGATAAAACCGTTAATAAAGATACGATTGTTGCCAACCATGCCAAACAGCATCCCCATTTGGCGATTATGAATAGCCGTCAATAAATCTATAAAGTCTATATTTTGGGGATATACTAAAGAATATTCGGCATAAACCATGGGCAGATCGTTATCATTTTTTTCAGCCGGGTACCAGATTAAAATTTGCATCTGGCGGGCCCGCTCGCCTTCAAGCAAATTTCCAAAATAATCGTTTTTGGCCTGAAACACGCGGGAATAATCGTATAATTCGACACTCTTAAATCCGACACCATATTCGCCCGGCTTAAGATTGCCCCAAACATCGGGTACCTGAGCATTAGAAAAATTTGCCCCGAATAGAATCAGACCGATTATTAGCAAATAGTGAATTTTCCCGAAATGCCTTCCCTCTCTTTTCATAATATCCTCCGTATGATGGTTTCAAATAATATAGCAAATTCATCCTGTTTGCGTCAATATTAGATTGAGACAAAGTTGACGTTACTATATTGTTTATGACGATAAAATTGGCGGGATGTTCGCAGATTTAAATTGAAATATCCGATATTTTTAACCATAAAAAAAAGGCGGCTACCTGCCGCCTTTATAATTCAAATTACGATATCAGTCTTAGTTTATTACGTCATCAAAACCGACTGTGACCTCAAGAACGCCGTCCTGGTCAATCGTCCAGGTATCAATGGTGGCATCATCATCAAGGTTACAGGTCGCGGTTACCAGCAGAGCCGGAGCGGCGGCGGTGGTAATGGTGTAAGTATAAATGGCCGAGGCAGGAATCTCAACACCTATTGGCGCAAAAACATTCGGAGCAGCAGCACTGGCAACCTGTCCAGCACCCCAATAATCGTTATTCTGCTGACGATAGGTTCTTTCCATCGTATAGATCTGCTTCAAAATACCTTTACATTCTGACTGTTTGGATTTAACAGTGGCGGTCATGAAACGCGGGATAGCTAACGCGGCCAAAATACCAATGATAACGACCACGATCATGAGCTCGATAAGGGTGAAACCCTTCTGACGGTTGTGAAACTTTGAAAACATCCTAATACCTCCTACAGGTTTTCTAATGGTTTTCGTTAACTTCAATTTCTGAAATCTACTTTTGCATACCGCTTGCCAAAGGCCAAAGTTAGCTATTATCGCCTGAAAATTTCCTGTAATCTATTGTAAGACAACGGGAAATACT
This sequence comes from Candidatus Zixiibacteriota bacterium, assembly GCA_043825815.1. GTDB lineage: Bacteria > Zixibacteria > MSB-5A5 > GN15 > PGXB01 > JBDRRI01. The sequence goes on from JBDRRI010000228.1 coordinate 2,047, forward strand.
TGAATATTAATTTCGATATGGTCTGATATCGATACTTTTTGGCAGTATCCCCTATCGCCGAATTCGTCTTTTGCGATTATTCTCGCATTTTGCACGAAAAATTGTATGGGATGGTGGCAATAGTATTGAAAATATATTTTGTAGGTCGGGTTCTGAATGATTTCCGCCTGCGGAAAGATTGAAAAACCCGACATATATCAAAAAATCCTCTCTATGAGAGGGGTGGATCCGCCAAAGACATTTATGTCGCAAGCGGAGACGCGGTGTGTGTATCAAAACTTGTCATAACAAAAAAAGCCCGGCAATTGCCGGGCTTAGTGATACTGCTAAAAACTACTATACTAATTTATGGCGTCGTCAAAGCCAACCGTCACCTGAAGATTGCCATCCTGATCAATGGTCCAGGTATCAATGGTAGCGTCATCATCAAGGTTACAGGTCGCCGTTACGAGTAGGTTCGGAGCCAAAGCGGTATTGATAGTATAAGTATAAATGGCCGAAGCCGGTATCTCCACGCCAATAGGTGAGAAATTATTGGAGTTGGCTAGCGTTCCGTCAGCCGTAACTCCAGCACCCCAATAATCGCCGTTCTGCATCCTATATGTCCTCTCCATCGTATAAATCTGCTTCAGCAACCCTTTGCATTCGGATTGACGGGATTTATAGGTTGAAATCATGAACTTCGGGACTGCCAATGCGGCCAGAATACCAATAATAACCACAACAATCATTAATTCTATTAAGGTAAAGCCTCGATTTAAACCTCTCTTCAACATGGCAAACCTCCATATCTCAAAACAATTTTTTTCAAATTCCAAATGTTTAACTGCAAGTTTTATTCCCAAATAGCGAATATTATTCTTCCACCGTTTCAATCAGCTCATAACGCTGTAATTTACGGTATAATGTCGAATTATTTATACCTAGAAGCTTGGCCGCTTCAGTTTTTTTGCCTTTGGTTTGATTCATAATATAGAAAATATAGGCTTTTTCAATCGATTCAAGGGTCGGTGTGCCCGGCGGTTCATCGCTAATCGCAACCGGTTGGCGGCGTTCGGCGATTTTTGAGGGTAAATCGGTAATCTCAATTGATTCTCCCCGGGATAATAAGACCGCCCGTTCAATACTATTTTCAAGTTCCCGAACATTGCCCGGCCAATAGTATTTCTGAAGAGCCTCAAGAGCTTCGGGCGTCAGCACCTTTAAACCGCTGTCATTCTTGGTGGTAAAGACCGAGATAAAATGGTTGGCCAGAATCGGGATATCATCGGCTCGCTCGCGGAGCGGCGGAATAAACACCGGAATAACATTGAGACGATAAAACAGATCCGAGCGAAAACGACCCGCTTTGACATCCTCCTCCAAATCGGCATTAGTGGCCGCAATCAACCGTACATCAATTTCAATCGGCTTGGTATCGCCGACCGGCGTAATTATTTTATCCTCGAGAACGCGGAGAAGTTTGACCTGAATCGCTTTGGAGGTGTTGCCGATTTCATCGAGAAAAAATGTTCCCCCATCGGAAACTTTAAAAAGTCCGTCTTTATCTTTAATGGCTCCGGTAAAAGCCCCTTTTTTGTAGCCGAACAGCTCCGATTCGAGAAGCGTTTCTGGAAGGGCCGCGCAGTTAATTGTCACAAACGGACCGGTCGCGCGATTCGAGGCGGAATGGATGGCGCGGGCAATCAAATCTTTACCGGCGCCCGATTCTCCGCGAATAAGGACAGTCGAATCGGTCGAGGCCACTTTTTGGCCGAGTTTTTTCAACTCGACAACCTCATCCGACTGCCCGATAAAATTATCAAACGAAAAATCTTTTTTCAGTTGATCCTTAAGATTTTTAACTTCCCGCTTCAGATTTTTACTTTTAACCGCTTTTTCAATTATAATTTTTATTTCATCAACCTTGA
>JBDRRI010000229.1:0-9218 GCA_043825815.1 Candidatus Zixiibacteriota bacterium
TGGTACGCTCCGCTGGGCGTTGGACTCGGCTGAAAATGACCCGGATGAGAACTTTATTGAATTTGATGTATCCGGAACGATCGATCTCCAATCGCCCTTACCACAAATAAAATATGGCGGGCCGGTTCATATTTATGGATCATCCGCGCCCGGTAAAGCGGCTTCGCTAATACTTGACGGTACAAATGCCGGTGGGGGAGCCGGTTTACAGATCGGATCAGGATATAATCTGATTGAAGGACTGGGAATTATCAATTTTGACTACGGTATTTATATCGATGGAGCGGGTGCCGACAGTAACGTTATAATAAGTAATGAAATTAATGATTGTGGCGTTGGTATTATTTTATATGATAGTGTCAGATTTACGCAGATTGGGGGTTATGACGCATCAGATAAAAATATGATTTATAATAATATTTCAAAGGGGATAAATCTAACCTATTGCGATTCTAATAAGATAATCGGCAACCAAATCGGTGGGTTGTTTGGCAATCCCTTGGATGGCAATGGTGCCGAGGGTATTGATATTTACGAGGGTCACGGAAACTTAATCGACTCAAATATTATAGCATACAACGACACCTATGGAATTCAATTAAATGGCGATGTTGATAGCTGTCTGTACAATAAAATAACGCGAAATCTGATATTTGAAAATGGCAATATCGGCATCGATTTACATTTGGATGGCGAAACTCCAGGACTGACTTACAATGATGCCGGGGATATAGATGACGGCCCGAACCACTTAATCAATTACCCTGAAATCGATTCGATATTTATGAACCCCGATAGTTCCTTCACCGTCTGGGGCACAACGTCGGTCGATGCTACGGTTGAAATTTTTATCGCTCATCCAGCCGAGGATGATACTCGCCCCGAAGATCCATCCGGGTATGGAGAAGCTTTTTCTTATATAGGGTCGACTTCGACGGTGGGCGGACAGTTTTCATTTACTTTGCCAAATACAATTGATCAATTTTCAAAGATAACCATGACCGCTACCGATGTTTCAGGCAATACATCTGAATTCAGTGAGAATTTCGTTTTGACTCCTTCTCCCCTGATTATTGTCGCCTGGGGATATGATCCAACCTTGAAAGGCGACACAACCGACAACCTTATCAATCTCTGGATAACCGATCCCAATGGCGATTATATCGGGATGGATGCCGACAATCTTTTATCGAATACGATTGGTGATGCAACCTATTCAGAAACGGGGCGGGTTGATTCGGTTTATATTGATCAACCTATTCCGGGTCCTTACGATATTGAGATAATTGGCGTCGATCCGGATCCTCCGCCGGGTTCTGTTTACGGGGTCGGGATATTAATCGATGGTTCCAATGTCTGTGCTGTTGCCGAAGCAATTTCTGTGGTTAGTTATGGGGCTTCGGACAGTTATAATTACGAAGTTGAAGAGGACTGGCATTATCTCAATGCCGATGCGGACGATAACAACAAAATCAATATCCTTGATATCACATTTCTGATAAGTTATTTGTATAAAGATGGTCCAGCGCCTTATCCTTTGAATTCGGGCGATGCTAACTGCAATCTGGTCATAAATATCTTGGATATAACATATTTGATTGCCTATTTATACAAAGACGGTCCCCCACCGTGCTATCTATATGATTAGATAATAAGGAAAATATAATGAAGTTTAACATAAGGAGAAATATTGGAACTTGAAATTAATGAACTCCCGGAAATTGCTGTAATATCGCTAACTGGCAAAGTAATGAGCGGCAATGATGAAGAAATATTCATTAAAAACGTTTATGATTTAATTGATAAAGGATTTACCAATATAATATTAGATATGTCCGCTGTGGATTGGATGAACTCAAGAGGGTTGGGTATGTGTTTAAAGGCGATGACTTCACTTCGTAATCGCGGCGGTGATTTAAAGCTTGCGGGTGTCGGAGGTCAAACCCGCGAAATAATGGAAAAATGCCGAATTTTTGACATTTTTAATTATTTCCCGGATGTAGAGACCGCCTTGGATAGTTATTAAACGGACGGCGCTTTCTATTATAGCCAACCTTTTTTCTTATTATCAATGACCTGTTGTACGGTTATGATGTCATCCCATTGGAAATAAACGGTTCCGCCCGGAGTTTCATAACAAAGGATATCCAAATCTTTTTGATACAGGGCAGATTCTATAGTTGTCGACTTTATACCGCTTGAATCGCCACCAATTCTGACTGTAATTTTCAGTTTATCGGATTCACCTCCAGATAAAACATCGTTTTTTAACCAGCCTTTTTCGGAAAAAAATCGTAACCACTTTTCTCCTCGTTGTAAATTCATTAAATACTCCTATTCTAATCATTATCAAAGGGTAATTTGATTTCTTTAAAATGAGGATCAAGCAGAATTTCCCTTGTGGTTGGACCCGGATGCTTCGTTAATGCCAATTTTACAACTTCTATCGCCTTTTCTTTGAGCCCCGATATAAGTAATCCTCTGGCGATATTGTATAACATTTCGCCGTCATAATTTTCTACTTCATTCAGACCATTTAATATATTAAGAGCTTTTTCGGTATTACCCATTGATGCCAGAGCCATTGCTCGAAAGGCCTTAATATGTATATTTTTTTGATCCTTAACCTCATATTCTTTGGCAGTCTCAGCCGCATTTTTAAAATATTTTTCGGCCATACTTTCATCGCCACAGCATTTTTCAATATAGCCAAGATAATAATTAGCAATAAATGGAAAAAATCCAGCATCAAGAGACTGTCTATTTCTTTCCTTTGCTTTTTCCGTATCTTTCAACAATAAATAAACATAAGCTGCATCAATATGGGCGTTTGGGTCGCCTTTATATTTTATTGCTGCCTCAAAATTCTCAAGCGCCAGATTAAGCACACCAAGTTTTAAATATACCCGTCCAAGATAATAATAGGCTCTTCCATAATCCGGCGCCAGTTCTATGGCTCTTTGTAAAGTTGCCATTGCTACGGTATATTTTCCCAAATGCAGATTGATTAAACTTAGAAGAAGCAATGTTTCCAAATCGTTAGGAGCTTTGGATAATGATAATTTGGCCCAATGGAGAGCATTTTCATGCTCACCCAAAAGGCACTTTAACCAAGCCTGTGTTCGATATCCAATAGCGAATTTTGGGTCAATTTCCACGGATTTAAGAAATGATTTTTCGGCGCTGTTTGAAGCCCCAATGAACATATAGTAGCGTCCCAAAGAACGATGGGCTTCCGGAAGATTGGGTGATATTTCAAGCGCCTTCATGGCCATCTTACGAGCGCTTTCTATTTTTTCATGGCTGCGATCATAATAGGCCATATACTGAAAGGTATAGACATCAGAAAGCCCTGAATATGCATGCGCCAGATTGGGATCAATTCCCAGAGCCTTTTTAAACATATCTTCAGCGATATCTAAGTCATCCGGTTTATTGGTTTGATAATAACTTTTACCCTTTAAATAGTATTCGTAAGCGGCAATATCAGTCTTAAAATAATCTTCAACATCAAAGCCATTGGATTCGGTCGTATCTGATAAGGCTGATGTGGCATCATCCACGGCTTTTGCCATGATGTTAAAAAGTCCATTTGATTCAGCTTCATAAGAATTACCGGCCAACAATTTACTGCCGCTACTACCATAAATAGAAAGGCTTAATTTTATTTTTTCCTGCCATTTCATTAGTGAGCCAACCACGACAAAATCAGATCGGTATTTTTTAAATAAAACGGATATATCGCGTTCAAATGATGCGGATGGTTCTGATGATACTACTAAATCGGTTCGCCTTGAAATTTCCCGCATTAAATCATCGGTAAATCCTATACAGAAATAATCCCAGCTACTATCACCGGAAAGATTCTTGAGATCAATTATTGTCAAAGACCGTTTTGATACTACTTGCCGAGATTGCCGCAAATCACTCTTTTTCGCCAGAGAATTTTCAATAAAATCAATTACAAGCTGAATATTTTCAAACCTATTTTCTGCCTGTTTATTCAATAATCTCATAGTCAGTTCATCGCACCAGATAGGTACATCATTGCGAATATCGGAAGGAACCGGCGGTTCTTCATGAAGAATAGAATAGATAATGGCCGCAGAATAATCACCCTCAAATGGCCTTCTGCCAGTTAGGAGTTCGTATAATATAACTCCCAGACTAAAAAGATCGGTGGCATATGACAAAGTATCGCCGGTTATCTGTTCCGGCGATAAATAATAAAGAGTTCCTTCAATATCTCCGAACTGGTCAACGCTGTCGGCCGACACTGTTTTTGCTAATCCCAGGTCCAAAATCTTGATATTATTGTCATCAGAGACCATTATATTCTCAGGTTTTAAATCACGATGAATCAAGTTGCTTTGGTGAGCCGCTTTGAGTCCCTGGCTGATTTGAGATACTATCTTTATTTTTTGACTAAAATCGAGATCTTTAATAATTTGGCGCAATTCCCGACCATAAGCGAATTCCATAGCGAGGTATGGAATTCTATCAATTTCATTGAATTCAAAGATTTTAATGATGTAAGGAGAGTCGACCTGCAAAGAAACTTCGGCTTCTCTTCGTAGTTTTGACCAGTAATCGTTTGATTTTAATAAAGAATCATTTATTAATTTTAGGGCAACGGTCATATCATTATTAGTATCAATAGCCCGATAGACAATTCCAGTGGCGCCCGAACCGATTGATTCTTCAATTCGGTAATGTCCGAATATTGTTCCCGGGTTAAACATTTCGAATTATCCCATCAAATTCCAAGATAGTCTCATATTTGACTCTTGCTTTTAACAGTCAAGTTTATTAATAATGATTAATCAGTTCTCGCAATAATATAAAGAATGTGAGATTTTATGCAAAATAATTTTGATGGCGAGCAAATCCGTTTAAAAAAGGCAGTTAGCGAGTTATCCGCTTTGAATCGAATTGCCAATGCGATTAATGCCTTAATGACAGTTAATGAAATTACGCAAAGAGTTGTCGATTTGAGTATAAAACATATTTGTGCTCAACAAGGCGCCGTGTTTTTATTGGATCAAAAGGATTCCAGTGAAAGCCGCTTTAAAACCTTTTGCCGTGAATTCTCACAAAGTAGCGAAGATATTCCATTTCATCTTAATGAAAGCATCTCCGGTTGGATGATAAAAAACAAGACAATTTTTGTCTGCAAAGATGTTAATGCTGATGAACGGTTTAAGTTTATGAAACTGAACGAGGTTGGGATCAAATCGATTTTATCAGCACCACTAATAACCTCCAAAGGACTTCTTGGATCGTTGGTTTTGTTCAACAAGTCTGGCGGCGATGAATTTAATGATGATGATAAGAGATTTTTGGGTATTGTTGGTTCTCAGGTGGCGAGGGTTATTGAGATTGCTCAATATCGCGAGCAGGAAGAGAAATTTATTGAGACAGAAAGAGAATTAAAATTGGCCCATAAAATTCAAAAACGGTTTTTACCTCAAGAGGGGATCAAGCTCAGTTCATGTGAAGCAATTGGAATTAATATCCCCGCCAAAGATGTCGGGGGCGATTATTATGATCTGGTACAGATTGATGAAAACCGTCTTTTTCTTTCTATCGGCGATGTTTCCGGGAAGGGAATGCCAGCGGCGCTTCTTATGGCCAATGCTCAGGCTGTTTTAAGATCTCAACTTGAAAAAGAAAATATCAATCTCATCGACCTGGCCCGTAAACTAAATCATCTTATCTATTCTTTTACGGAACCGGAACAATTTATTACCGCTGTATTCGGAATCTACCATCAGATTACCAAAGAATTTTCATATATCAATGCCGGGCATGAGCCTCCGATCGTCTGCCGAAATGGCGGGACGATCGAAAGATATCCCGACTCGGATCTGATCGTCGGGATTATGCCGGAAGTTCAATATCAAGAGCATATAATTTCGATGGGGACGGGCGATTTTCTTTTTTTGTGTACGGATGGCATAGCCGAGGCTTTTGATGAATCGGGTGAGCAGCTGGGCGAAGAAAATATGAAAAATCTGATTGGCAATTGTCGGGGAATGTCAGTGAACGATATCAGTCAGAATATTATAGGTGAGATGATAGCCTACCGCGGAGAGGCGTCTCAGTCGGATGATATCACAATGGTAATTTTGAGTACATAGACAATTTATTCATGTTGCATTTTTTTCCGAAGGCTTCTGAATAGCCAAATAATATTGACTTTTTCTATTAATAATTTATATTTAAAACGTTATCATAAGGCACAATATAACTAAATACTTCAATTGTGGTAAGGCCTTAAAAAATGCGTAGAGAAATCATTTTATCCAATCGGGGTTTAATATGAAAAGAATTACGGTAATATTGTTGTTAATAATAATTGCAAACAATATCTATGCCTTTGAACCGTTATTTAATTCAAGAATGGATTACCCAACATCGAGTTATCCTGAAGGAGTGCGTGCCGCCGATTTTAATGGAGATACCTTTTTGGATGTGGTCGTAGCTGTTTCCGCCGCCGATTCTGTTTCGATATTCTTTAATATCGGGAATGGAACTTTTAAGGATAAAGTAGATTATGCCGTTGGAGATTTGCCAAAACAAGTTGTAGCTTGTAATTTGGATGGAGATGACGATATTGATTTAGCCATAGCAAATCAATATTCTGATAATGTTACTATACTTATAAACGACGGGACCGGCCGTTTTGTAAATAATGGTAATTATGATACCGGCGATCAAACCACTTGTATTACATCTGGTGATTTAGACGGTGATCTTGATAATGATCTTATTGTTGGACACTCTAAACTTGCGAGTACAATTTCAATTCTATTCAATAATGGTGATGCAACTTTTCAATCCGCTGTTGATTATTCTGCGGGTTCTAATCCAGTTTCTATTGCGGCAACCGACTTGGATAACGATAATGATATAGATCTTTCGGTCGTAAATTTCGGTACAGATTCTATACTGGTGTTCCTTAATAACGGTAGCGGGACATTGGCAGCTCCCTCAAGCTACTATGTTGGCGATCATCCAATCGGAATTTATTCAACCGAATTAAATGGTGATATTTATAACGATATTATGGTTGCCAACGGATATTCTGATAATGTGTCAATATTGATTAATAATGGTAATGGAACCTTCCAATCATCGATCAATTATGGCGTCGGCGACTATCCATGGTCGTTATTCAGTTGCGATTTGGATGGAGATACCGATAATGATATCGCGGTGACCAACCAGGGTTCGGATGACATATCAATTCTTACCAATAATGGAAACGGTATCTTTCAATTAACCTCACAATACACAGGTGGCAAATCTCCTCATGGGATATTTTGCCCCGACCTAAATGGAGATGACAATCCGGATTTAGCTTTTACAAGTTATTCCTCAGATAATTTATCCATTTCGTTGAATGTAGGTGAAGGATCATTTATGTCAAGTACGAATTATTCTCTTAATGAAAGCCCTTTTTCATTGATCTCAGAAGATTTTGACAATAATAATGTTGTTGATATTGCGACTTGCAATCCATATGGGAATAATGTATCCGTGCTTTTCGGTAATGGCGATGGAACATTTCAGTCGCCGATAGATTATGGAACGGGCAATATGCCAAGAAGTTTGACTTCTTTTGATTATGATGGAGATACTTATTGTGACCTAGCCACTGCTAATGCAGATGATAATAATGTGTCAGTTTTAATCAACAATGGTGATGGAACCTTTCAGACTCCGGTAAATTACGGTGTCGGCGATCATCCGGTTTTTGCTTTTTCAAAGGATTTTAATTTAGATAATTATTTTGATATTGCCATAGCTGATTCCGTATCCAATGAAATTTCAATTTTACTTAATAACGGCGATGGCACATTTCAGACTGCAGTAGAGTATTCCGTAGTAAGTGCACCAATTTCTCTATTCTCGTGTGATATTAATAATGATAACGATATGGATATCATGATATCGCACTGGTCACCATCCGGTGGGTTATCCGTTTTAGTTAACAATGGTAATGGTACTTTTCAATCACCTGTCGTTTATGAAACAGGTACTCTTTTTAGACATGTGAATTCTGATGACATTGACAACGATGGATATAATGATTTAGTAGCCTCCTTCGTACTATGGCCATCCAAAGGGATTGCTATTTTAAAAAATAATGGAGATGGAACATTTCAATCGTCAATAAAATATCAAATGATGGAAAATCCCAATTCAATAACCTGTCGGGATTTTAATCGAGATGGGTATGTTGATATTGCGACTTCCATATTTGCTGATGTAAGTGTTTTGATTTTATTAAATTCGGGAACCGGTGAATTCGCTTTTGGGGGTCAATTTGGGGTGGGCGAATATCCTTATTGCGTAATTGCCGATGATTTCGATGGTGATTATGATTATGATCTGGCCGCGGCAAATTATAGTCCATTGTCACAAAGCGTTTCAATTCTTACGAATATGTTTGATTCATTTGATTCCGATGCTGATGGGTTTGCAAATAACTCAGATAATTGTCTTTTTATCTACAATCCTTCTCAGGCCGACACCGATGGTGACGGGATGGGCGATGCTTGCGACGGTTGTGTCGATTTTTGGGGGAATGACTGCGCTAATTCCATTTGGGAAGCATCATCGGGGAACCTACCGGATGAAGTATGCCCGGAGTGGGATTTATACAATACAGGAGCAGCACAAGTGCCATTTCTGGATAGTGATACATTAGTAATAACAACTTCTGACCCGTCCATTTATTTATCATATAGGCAGTTTCCAACAACGTTAAGCATCCCCGATACATTGGTTATAGAAGCGGCTTTGAGATACAATAGCGGCTCTGATAACTCGGCCTGGCGTTCGCCTGTATCAATTCATTTCTATGTTTCATCCGAAAGCGGAAATACATTATGGGTAGAAGAGGATCACATTTTTCTTTTGGACGGTAATACTATCGTTGGGCAGGAAGCAAATGTCCAGACAGATGATGATTTTCACGAATATAAAATAGTCGTCATAAATCGCGATTCAATTAAAGTATACTATGATAATGTCCTAACTTTGGAAGATGATATGTACGATGTGGCTGGCGGTCCTTATCTTGCTTTTGGAAATGGAACGGTTGACGATTATGGTTCCTCCAGCTGGCTTTATTTCAAGCACAATGCCTATGCTTTTGATACCGACTTTGATAGCGATGGTTTGACTGATTCCTGCGATAACTGCCCGGA
>JBDRRI010000230.1:0-2305 GCA_043825815.1 Candidatus Zixiibacteriota bacterium
GTTTGAATTTGTTCCGGAGTTGTAAATAAACAGTCCTGCATCGCCGTTTTCAAAGATATTTTCTTCTACACGGTAACCGGTGCATTGGTTCAGGTACATGCCATAAGTGGAATTACCAAAGGGAGGAGCAAACTGCTGGTAAAGATCCGTACCGGCCCAGGTATAATCAGCATTGATCTCATTTAGAATAACAGTGGGACAATTCAGGTTTTCAAGCAAAATTCCCCTGTAATTATTACTAAACAGGGATTCCTGTATAGTAACGGCACAAGCAGGATTACCTGAGTTTGCTTTTATTCCATAATATAGGCCTTCAAACCTGTTTTGTAGCGGACTTGGGCATGGAACACCGTATGGCTGAATAGTTGCGCAATCGGGAATAACTTTAAAGTCTGATTCATAGGCATAAATCCCAATCCCCCTGAGGTTGGCATATAACGGTCCGGTCTCATTTGGGAATGACAAACCGTTTCTGTCGTTTGAAAACAGGCAGTTTTTAATGTTTATCCCACTAACCTTGTAAAGCCGAAGATGATTAATCGGATATTTGGAAGGATCAACCAATTGTCCTTCAGTTACAAAATTACATGAAGTAAAGTAGCTGTAATTCATTAATGGATAAGACGGACTGTGGTATTGCTCAAACCAGACATCATACCTGTTATTTCTGAAGGTACAATCCTGTGCACGAACAACAGCGCCACCTTTAGCAACAATAGCCTTTTCAGCATTTTCAATAACAGCATTATTTTTAAGTTGTATATATCCCTGGTTTGAAAATGGCATTTGATTAAGAAATGGGGTTCCAAGAACTGTTATACCTTTCCATAAAAGATTACAATGAGAAGTAATCCTTCCATTGTCAATAATCAACCGGGCTCCATTTTCAACTGTTATGCCTGAACCGGCTGATAGGTAAACTGTTGATTTAATTGTAAGTTGATAACCTGATTTAACAACAATATCTCTGTCATACCAGCGATCATAATCCCAAGTCTGGTTCTGGGTGATTTCAACAGGGGTGGACTTATGGTCACAAGGTAGTTTCGCTTTCCAGAAACCACGACCCCATGTAGAAATAACCATTTCATTGGTCTGGTGATTAATGCGTATATCCGATACAATAATTGGTTGAAAGCTTTCGTCATATACCCATGATGTTGTACCATCATCCATAAAATATATCCCATAATCGGTTCCCAGGTAAAGCCTTCCGTTGAGATCGTCGTAACAGATACAATTTACGGGGATATTCTCTAAATTATATGTAATGTTGGTAAAAGTCATCGGACAAGTGCCTGATGAAGGTAGATCCATATTAACAAGATATACCTTTTCACCATCAACGAATCTCGAAAAAGTCATCCAAAACAGGCTTTTATTAAACGGGTGGAATTCAATATCAGAAGTTGGAGCTGTATTTAATAAATCTTCAATAGAACAATAAGTGTTATCAACACTTGAAATTTTTTGCCATGGAGTACTCCCATTATCAGAGGTCCATCTGAACCTTCCTTGTTCAATTCCACTTGTACTACCCCCAAATCTTGAAGAGACGATTCTTTCAGGATTCGAAAAACTAATTCCGATATCATATACAGAATAATAGTACTTATCTACAATATCCCAATTTACTACCGTATTTCCAAAAACATCATTCGCTAATATTTCCGGTTGATTACCTGAAGATGAATTCAGATGGTCGGAGAAAACAATTTCAGCATCTGATGGATGTGATACCAAGGGGCTACCCAGCCGATATGGACGAACCTGAGTATCAAACCCAACCAAACTAGTTGGTAATGCTCCGTACAGAGATACTGGAGTGTGACTTCCATATGAGCCATATATTATACTTGCATCAACCCTGCTTATTTCAACAGAACCTCCATCACCAATTCCAAAAACCTTTTTCCAATAATTGTTTTCTCTTGTTAACCAGACTCCAATATCATTTCCCCCACCGATAACAACATCAGGATCTTTATCAGATATACCGACATTATTAATTTGCATTAGACAAATATCTCCACATTTTGAATCGTAACTACTACTATTTGGAATAACAGGCCCTCCATCATTGACAATATAAATGAGATTATCATCTCCATTGGGGAATATCATATCCCTTGTATCATCATGACCAGTTTCAAAATTATTAAAAGTACTTCCGTCATCAGTGGATTTTTTTATTCTTACACCTCCGGCATATATATTTCCATTATCTGATATATATAATCCCAGCACATAACTTTTGCCCCCATCTAAAGATGTTGCCGTTTTAGCTACCCATCCTCCATCATTG
>JBDRRI010000231.1:0-8048 GCA_043825815.1 Candidatus Zixiibacteriota bacterium
AGATTACGGCATTAAAATAACCGCTTCGGGGCTGGTTTATGCGGAGGAAGTGCAAAACTGGGCCAAAGAGATGGCAACATTAATGCCTAAAACCAACGATAATTTTTTTATGCTGATTGATGCCCGGGGACTTAAACCAATGCCCGAGGAAGCCAGTGATATTATTACTCTGCTTGAAAAAGAGATTACAAAAATGGGCCTGATACGAGCCGCCTATATTGTCGATAATCCTTTGACCAAAGCGCAACTGGTAAGAATCTCGCATCGGGCAGGATTATACGAAATCAAACGTTTTATAGATGTTCAATCCGATTCCAAATTCGAACAGACGGCTATGGATTGGATAATTCAGGGCATTGAACCCGATTAAGCCGAGAATTCCGCTTCATAAATATCAAATCTTAAACTTGACTCGTCATTCCTTTGGCCGTATTATGGATAAAACCATAGATAAAGGAGCGCGGAATGACAAGAATCGCTATTGTCGGCTGTAAACGAATTCAGGATCAATTATGTATTGCCTGCGAGAAATGCCTTAAGGCTATCGCCAAAAAAGAGGGCGAATTTGCCCGCTATAATGATGATATCGAACTGGTCGCGCTGGGCAACTGCGGCGACTGCCCCGGACTGATATTACCGAAACTTCAGCTAATGAGCGAAATCGCCGATCAAATCGACCGGCAGTACGATGTTATCCATATCGGAACCTGTGTGATGAAAGCAAAAAAGAGCGGCAATTGCCCGCTTGATTTTGAAAAGTTGACCCCGATTATTAAAGAGAATTTTGGCAAAGAGGTGGTTATCGGGACGCATAATTATTGAGATGGGTGATAGAATAAAAATAATTTTAATAAAAAAACGGGGTGTGAAAACACCCCGTTAATTTATCAAATATATAAAATATCAGTTAACTTTCGCCAACCACGCGGGCGACGTCAATTAGTTTATCATCTTTATCGAGCGAGATTAGTCTCACGCCCTGCGTGTTGCGGCTGATGACGTTTATCGCTTTCACACTCTGGCGGTTGGTGATCCCCTTCTTCGTTATCAGAATCAGTTCGTCATCGTCCACCACTTCCTTCACTGTCACCACCTCGCCGTTGCGTTCAGTTGTCTTTATATTTATAATACCCTTACCACCCCGGTTCGTTATCCGATAATCGGCGATATTGGTTCGTTTGCCGTATCCATTTTCGCAGACAGTCAGGATTGAGCTTTCGCGCATGATAACGACCATCCCGATGGCGTAATCCGCTTTGCCGAGATTTATACCGCGCACGCCGTAGGCCGTCCGCCCCATAGCGCGGACTTTTTCTTCGGGGAAGCGAATCGCCAGACCCTTGCGGGTGGCGAGGACAATATCATAGGTGCCATTAGTAACGGCCACTTCTATCAGTTCGTCATCGGGCGGAAGATTAACGGCGTTAATACCGGTTTTGCGCGGGTTGGAGAAACTGGATAGCGGCGTCTTTTTAATGATGCCGTTACGGGTCGCCATAATAACGAATTGATCCTCATCAAAGGTTCGTACTTTGCAGAAGGCTGTAATAAACTCGCCCTTTTCAAGCGAGACCATATTGACAATCGGTTTACCCTTGGCCAGTTTACCGCCGGTTGGTATGTTATGTACCTTGATCCAGTAACAACGCCCCTTATTGGAGAAAAAGAGGATATAATCATGGGTCGAGGCGATAAAGAGATGTTCCGCAAAATCGGTTTCTTTAGTTTCAATGCCAATCACGCCCCGTCCGCCGCGGTTCTGCCGGCGATACATTGAAATTGACAATCGTTTGATATACCCGGTATGGGAAATCGTAATCGCCATATCTTCTTCAGCAATCAGATCCTCAACCGTTAACTCTTCCTGGGCATCCTGAATCTCGGTCCGACGCTCATCGGCATATTTCTTTCTCAGCTCGGCCAGTTCGTCTTTGATAATCTGCATCCGGCGGGCTTTTGATTCCAGAATACCTTTTAGTTCGGCAATCAATTTAATGACAGCGAGATATTCCTCTTCTATTTTTTGCCGTTCCAAACCGGTTAATCGGGCCAGGCGCATATCCAGAATAGCATTGGCCTGTATTTCACTCAGTTTGAAATTTTTCATCAATCCGGCGCGGGCAGTGGGAGTATCTTTCGATTTTTTTATCAATTCAATGACAGCGTCGATATTGTCGAGCGCAATTTTGTAACCCTCGAGAATATGCGCCCGCTCCTCGGCTTTATTCAAATCGTACTGGGTTCGACGGACAACAACTTCGTGCCGATGATTGATAAATTCCTGCATCATCTGCTTCATTGACTGGAATTTCGGAACACCGTCAACCAGCGACAGCATCATAATCGAAAAAGTTGATTGCATGGTCGTATTTTTAAAGAGCTGATTGAGAACGATTTCCGGCTGGGCATCACGTTTGAGCTCGATAACAATCCGCATACCATCGCGATCGGATTCATCGCGAAGGTCGGAAATACCGGTTAGCCGTTTGTCGCGAACGAGATCAGCAATCTTTTCCAAGAGATTGGCCTTGTTAACCTGAAACGGAATCTCAGTCACGACAATCATTTCCTTGCCATTTGGTTGCTTTTCGGTCAAGGCGCGGGCCATAACAGTCACGCGGCCACGGCCGGTTTTATAGGCGCTTCTGATTCCCTCGCGACCGGAAATTATTCCGCCGGTCGGAAAATCGGGACCGGGAATTATCTCTATTAATTCTTCGTTCGTAATCTCTTCATCATCAATCAAAGCAATCATACCATCGACTATCTCGCCGAGATTATGGGGCGGGATACTCGTGGCCATTCCAACGGCAATACCGGTCGTACCATTGCACAACAGATTGGGGAATTTACTCGGAAGAACTCTTGGTTCTTTACGGGTTTCATCATAGTTGGGCATCATGTCGACGGTATCTTTTTCCATATCGGCCAGCATTTCCATGGCAATCGCCGTAAGCCTTGCTTCGGTGTACCTCATGGCCGCGGCGCCATCACCATCGACCGAACCGAAATTCCCCTGTCCGTCGACGAGCGGGTATCTCATATTGAAATCCTGAGCCATACGAACCAGAGTCGGGTAGACGACCTGTTCGCCGTGCGGATGATAATTACCCGAGGTATCACCGGCAATTTTGGCGCATTTTCTATGGGGGCGTCCGGGCGATAATTTCAGATCATTCATCGCCACCAAAATTCTTCGATTGGAAGGTTTTAAACCATCGCGTATATCGGGCAAAGCGCGGTTGGTAATAACCGACATGGAGTAGTCAAGATAGGAGCTTTTCATCTCCTCTTCCAGGTAGATGGGAACAATTTTCTCACGTTCTAAAGGCATAGTATATCCTTACCAAGCATAGTTTTCCTGTTTAATAAACAAATTATAAGATACAACTGTTTTTGGAATAAATCAATCTTTTACTTAAGAAAAGTATAAAAATGTGGTCATTCAACACATTAGTTCACAACAAGTTACGAAAGCAAATCGAAGCCGTTAAGCGTTGCCGTTATTATAGATAGTTGTTTCCATTTTTAAGCGAAAAATTCACTGATTTCAGCGAGAAAAATCTTACTCTTTGGTGCCAGAGGCAAGGTATAAGCCGGGATGATCCTGAATCTTAATATTAGTGAAATGCCCGAGTCTAAAGAGATGCATCATATCCTCAAGAGTTGGCAGTTGGTCATTAGCCAGCGGTCCTCCCTGTCTCCGATGATACTCCTCAAACTTTCCGCTACCCATCAGATGGATAATATGAAATTGGGCACCGCGGGTCAGGACGCGCGATATTTCCTGCATGACCGCTTTTGGGTCGGTAAAATGAGCGAAAGCGGCGAAGCAGGCAGCCATATTGAAGCTTTCTTTTTCAAGGGGAAGCTGTCCCACATCGGCATTGATCTCGTAAACATTTTCAAATGGGAAATTTCTTTTGGCGCGGTCAAGCATATTGGGACAGAAATCGACGCCAATCACGGTTCCTTCGGATCCAACCTTGCGGCGAAGCATATCAAACAGAACGCCGGTACCGCAACCGAGGTCGACAATCTTGTCGCCTCTCTTTATACCGAAAGAATCAATTAGAAAGGAAACAACTTCAAGATCTTCAGCCGTGAGTTCCTTATCCCACTCTTCAGCTTCATTTGCGAAAAACTTTTTACGTTCGTCCATAGTTTTCTAAAATTATAAGACAAAGCGAATTTGTCAAGTCTTTATTTAACAGCGGTTTCTTTTTTGCCGGAGATTAACGTTCTGGCCATTTTAAAATAATACGGATCAATTTCAAAACCTATGAAATCGACATTCAATTTTTTGCAGGCGAGACCAGTATTGCCAAGCCCCATAAACGGATCGAGCACTTTCATTCCCGGTTTGATGCCGTGAAGTTTGATACAGTTTTCGGCCAGTTCGGGCGGAAAAGTGGCCGGATGCGGGCGGTCTTTGTCACGGCTTTGAATTGTCTTATATGGAATATACCAGCAGTTGCCTCGACAACGAAGTTCCTTTTCGCCGTTTTTCCAGCGCTTGATATTGCTTTTATCTTTATAGGGAACGCCGATAGCGAGGCGGTCGAGGGTGACATTTCCGGTTTTAGTAAGATGAAATATATATTCGTGGGCATCGTTGATGAAGCGCGGCGAGTTAATCGGTTTATAATGGCCGACATTGGCCTCTAAAGTCTCGCCGTAAGAATCGTCTTTGACATATATAGATTTTATCCAGTGAATAATGTTCTGAAGGGTCAGTTCTTCCTGAAGGCAATCTAAAACCTGGAACGGAATGGTCGGGTCGAGCGGTTTGGCTCCAATATTCAAAAATAACGAGCCGTCCTCTTTCAAAATTCGAGACGCCTCTTCTCCCCATTCGGTTATCCATTCCAGATATTCGAATCGCGGAATATTATCGTTATAAGAATTATAATTAATGCCAAGGTTGTATGGCGGCGAGGTGACAATCAGGTCGATTGAGGCGGCTTTCATTTTCGCCATCGCCTCGAGGCAATCTTTTTTATATAATTTTAAGACCATCAAGGAAAGTATAATGCATCTTCAGGAAAGATTCAATAATAAGATGGGACGATAATCAATTAAAGAAGGAGTCTATCCCAGTCCCAGGAGTTTGCCACCCTGATAGATGATAAAGGCGGCGAGCCAGGCGAGGGCCAGCTGGAAATTAGCAGTGAAAAACATCCACTTCGCTCCCACCTCGCGTTTGACCGCGAGAACCGCCACGATACATGGCGTATAAAAAAGAACAAAGGCCATGAAGGCAAAAGCGGCCAGCGGTGAGACGCCGTTTTTCGGATTTTGAAGCGTTTTAATCAAGGATTCCGATTGCTCATTAGCGTCATCGCCCAATTGATACAGAACCCCCAGAGTGGAAACGACCACCTCTTTGGCCACCACGCCGGTCAACAGAGCCACACCCATCTGCCAGTTGAATCCGAGCGGAGCTACAACCGGTTCGACAAAATCGCCGAGCCGCCCAATAAATGTATATTCCAGCGATTCAGCTGATTTCTGGGCGCGAAGCCGAGCGATTTCTTCCAGAGCCGGTTGACTTTCAACTGAGGAAAGCTCTTCAATTTGCGCCTCATAATCTGTGGAAAACTCGGTTTTAACGGGAAAAAATCCCAGTCCCCATAAAACAATTGAGGCGATTAGAATTACGCCTCCCATTTTTTTGAGGTAGATTTTAGTTCGTTCCCACATATGAATCGCCACCGATTTCCATCCCGGCATTCGGTACGGCGGAAGTTCCATAACAAACGGCAGAGATTCACCTTTAAGAATGGTTGCCAGGAAGATTCTTGCGGCGACAATGGCAATCACAATTCCCAGAGTATAGAGGACAAATATCACATTCCCGGCTGCGACGCCGAAAAAGGCCCCGGCAAAAAGGACATAGACCGGAAGCTTGGCACTGCACGACATAAATGGAATTAACAAAACGGTCAAAATTCTATCTCTCTGCGATTCCAGAGTCCGGGTTGACATTATGGCCGGGACCGAACAGCCGAAACCCATTAGAAGCGGGATAAATGATTTACCATGAAGCCCGAGAAAATGCATCAGGCGATCCATCAAAAAGGCGGCCCGTGACATATACCCGGAATCTTCAAGAATTGAAATTCCTAAAAACATTATTATGATATTGGGCAGAAAGACAATTACCGAGCCTACTCCGCCAATGATGCCGTTGATTATCATATCCGAAATCACTCCGGCCGGAATGGCCGAAGCGAGAAGCATTTGCAGGTTTTCAATGCCGCTCTCAATCCAGCCCATCGGATATTGCCCGATTACAAAAGTCGCTTGAAAAATAAGCCACATAATAACCAGAAAAACCGGATATCCAAAATATTTATGAGTCAGGAAATAATCAAGGTGAGTACTGAATTGCATTCGGTCGGTTTTGGGAGCTTTCAATACTTCACGAACAATACCGGCGGCATAGCCATAACGTCCCTCGGTAATGGCAATTTCCGGCTCATCGGCGGCAGTCGATTTAAGATGCGAGATTGATTGGTTCAACTTTTCTGTTAAACCGGGCGATTGCGTCTCATCGGGGATACATCGGGTTCGGATCTCCTGATCGCCCTCAAGAAGTTTAATGGCTAACCAGCGGGGATTGCCGCATCCGGTGCAACCTTTACATTGTTTTATTTCATGACTCAGATCGACGACGACATCATCAAGTTGCGAGCCATAAGATATGGGCGGATGACGGTGGACATGTCCGTGTTGTTTTCTGTATTGCCGCTGATGATGGCCACCATTTCCGTTTTTCTCGGAATGACGACCCACTTCGAAGAGGTCAATTGCGGTATCGAGAAGATTTTCAATCCCCTGCGAACGGCTCCCGATTGTCTTGACCACAGGCGCGCCGAGAAGTTCGGATAGCTTGTTGGCATCAATTTCAACGCCCGATTCCTTCGCCTCATCCCACATATTCAGATCGATAACAATATCAACGCTCATTTCAATGAGCTGAAGAGTCAGGTATAAGGAGCGCTCCAGAGCGCAGCTGTCAATAACATTGATAATCAGGTCGGGCTGTTCGTTAATGATAAATTCACGGGCGACTTTTTCATCGATAGTATAGGCCGTCAGGCTATATGTACCGGGAAGATCGACAAAGGTGATATCGTAATCACGATAGGATCTGAAGCCGACTCTTTTTTCGACGGTGACACCGGGGAAATTGGCCACGCGCTGGCGGGCTCCGGTCAGATTATTAAAAATCGACGTTTTCCCCGCATTAGGGTTACCGGCCAGAGCGATTTTTATCTGGGGTTTTGATTTCACGGCGGGTTGACTATAAAGGTTCGATATCTATAAGGATGGCCTCAGTACGTCTCAGTGTTATATGGCCATTACCGAGAGAAACCTCAAGAGGGTCCTTTAGAGGAGCGGCTTTGATAACCTTAATTATTCCTCCGGAATGAATACCCAAATCCAATAGTCGCCGTCGAATAGAACCATTTCCGGTTACTCCGGTAATTTTGCCGCTTTGTCCCGATTGCAAATCATTTAATGTCATAAATCTGTTATACTTTCCGGTTCCATTCCCTCGAATAATTTTATATATTTTTGTTTGCAGGTTGTCTCACTTTCCGGACAACCTTGAAAAGTCTCTACGAATGCGGCCAAGCGTTTCATTGTCTCATCCTCAATGGCATGTTCCAGTTTACAGGCTTCGGCTTCCGATTTCTCAGCCGGCAAGCGTAATACCTCGGTTAAAAACTGTCGAATTGCCTTATGGGTTCGGTAAATATGCTCGGCTTTTTTAACTCCCTCATCAGACAAAAATATTTTGCCATAATGCTTTTGAGTAACCAGGCCATTCTCTTTCAAACGAGAAACGGCCGATATTACGGTCGGCAAAGTTACGCCTCTTTGCCGGGCAACATCGGAAATACCCACCGCATTACTTTTGCGAGAGAGACGATAAATCGTCTCTAAATAATCTTCTTCTTTGGTCGTCAGTTTCATACTTCTAATAATATTAGAACGCTCTAACATTGTCAATAGTTTGTGAAAAAAATATTAATTTT
>JBDRRI010000232.1:0-4115 GCA_043825815.1 Candidatus Zixiibacteriota bacterium
TACAATTACGAGGAATGCGATATAGACCAAAAACCGATGAGCACGATTATCAGTTTAAAACCCGGCACGTCCGCGAATTTATTTTGCAGGGGAGCAAGGTTAAGGTTTTTGTGATGTTCAGCGGTCGGGAAATGGCCCATACGGAATTAGGTTTTAAAGTTATAAATAAAGTTATAGAAGATCTGTCTGATATTGCGACCGTCAGCCAGGAACCAAAAATGGAAGGTCGTCATTTATCAATGATTTTGGCGCCTGATCCGAAATTGTTGAAAGAGCAGAAAAAGAAGAGGTCTGACAATGCCGAAGATAAAAACGAATCGGTCAGCCGCGAAGCGGTTCAAGAAGACGGGGACCGGTAAGGTAAAAAGGAATAAGGCGTACCATACGCATATTCTTACGAAAAAGAGTCCCAAACGGAAACGGAACCTGCGCAAAGCCACGTTGGTCAATCCATCTGACTTAAAACGCGTAAAACAGATGGTTCCATATTAAAGTGAGACTGTCACAGGAGTTGAATTATGCCACGCGCAATGAATAATGTCGCCGCGCACCGTCGCCATAAAAAAGTGCTTTCCAAAGCCAAAGGCAATTACGGCGGGCGTTCAAAATTATATAGAACCGCTATTGAAACGGTCCATAAGGGTATGACTTATGCCTATCGCGACCGTCGCAATAAAAAGCGGACATTCCGCCGTCTTTGGATTACGCGAATTTCCGCCGCCTCCAAGCAGTACGGGATGAATTATTCGACCTTTATTACCGGACTTAAGAAAGCCGGAGTCGGGCTGGATCGGAAAGCTCTGGCGGATATTGCCGCCCGGGATATTTCCACATTCGGACGCCTGACCGAAATGGCCAAGGGAAATTAATCAGTCTTAGACATTATATGTCAAAGATTGATGAAATAAATAAAGTTATAGCCGACGCCAGGTCGGCTATTGAAACGGCCGAGTCTTCTCAACATCTTGAAGATGTAAATATTAAATACCTTGGTCGTAAAGGTATAATTACGTCCATCCTTAAAGGTATTAAAGACCTTCCGCCGGAAGAGAAAAAAGCGGTCGGTGCGGCGGCCAATAAGGCCCGAGGAGAACTGGCCGAATATATCAACACAACCGGTTCAAAATTCAAGGCCGGACAATCAAAATCTTTTATAGATACGACGCTTCCCGGCAAGGCGCATCAGCTGGGCGCGATTCACCCGATTACACAGACAATTGATCAGATGTGTGCCTCGTTTCAGCGGATGGGTTTTTCTATTGCCCGCGGTCCTCAGGTTGAGACTGATTATTATAATTTTGAAGCGCTTAATTTTCCACCCGATCATCCCGCCCGAGATATGCAGGATACATTTTATGTCGAGAATGATATGCTTCTTCGAACGCATACGACCTCGGTTCAATCGCGGGTTCTGGAAAACCAAAAGCCGCCAATAAAAGTCATTATGCCGGGTAAGACATATCGGAACGAAGCTATATCGGCTCGTTCTTATTGTGTCTTTCATCAAGTCGATGGATTTTACGTCGATGAGGGAATTTCTATGGCGGATATGAAAGGCACGCTGGTGGCGTTTTGTCAGGATTATTACGGCAAAGATACTAAAATAAGAATGCGTCCCTCATATTTTCCATTCACGGAGCCATCGGCAGAGGTTGATATTACCTGCTTTTTGTGCGGGGCCAAAGGATGCCGGATCTGCAAATATACCGGCTGGCTGGAAATTCTTGGATGCGGCATGATTGACCCCAATGTGCTAATCAGCGCCAATATCGATCCTGAAAAATATACCGGTTTTGCTTTCGGTATCGGGGTGGAGAGAACGGTGATGCTGAAGCATGGAATCACCGATATTCGGCTATTCTACGAAAACGATGTCAGATTCTTAAGGCAGTTCAGATAATGCAGTTACCATATAAATGGATAAATGAGCTGATCGATATTCCCTGGCCCGCCAAAGAGCTGGCCGAGAGACTGACCTTGTCCGGCGCTGAGGCAGAGACTTTGGAACCTTTTGGCGAGACCTTTAGGAATATTATTGTCGGACAAATTGTTGAGATCGAACCGATTGAGGGCACCGATCATCTTCAAAGAGCAATTGTTGATACCGGTTCTGAGAAGGTGCAAGTTGTTTGCGGGGCTCCTAACGCGGCGCTAAATCAAAAAATAGTCTTTGCTCAAATAGGCGCCGTGCTCGGCGAGAATTTTACTATCAAAAAAGCAAAACTGAGAGGCGTGGAATCCAATGGGATGATTTGTTCCGAACGGGAATTAGGGATAAGTGAAAATCATTCCGGAATTTTGGTTTTGGATGATGAGGCTCCTCTTGGGGTCAATGCCGGCGAATATCTTGGACTTGATGATGCCGTAATTGAATTGGATCTGACGCCTAATCGGATGGACATGCTTTGTGCGATCGGCGTTGCCCGGGATATCGGCTGTCTCTCCGGACAAAAAATCAAACGACCGGAAATTAAAATAGTTGAAAGAGACGAGCCGGCGGACAAATATATAAAAATTTCAACCGAAGATATTGACGCTTGTCCTCGGTATGCGGCGCGATTAATAAAAAATGTCAAAATCGAACCGTCGCCCTGGTGGATTAAAAGAAAATTAATTCTTAGCGGAATTCGCCCCATTTCCAATGTGGTAGATATTACGAATCTGGTAATGCTTGAGTTCGGCCATCCGTTGCACGCCTTCGATTATGATAAAATAGAGACAAAAGAGATTGTCGTCCGGCGAGCCAAAAAAGACGAAATATTTTCAACCCTGGACGGTAACGAGCACAAATTAACTCCGAATGTACTGTTAATCACCGACGGACAAAAGGGTATTGCGGCCGGCGGTGTTATGGGCGGATTGGAATCGGAAGTTACGGATAGCACCAAGAATATACTTCTGGAGGCGGCATATTTCAATATGGCGGTTACAAGAAAGAGCCGGATGGAACTGGGGATTAATTCGGAGTCATCACATCGTTTTGAACGGGGAATGGATCCCAATATTATTCCTGTAGTGCTTGATCGGGCGGCTTCATTAATGGCTGAATATGCCGGGGGAGACGTTCTTAAGGGAATAGTTGATTGTTATCCCCAAAAAATTGAATCGAATAAAATCGAATTCCGTCCGAAGCGGGCCAATGCTGTTCTGGGAACGAATTTCTCCAAGGAACGCATGGTTGAAATATTTACCGGTTTGGAATTTCTGATTGAAGATTTAGGTGACAAACTGGTTGTTACAATACCGACCTGGCAACCGGAGATTACGCGCGAAATAGATTTGATAGAAGAGATAGTCAGAATCGAAAGTTTTAATGCGATTCAGATAAGAAATTCGAACAACGGCCCGCTATATACGCCTCAATTTGAAGATGATAAACTGCGGGATAATGCAAGAACAATTATGACCGCTCTCGGTTATGATGAAATTTACAATTCCAGTCTGGCGAATTCCAAACTTCTTTCTAAATTGAATGAGAATGCTCCTCAATTAAAAATTTTAAATCCGATTGCCGATGATTTGGATGTTTTGCAGAATGATTTAAATTATTCCCTGCTGAAAGCGGTTTCACATAATATCGCACAGAGAAATGTTAATTTGACCTTATTCGAAATTGGCTATAATTTTCAACCTGGCAATCCTCCGCAGGAAATAGAGCAGGTGGGCATTGCTGTAAGCGGCAATAATCCTGATTGCTGGTATCAAAAGGGTGAGGCGCGCTCATTTTATGATTTAAAAGGGGCAATTGATGCGTTATGCCTGGGCTGTAATATTCCGGAAGTTTTATATCGGGAAAAGGAAAATTGCTCATATTCGAAAAACAAGGCTTTTGAATTGATAATTGATAATTGTGTAATTGGTTTTGCCGGCGAAATTAGACCGGAAATTGCGCGAGAGTTTGATATCAAACAGACGGTTTTGACCGCCTATCTGGATTTTAAGTTATTATTAAAAAATAGACGCTCCCAAAAAATATATAAACCGTTGCCAAAATTCCCGGCGGCCCCGCGCGATTTGGCGATAGTTGTCGATGAATCAATTGCGGTTGGAGAAATATTATCCGAAATTCGAAAAGTCGGGACAAAGCTTCTCGAAAATGTTGATATATTCGATTT
>JBDRRI010000233.1:0-5475 GCA_043825815.1 Candidatus Zixiibacteriota bacterium
AAAGGGCCGAATAATTGGAGAAGATGCTGATTTGCCCGATGAAGTTCTAAATTTTATAGAGGAACATCACGGAACGATGACGATGAAGTATTTCTATAATAAGGCAAAGGAAGAAATGGGCGAAGAAAGCCCGTCGGTAGACGAATTCAAATATCCGGGCCCGAAACCTCAGAATCGGGAAACAGGAATTGTTATGCTGGCCGATTCGGTTGAAGCAGCCTCACGGACTCTTACAGATCCAAAACCATCGCGCTTAAGAAACCTGGTTCAAGGGATTATTAACGATCGCTTTCAATCGGGCGAACTTGAAAATTGTCCGTTGACTTTAAGAGATTTAGCTCTAATTCGCGAATCATTCACGCAAATTCTTATTGGTGTTTTTCATCATCGAATAGAATATCCTGACAAGGTCGAGGAGAAATAATGAATTATAATATTATTTCCGAGTCCGACCGGAGAATTCCGCGTAAGCGGATTGAAAAAATGATGCAATTGATTGAGGAGGAAGAGGAGCCTCCCGAATCTTCGATTAATATTATATTTGTTCGCGATAATAGGATAAAAAAACTTAATAAAGAATTTCGTAAGGTCAATCGCCCCACCGATGTCCTTTCATTTAATATTGATTCCGAACCCGGTGTGGAAAATGTTTTTGGCGAAATATATATCTCGACCGATACCGCCTTTCGTTACGCCCGGGAAGATGGAATCAATTTTCAATCAATGCTGATTAAATTATGCTGTCACGGATATTTACATCTCCTCGGTTTCGATCATGAAAGAGACGAAGATGCACGGTTAATGAAAAGTAAGGAACTTTTATTTTGGGATAGGTACTATAAATGTTAATTTTTGTTTATCTTGTTTTCACTATTGCATTGTTTTATATCGGATATATTCTTGCGCTTAATTCTTCGGTTGCCTTTGTGGAACCGGAAAGAGTCGAATTGGTTTATGAAAAGTTATCGTCATTTAAGAAAAAATATCTGGATGAAATACTTGATAATCCGCGATCTTCGCTTCACCTGATTATTGTTTTTAAGGCTCTGTTATTAATGGCAACAACTCTGCTTGCCATCCTTTCAGGGAATTATCTTTCATCGCAATTCGGCTGGCGTCTGGATATAACCTATATTGTAGGGTTGTTCGTAATTTGGGTCGTCTACCTGATATTTATTGAAATCCTGCCTCGGCGCCGAATTATGATGCCGGATGGACGCGAAATGCTGAAATTCGTTCCCTTCTATGTGTCTGTTTATATAATATTTAAGCCGGCGGTTTTGCTTTATACTCGCATTTTTGCACATGAACGGATTCAGAATGTCACTGAAGAACAAAAAGAGGATATTGTTGAAAGAGCAATTGAGACTCTGGCGGAGCAAGCCGGGATAAATGCACCGATTGTTGAGGATGATGAGAAGGAAATGATCGGCCAGATTTTTCAACTTGATGTCACCGAGGTCAGAGAGGTTATGGTGCCGAGGGTCAATATGATTGGCCTGGATAAAAATGCCAGTTTGGAAGATATAAAAAGAATTACCAAGGAGCATGGTTTCTCCCGGTATCCGGTATATGATAACAACCCCGATAAAATTGTCGGAATTCTATATATCAAGGACTTGTTTACTGCCTTAGTGCATGAAAAAGGCGATCATGATTTACAGCGATATATTCGCAAACCTTTATTTGTCCCGGAGAAAAAAATTATCAGTGATTTGCTGGCTGAATTTAAATCGAATAAAAAACATATCGCTATTGTCATTGATGAATTTGGAGGAACCTCCGGTTTGGTGACCCTGGAAGATATTCTCGAAGAAATAGTCGGTGAAATCCAGGATGAACATGACCATGAAACCGCCTCAATGATAAAACTCCCGGATAATTCATATCGCGTCGATGCCGCTTTATCGGTTGAAGAACTTTTGGAAGGATTGAATCTCGAATATGACAATGGGGAATTTGAGACAGTCGGCGGTTTAATTTATGACTTGGTCGGTTCGGTGCCGACAATTGGAACAACAATGAAATGGAAAGATTTGATTTTTGAGGTGGAAAACGTAGACGGTCAGAGGATTGCATCAATTAAGGTTTGGTTGAAAAAAAATTTGGAAACATAAAAAAATATATAAAAGCATAAGCCGGAATCTCGATGAGATTCCGGCTTATTTATATTTAGAACATTTTATATGTCAGGCCGAGTGCGAGGGTTTCTTTTAGACGGCCTTTATAGCTAATCTGTTTATCATAAAGGAGTTGAACATAAAATGATACCTGGACATACTTGGTAATGGAGGCGCTTATTTTGTTTTCCCAGTTCAAGTCAATCGCTTTCCAGTCATCTTCAGCCAGTGTACCCTTAACCTCATCCTTTTCGGAATAAAAGAACGCTTTGAAAAGAGAGATTTTACCTTCATAAGCCATTTTGTCACTTAAGACGAATTTATAGTCTGTGACAGATTCAAGTCCGCCATCGGATGTCGTTTTGGATTCATCTGCATATGAAGTGTCAGGGGGATATGAATAAGTAATAGTCATCTTGGAATACTTATTAAAATATTCTTTAAATGCGAAACCGAAGCGACTTAAAATATCGCTCTTTTCATTTTTGATAATTTGTCTCGCCACACCGGCTGATATCGTTAAAGTTATCGGATTGATATAGCGATCCTTTATCTCATCGGACGCATCCAAAAATTGACTTTCAAACCTAAGCGCCATATACGGTTCTATATAGGATTTGAGATCATACATGGCCACCGATTCGAGATCAATCTTATCGGTCGATTTGGTTGGTTTCGCCCAAGTTTTAGTTTCTTTGTCCTGGGTTAAAGTCTGCCCAAAGGCAAGCTTGGCGGTGCTGTTTAATGTAATAACTTTTGATAATATATGCGTGAATTTGCCATCGGCATTGATAACCCAGGTGACGTTTCCAGCCTCACCCCCGGTCCAACTGTCCGAATATGAAGATTGAGTAACATTCAATCCAAGATCAAGTGCCCTGTGATTCTTTTTCTCTTCTGCGGCAAATAAGCTGGTGGAAAAAACGACCAGCAATATCAGCACTGTTCTCAATTGAGTTCTTTGCATAAAAAGCCTCCTTGTTTTTTGGAATGGTACAGTATAAGAACAACGATGTCAATAAAATTCGGAGAAAGTGTTTCCATATTGTTGTTGACTTAGAATAAGTCAAAAAGTACTCTAAATATATGGCTGGTTTAAATCCTGAATCAAGCATTCAGTTTCTTAAGGGTGTCGGTCCCCGCCGTGCGGAAATCCTCGGCAAGATCGGAATTATTACTGTATCGGATTTATTACATTTTTTGCCAAGGCGTTATATTGATCGTTCCATGATTGTTCCCATCGGCACTCTCCGACTTGATATGAATGTTACAATAATAGGCCGGGTATTGGGGAAGGGGATATTAATGGGACGCAAGAAACGGCTTGAGGTTGTATTGGGCGATGAAACCGGCCATATTTCATTGATCTGGTTTTCGGGATATCAATATTTGGAAAAGATGTTTAATAAGGGGGATATTTATTCGGTCACCGGAGTCGTTACCTATTTTCTGCAGAATCAAATGGTCCATCCAGAAATAGAACGTATTGAAGATGATGATCATCAATTAATACATTCGGGAAGAATTATCCCTGTTTATCCATCCGGCGGGGATTTAAAATCGGCCGGAATAACAGGGCGTATTTTCAGGCAAATGGTCAATAAGGCATTAGAACTGATTGACGGCCATTTTGATGAATTCCTACCCGAAAAATATCGCAATGATTACCAGCTGATGTCATACTGGGATGCCATTCGATATATTCATTACCCGCGCAAAATAACCGATATTAATTCCGCCCGGCGACGGCTGGCTTTTAATGAACTGCTTGAACTCCAATTGCTTATATTGAAAAATAGAAAAAGCAAAAAGAAACTCACCAAAAAATTCAAATGCAAAAAGCCGGGCGAAAAGATCAAACAGTTTGCCCGTTTACTGCCCTACAAACTTACTGAGGATCAAAGATCCGCTCTTGTGGAAATTTTCGACGATATGCAACAGATGGTGCCAATGCATCGATTATTACAGGGTGATGTCGGCTGCGGTAAGACAGTGGTTGCTCTTTTGGCGGCTGTCTTTTGCGCCGAAAATGAACTGCAAACAGCCATAATGGCGCCAACCGAACTTTTGGCCAATCAGCATTATTCAGGCTGGAAAGAAGCGCTTGAAAAAATCGGGATTAGATCAACTTTAGTTACCGGATCATTGAAAAAAGCGGAACGGCGAAAAATTGATAAGGCCATTGCAGACGGCGATATTGATATTATCTTTGGGACACATGCAATTATTTCTGATGCTATGGAATTTGCCAAACTGGGTTTGGTTGTGATAGATGAGCAACATCGCTTTGGCGTAAAACAGAGGGGGAAATTGATTGTCAAGGGCCAGCATCCCGATACGCTGGTGATGACCGCCACGCCGATTCCGAGAACATTGGCGTTGACATTGTACGGTGATTTGGATATAACCTCAATTGTCAATCTGCCTCCCGGCCGGCAACCGGTTAAAACAGTGTGGCGCTTTGCTTCCGCTCGGCAGGAAATTTATAAATATCTGGAATCGATTTTAAATAACAATGGTCAGATATTTATCATCTATCCGTTGGTGGAAAAATCCGAGAAGCTGGATTTGCAGGCGGCCGAGGAAGAATACAAAGTTCTTAAGAACAAAGTGTTTTCCAAATATCAAGTCGGCTTGGTTCATGGAAAAATGGCGGCCGTCAAAAGAGATAAAATAGTTACTGCTTTTAAGGCAAGAGAGCTTGATATATTGGTGGCCACAACTGTAATCGAGGTCGGTATTGATATCCCCTCGGCTTCCGTGATTGTCATCGAACATGCCGAGCGATTTGGACTTTCGCAATTGCATCAGCTACGCGGAAGAGTTGGCCGAGGAAATCAAAAAGGGATGGCCATTGCCGTAGCCACTCCACCGATTTCCAGTATTGCCAAAGATCGTCTGGATATGTTTCAGAGTTCTTCCGATGGCTTCAAAATAGCTGAAGCCGATTTACAACTACGCGGGCCGGGTGAGTTTTTTGGTACGAGACAGCACGGTCTGCCGGAATTAAAAATAGCCAATTTGGCAATTGATACCGATATTCTTCCGGTCACGAGGAAAATAATTGATTTTCTATTAAGCGGCGCGAAACTTTCCGATGAGGATCGGAAATTATTGCGATACCTTGAACAAAATATTGTTGATCGTCAACAATTGGCGCAATTCGGTTAATGATATAAAAACGGCTTGCAATATCAACTTTATTTATTAATAATATGTTTATTATATGATTTATGAGAGGTTGTAATGGAAGATCAGACAAAAATTGATGCGAATTTCTTTCAATTGGTTGTATCTCTGCAAATGTCAGCTATGCATAATATGGGCAAGATTGCTTCACCATTGACGGGGGAGA
>JBDRRI010000234.1:0-9254 GCA_043825815.1 Candidatus Zixiibacteriota bacterium
AATCAAGGAATATATTGAAGA
Source organism: Candidatus Zixiibacteriota bacterium (assembly GCA_043825815.1). Classification (GTDB taxonomy): domain Bacteria; phylum Zixibacteria; class MSB-5A5; order GN15; family PGXB01; genus JBDRRI01. Next base: position 22 of record JBDRRI010000234.1, read on the forward strand.
TCTTTTCGACTACCTGAATAAGTACGAAAATAGCTATGATAATTTTAAAACCGAGGCGTTTTTTCAGACCTATCATGGTATCAGCGCCATGTTTCAGGCATTGCGCCAACAGCGTGATAAGGCTATTGAGGTCGATCAGTATTTCCTGAGCAAGATTAAGCAGGGACCGCTGACCAGCTCTGATTTACGGCAACTCACAATTCAGGTGATTATCACCTTTTTCGAATCCGAGGCCGATACCGATGGTCAGTCGAACAAGACTTATCTTTACTGCCGCGATTTGAGAACGGCCAAGCGCGATGTGACTTTCTTTGAGGAGAGTCTGGTGCCGATGCTGTTTCGGACGGGAAGTCTCAACAATAATTTTGAATTGAATTCGTTTTTACTCGGTGAAATTGGAAGATATATATCCAAATTCGCCAGCGGCGTTCATACCGATATGTCCCCCGAAGCATTTTTATCCAAATCGGATCCGATGAAAATCCTGGAGCTTTCTCGCCGCCGTACCGATCTTGGCTCGGAATTGGCGAAAGACCGGAATTCGCTTGAGTTTCATCTTCAGGGCGTGGGCGAATTTAATAAATTAAGTGAAAAAAATAAGATTTTCGAACAATATTTGAGGGCGTGGGGATACCTCGTTGAAAACAGTTTCTGGTCGATAGTGAAAGCCAAAGCGAGCGATATCTGGAGCCGTATTTTAAATCTTTTCTCCAGCTTTCGTTATTTCCGGCTTTCCCTCACCGAGCGCAACTCAGCCTATTTCTATTATTCGATATTAATTTTAATATTTGTTTTATTGGCAATATACGTTCCGATCAAATGGAACAATACAACCAAAGATAAACTGAATGAATTGGAACAAAGGGCAACCTCAACCTATGAATCGGCCAATAAGTAGGTTGGTGGAGATAATAATAAAATGAAATTCGCGAAGATATTTAAAGTTTTCAGCAAGGGCGCCAAAGCCGCTTCCAAATCTAAAGGGAAAAAGGGCAAAGTAGGCGGCATTGAATTCCCGCACGGCGTCAGAGTTGGCGTTTTCGGTCATGCTAACAGCGGCAAAACAGTGTACTACACAGTTCTCAACGAAGAGTGTAAGATAGCCAAGGACCTTCAGATTTCGGTTACCGATAACGCTACTGCCGGAGAGTTCTTGAATAACTACCGCGCTCTCTGGGGATTGGGCACCTCGGGTGATTCCGGCACGGTGGTCGATTATCGCGGCGATAAAAATTTCCCGGATCCGACCAAGGTCGGCCGGGTATTGCAGTTTACTGCTATTTTAAACCGGTCCAAAAAAGTCCCGGTGGTCAGTTATGATTACGGCGGCAATGCCGTTTCGATCACCAAGCGTGATGAACAGTCGGAAACGGTGATGGAATTTATGAGCGGGTGTGATGGAATTCTTTTCTTTTTTGACCCTAAAATTCTTGGTGCAGAGATTGAAGTTCAATCGCACGTAGCCTCTTTTGTTAACATGCTGGAGCAGATTGCGCCGCTTAATGCTAGAATGCCGATACCGATCGCGCTAGTAATCAATAAGGCCGATGTTTTGCCCGGATTTTCCGGTGAAAGCCAGACAGTATTAATCAGTCCCGAGGAAGAAAAATATCTGGCCGAGGATTTTGAGATATTTTTGGAAAAAATTCTCAATTCCAACAAAATATCTTCTAATGTCCAATGGGCTGGATCGGTTAGAAATGTATTGGTCAAGTTACGTGAATTTTTGAGAGTGGTTATTGGCCGAACACTTAATTTTCATATATTTTTCACATCCAACACCGGTAATCCGCCGACAAAAATCGGCGCCGATATCGGTCGATCGGTTTATACTCCCCCTCAAAAAATTCGTCCTTCGGGCGTCAAGGAGCCGTTCTATTGGCTGTTAAGTAATATTGTCAGAAACCGGCGCATCTCGGCGCTTCGCCGAGTAACAAAAATGGTAACGATTTTATCGATTATTTGGATAATTCTTTATTCTTTGCCGTTTGTCTATCATTTCCATTATTTATTAAAACAGCCGTATCGTGTAGAGGATAATATATTAAAGAATCATAACAACGACATTAAGGGTACAACGGCCAAAGAGCGAAATACAATTAAGAATGAATACAGCGAATACAAAAATAAATGGTTGATTAAAAATATCTTCCCCAATTTCCAAACGCCAGCCGAGAGGATTTATAGTACCTATCATAATTTCGATCTGGGCAAATCGGTTGGAAAACTGGATAATCTAATTTTCGATTTTGCCGCAATAGTCAAGGACAGCACCCGCTGGCCGGTTCGGGTTGCCAATACCGATAGTCTGATATTGCGCGATTTTCACAACAAACTGGTTGCCGACCTGACGGAGTTGCATGTCGGAGAAGAGGATTCCGACCTTTTCCTGAGAAGCGATCGGTCCCTGAAATATTGGGATCTATTTAGCCAATATATCGCTTCGAAACAGGATACGGCAATGGTGGCGGCGATATCGGAACAGATTAAATTCGACGCCGAATACGGTCAGAAATTAAGTCCTTCGGAAAAGACATTGCGAGGCGAACTAGAGAAGCTGGCGGTGGCCAAAAAGACCATCGTTGCTCAAAAGGTTGTATCTCAGGAGGGATTAACCGAGTACGAAAATATCAAGGAGCGGATAAATAATTCTGCCGGTAATCCGACCTTCCTGCTTGGCACCGCCGTTGATCTTTTAAAAGATGTAAAGAGTAAACTATCGTCGTCCAATTCCAAAGAGATTGAGGCTATCAATGCTTATATAAAAGATGCGGAAAAATGGGATAAGAAAAGAACATATACATATAAATTGGTGACAATCCCGGATAATGGACATCTTCATATAGAGGTTACGCCCAATGGCCAGAATCCAAGCTGGAACAATCCCGACCAACAGATTCAGTCGAAAGAGTACTCGCTGGAGTGGAAGATCGGGGATGATATTCATATCGCTTTCGATGAATTGAAGCATCTGTGCCAACTGGGCAAAGCACCCAGTGATACCCGGGTTTTTCAGGACAAATACTCCCTGTTTGAAATAGAGGGAGATATTACGTTTACAAATATTCAGAAAACGATTAAAATATCTTTCTCACCGGGACTTAAAGAGGGCTTGCCTAAATTAAAGTAGAAATTTTTAACATTTAATATGGGGACTTATTATGAAGTTTAATATGGTAAGTAAAAGTATAATTTACGTAGCTTTGATGTTTTTATTCATCATGTCATTTGATGCAATTGCCCGGACCATGGTTATTCCGGAAGAACAGGAAATACTGGTCCGTTTCGATTCCAATATGAAAATCACTTCCAAAACGGTGCAGGCCGGCGTTCCGCTTTTGGTTTATCTCGCCGAAGATATTCAAATCGGCGGAGTAACGGTGGTTGAGGCCGGCGCTCAGGGCCGAGCGGAAGTGGTCGAGGTTAAGCCAGCCAAAAGCGGCGGCAAACCGGGCTACATTAAAGTCGAGTTTAAAGAACTTTCACCCAAAGGCAATTTTAATACATCGGATGGAAGCAAAATTCAATTGAAAGGCGTTGTCGAAAATACTGGCAAGCCGAAAAAATTTATCCCCTATTTTATATTTGTCATTTTTGTCAATGGTGGACAGGGCATAATATCTACCGACGTCCTTTATAAAACGCAAATCAAAGAAACGGTGGTAATGGAATCCCCGTAAGCGATCATGCCCAATTTATGGGCATTTCCCTGAAAATCTTGAACCGGATGGTACTAACAGGCCATCCGGTTTTTTTTCTTGCCCCCTATCCTCTTTCTATTCAACAACATATAAACGCTTTATTTTGGGCATTGGGGTTGCATATATCATTTATAAAGAAATTAGAATGTTGCTTGAATGCGCAATGAACTTAAAAGAAGGAGTTTGAAAATGCGTTACAAAAGAATAACACAAGTGATGGCAATGATAATAGTCCTTATCATGGTTTTCGGGACGATCAATGCCCAGACGATTAACAACCGTGTTGAAAGACGCCAGGATCGTCAGGATATTATTCAATCACGTTATAATCTGGCTGATAGCAAAGCTGATTATAATCGTCTATCCACACTGATTGAGCGCTGGAACGAGGCGCGGAGATTTGAATCCAATTTCGCCGTGAATAAAATTGAACGGAAAATTGATAATGAGATTAAAAATGATATAGTGGGATCGCAAAGAATGATAAAGCAATTCGCCGCCGAGGTTGAAAGATCTCAAAATGAACTCCGGTATGACATCAATGGAAAATTGGTTAACCGTATAAATAAAATTGATAGCCGTTCCAAAGGCCATAATAGTTCGGTCGCTAAGACTACGATTAACTTTAAAGAAGATTTGCAGGATCTCAAAGATGATATTCGCGATTTGAAAATAATCCGTAACATTTATTCTCAGAAGCAGGATATTGCCAACAGCATAAAAGATATTCAGATGAAAATCAATTTCGGACACGGAAACAACATAAGACTTCAAAATCGGCAATTGACGCTGATGCAAAACTATCTCAAACTTGAAAATAAAGAGATAAAATTGGCGCTCAGAGAATTGCAGGAAGATAAATTTGAATATTGTGAAGATTCCGGCGGGAACCCACGATTCGGATTCTAATCTCTGATCTAATGCTTTACATAGATGAAGCCGGATGGCCAACGCCATACGGCTTCTTTGCATTTAATATAACGCTTCCGTCATAGACGACCGATAATTTAATTAACCGAAAAATCTTTCCAGTCTTCCTTCGCATTTGGCTACGCCGCATTTATCGAAAATCGCCCTTTTAGGACTCGCCGCATAGACATTACCGCAGGTATTGCATTTAAGCATAATTTTCTTGCTCGGAATAACCAGGGTATTGGCATAAAAAACGAAAGAGCCATAGCATCTTTCTTTGGTGCACGGATCTCCCACGCTAGCCAGATCATCGGTTATCAGGTTATTACAGCGATCGCATTTGAGTAACATATAATGGACCTCCCTAAAATGATTTATTTGATATTTTCATAATAAATGACACTTACCCTTAAGTAAAATAAATTATAGAGTTAATTCAATATATTTTTATCATAATTATTTTATTCGTTGCAACGCCATCATTGTTTTATATTTAGATGGAAATGCCATTTAAGGCTTGTCACAAACAAGTTTATTAGATTTTATTTTTATTACGTAATGTTTTCAAACCCGTTAAATCGGGTATACGATAAGGAGGATTCTATGGAATTATTCGGCAATAAAATGCACCCTGACGACGAGGTCTATGCACAGTATGATCATAGCAAAAAAGACCTTCGGGATCATTTGGCAACCGACAGGACAATTCTTTCAAACCAGAACACTTTTCTGGCTTATATTAGAACAGCTTTGACCTTGATAATCAGCGGACTGGCTTTTGTCCGATTTTTTGAGACACCGGTATACTCAATAATCGGTTGGATCTTCATTCCGGTCGGAATAATGACTTTCTTTGTCGGTCTGGTGCGATATAATCGTCATCGCAAGACATTGCAGCGAATTCAGCGCGATTGAAGTTTTTCTATTTCATATTCCAAAATTCATTTAGAATTTTCTTCAGTTCCTGATTAAATAATTCGGGTTTTTCCAGATGCGGGAAATGTCCTGTTCCCGGAATTATTACAACTTCAAAATCATTATATATTTCTTTATTGGCTTCAGTATTGGTCGGATTCATATCGCCATGAATTCCACGAACCGGTATATTCAGGCGGCTCAAAGCCTTTTTATAATCGAAATGAAGAAGATTATTGAAAGACTCGATTCCAACCGATTCCGGAGACATCGACATGTCTTCGGATATTCTTTCAATCAGAGCGGAGTCCGATTGAGCGTTAAAAATCTGTTTTACGAATATCTTGGTATTATTTTTGAAATCCGTATTGAGATAAGTCAAATATTGTTCAATCTGATCGGGTGGCAAATCGTGATTGAAATCCTGATAATTATCGATTCCGATTACTCCTCTGACTTTGCCGGAAAGTAAATCAGCCGCCTCCAAAATAACCATCGCCCCCATCGAATGACCAATTAAAACAATATCTTTAAGACCCAATTTATTGACAACCGTGGCAACATCCTGAGCATAGGCGGAAACAGTCCATTCATCTCTGTTCAGACCCGAAGCTCCATGTCCGGCTAAATCAATGGCAACAATTTTATAGTTTGGCGATAGGAATTTAATTTGATTTTCAAAATAGCCTCTATCACAGCACCAGCAATGAATAAAAACAAGGGCTTTATTTCCGGCTCCGCTTACCTCATATTCAATAAGAACTGAATCGGGCGAATAAACGGTGTCTATAATTGATAATATGGATTCCGTCTTCAAGTTTCCCTTATCAGTTCCCTGACAAACGACAAGGATTCCCAAAATGATAATAATTCCGATAATTGATAAAATTTTCATAATAAACCTCCACTTTAAATCAAAGCAATCTTGCCTATAAATTTTCAACCAATTCTCTGACCAACTTATAACTTGCATATCCCGATTATATGCTCTATAATTTCCTTTAATTGTATAAGAATGCAACAATAATTTAATAAAATATTTGGCTATGCGCTTTTCATTTATTAAAGAAATATATCGGGAATCAAAATCGTTTACAATTATATTTGCCCTGCTATCACTGGCGGTGTTTTTACAAATGATAATCTTCCGTCTGCTTCCCGGGGTTGATATTCCCAATCATCTGGCGGTTTCGACTATTTATAAATATATAGGCTACCCTGATAACCTTTTTTCCCAATATTTTAAGATTCATTTTTTGTTTAAGCCGGGGGTCGTGCATACGATATTCTGCGCCCTGCCGATTTTTCCATCGATTGAATTTGGCAATCATCTTTTCTTTGGTATCTATGCCATTCTTTTACCTCTATCAGTTCTACTGATAATTCGGAGGTTTAACGGCAATATCTGGTATTCTCTTTTGGCTTTTACTTTAATTCATCATTTTAGCTGTAGCTGGGGGTTTGTTATATTCACAATGGGTATGCCGCTGGCGCTTTTATCATTTTACTATACTCTTAATTATTTGGAAAATGGCTCCCTTAAAAACAGAATTATCCTGACAATATTTTTCGCTTTTATCTTTTTTACACACGCCTTGGCCTTTCTTTTCGCCATGTTTTTATATGTCTCAACGGTTCTATATAAACATCGTTTGGTGTGGAAAAAGTTATTTGGCGATTTTCTTATTGTACTTCCGACAGGAATAATAACATTAATCTGGTGGTTCTTTTTTACCCGTCCCGGCAATTCCGAGACACTCAGTCAATTAGCCGACTATTATACCGGAAATTTTATAAAGTTATACAGCGATCGATTTCTTGATTTACTAAAATTTGATAATTATTTCCTGTTCGAGGGTACCTCCGGTGTATTGGTTGCGGTCCTGTTTTCATCGGCAATTATATTAACGGCGCTGATTGGAATTATTCTTGCCCGTCGGCAATTAAAAGAAATTTTCAAGGAGGGTTTATCCAATATTATTCCAGTTTTAATAGCGGTCACATTCCTTTGCTTTTTCTTTCTGCCGCACGGACTCCCGGGCGAAGAATACATTTATCAGCGCTTCGGATTTGTTTTCCTAATTTCGTTACTGATTCTCGGTGCGCGGCTGTTAAAAAATAGAACTCCGCTAATTATTAAAATTTTTATTGTTATTCTTACGGTTATAAATATTGGACTATGGTACGATTATTACAACGATTTTAACCGGGAGAATGTTAATTTTCGACAGGATATTTTTCCCCACAACGGTCAACTGCCACTGGCGGCGATAATAATTGACTACGAATTTCGGGGCCAACCGATGTATATACAATTCCAAAACTATTATATCGTTTGGAATAAGGGGATTGTCACCACTCCGATAGTTGATTACCGGTTCGGGAATATTGGACGAATTGTGGATTATAATTATCTACCCAAATATCATGCCTGGGTTGGGCGCCATCCGTTGTCTTATGATAAGCGCTATAATCATTTTGGCAATATAATTGTGAGAGGAAAAATTCCCCCGGAAATTATTCATCGTTTTGATGGCTTTATAAAGGCCGGCACAAAAAATGGATGGACCCTTTATATTAGAAAATCTTAAGCGAAAGGTTGGATATGTATCGGAATATTGTAATGACGATAATGTTGGTATCTTTGCTTTCAATATTTTCCTGCGGCAATAAAACAACTCCTAAAATTAAAGACGAGTTGATCTCTTCGCTTCAGGATATCAATAAGGCTGATCTTGCCATTCTTCGCCAGGCTTCAGCCAAGAAAATCGAATCATTTACCATGGCGGCCAAAAGAACTCTCAGTGAATCGATACGTTCTTATGGTCTTGTTGAATCGATTGATATCTGTTCGGATTTCGTCCCCGAACTCTCCATGTCGGATTCTCAAAAAGGAATTGAGTTAAATCGGATTTCCTCCCGAAACAGAAATAAGAACAATACTCCCGATTCAATCCAAACATTAATTCTGGACAAATTCGAAAAAAACGCCACACGGCTTGAGTATTATGAAGATTTCCGAAAAATCAATAATGAAAACTATTATCTCTTTTATAAACCAATTTATATGGAAAAAAATTGCCTGAATTGTCACGGCGATATTAAACAGATGTCGGAAGACCTTAATTCAAAACTAACCGAGCTTTATCCTGATGATAATGCGGTGGGATATAATGAAGGTGATTTTCGGGGACTTTTTGTAATAAGTATAAAATATCCAGACGGTTTGGAATATTCCAAAATATTAGCCGCCGGGATATAATAAGCTTATCAATAAAAACTATCGCACGGGTACCGTGTTCATTTCAGGATCAATCTTTTTTAAAAGCCAATCAAGTCCGATTCGCTCCCAATCCTGATTCGTCGAAGCATCGATGTATCTTTCCCACTCATAAATTCCAGTCTCCTGAGCAATCCGTTTAAATTGCACCGTTGTTACCGGATTGTTAAGAATGACAACCGAACGTATCATGCCTTGTTCTTTGGCGGCCACCTGTCCTTTAAACATAAATTCCTGGGCTTCTTTGCTAAGAGGTTTAAGCGTTCGCATATCGACAAAAACTGTAAAATCCTCATTGAAGTCAGTCAACGCTACTTTAAAATCATTATACCAGGCTTCCATTTCCTCGGCATAAATAAGACCGCCAAAAGTTAGCCAAAGACCAAATTCTTTCTTTTCAATTTTATACATATTTAATATGCCCT
>JBDRRI010000235.1:0-13835 GCA_043825815.1 Candidatus Zixiibacteriota bacterium
CGATTAAGTCCGGCGATAAAGTTGAAACGGTTTTATCCGACGGTCGTTTTACGGCCTTGGTGGATAAGGTGGAAAAGAGCGAATGATATGGCCCAAAAGAAAAGCGAAAAAGATTTTGAATCGGCTTTGAATCGTTTGGAAGAGATTACCGATCAGCTCGAATCGGGTGAATCCAATCTTGATGAATCACTGGCGCTATATACCGAGGGTATTGAACTGGCCGGTTTCTGCAATAAAAAACTGACCGAAGCGGAAAAGAAAATAAAAATTATCAAAGAGCAGAACCAACAGTTAATTGAAGTCGATTTTGATGAGGAATGATTATATGGGGGCTGAAATGACCGTCAGCGGTCTTGACTATTTAGAACAGAAACGGCTGGAAGTGAATAAAATGCTCGCCAGGTATCTTCCTCCGGTTGATCTATATCCGCAAATTCTGCATGAAGCGATGCGCTATTCGGTGATGGCTGGCGGAAAAAGAATTCGTCCGATTTTATGCCTGACCGGCTATGACGCCTTCAATGGCCATGATACCAAAGTAATTAATCCGGCCGCCTGCGCTCTGGAATTGGTGCATACTTATTCGTTGATTCATGATGATTTGCCCTGTATGGATGATGATGATCTTCGGCGGGGACAACCGACTTTGCATAAAAAGTATGATGAAGCAGTCGCGGTTCTTGCTGGCGATGCGCTTCATGATCTGGCCTTTAATCTTATCAGTCGCTCCGGTTCCGCGCTCGTGGTCAGTGAATTAGCCAATGCTACCGGGACGTACGGCATGCTGGCCGGGCAGATGGCCGATCTGGATGCGGAAAAAAAGAAAGCCTCGCTGGAAGAAATAAGGTATATTCATATACATAAGACGGCCGCTTTGATACGGGCCTCGGTCAGAATCGGGGCGATTTTGGCCGGCGCCGGCGAGAATGATTTGGAAAGGCTATCGGTCTATGGTGAGAAAATCGGCCTGGCTTTTCAAATAATCGATGATATTCTGGATATTGAGGGCGACCAAAAAAAGTTGGGAAAGGAAGTCGGCTCCGACTGTAAAAATGAAAAGGCAACTTATCCGGGAACCGTGGGCATGGAACAGGCAAAAATAGATGCGGAAAAATTGATTGATGAAGCGATTTTAATCAGCAATGAGTTTGGATGGGAACAGAACCATTTTGAGTTTATTGCCCAATATATAGGACGCCGGGAATACTAAATATGTCACTTCTTGAAAAAATACAAAAATCGTCAGACCTGAAAAAACTTGAGCCGGAACAATTGACGGAATTGGCCGAGGAAATCAGACAGGAGATTATAACGGTCGTATCTCAAAACGGGGGACATCTGGCCTCCAATCTCGGAATTGTCGAATTGACCCTGGCCCTCCATCTTACCTATGATATTCCACAGGATAGAATTGTATGGGATGTCGGACATCAAGCCTACGTTCATAAACTGCTCACCGGTCGCCGCGACCGCATGAACACTATCCGGCAGTATAAAGGATTGTCCGGTTTTCCCAAACGCTCGGAATCACCGGCGGATCCGTTCGGAGCCGGTCATGCTTCTACCGCGATATCATCGGCGCTCGGACTGGCTACCTCGCGTGACTTGCATAAAAAGAAAAATAAAGTCATTGCCGTCATTGGCGATGGTGCCCTGACCGGCGGCTTGGCCTTTGAAGGCTTGAATAATGCCGGTGCTTCTCAAAAAGATATGCTGGTTATTCTCAATGATAATGAGATGTCGATTTCAAAGAATGTCGGCGCGATGTCAAAATACCTGACCAATATAATGACCGATAAACGGTTCAATAAACTCAGAGACGAAATCTGGGAACTAACCGGCCGATTCAAACGCCGGGATAAAATCCGGACGGTCGTTTCTAATCTCGAAGATTCCATTAAGGGTATTTTTATCCCCGGATATCTGTTTGATAAACTCGGTTTTCGCTATTTCGGACCAATTGACGGCCACGACGTACCGCTTCTGACCAAAACCCTTACACAAATAAACAATATCGGCGGTCCCAAGATTCTCCATGTTATTACTGTCAAGGGTAAAGGGTTTGCTATGGCTGAGGAGGATGCGACTCGTTTTCATGGTATCGGTTCCTTTGATAAGATCACCGGCAAAAGCAATTCCAAAGCCGGTTTACCGGCTTATACCAATGTCTTTGGCGACACCATGGTAGAACTTGCTTCTAAAAATGAAAATATTGTTGCAATTACCGCCGCGATGGCGCCCGGAACCGGTTTGACTCAATTTGCAGAAAAATACCCTGATAGATTTTTTGATGTCGGTATTGCCGAGGGACATGGAGTCTGTTTTGCTTCCGGTCTTGCCGCCGAGGGCCATCGTCCGTTTGTGGCGATTTATTCAACCTTTCTGCAAAGAGCCTATGATCAGATTATCCACGATGCCGCGCTTCAAAAACTGCCGGTCGTACTCTGTCTGGATCGAGCCGGCCTGGTAGGCGAGGATGGACCGACTCACCATGGCTGTTTTGATCTGTCGTATTTATCCACGGTGCCTAATCTAACCATTATGGCTCCCAAGGACGGCGATGAATTCCGCTCTATGCTATCGATGCTTTCCGAACAAAAACTCGAAGGGCCGTGTGCCATAAGGTATCCTCGCGGTTCTGTCCCGTATCCAATGACGAATAAAATCGACAAAATCGAAATTGGCAAATGGGAAATTCTCAGAGAGGGCGGCGATACAGCCGTTATTGCCGTGGGCACCATGGTACCGGAAGCCCTTGACGCCTGTGATGAATTGAGCGAAACTAATCCCTTTACCGTTATAAATGCCCGGTTTATCAAGCCGATGGACACCGCAATGCTCGATTATTGTCTGGCCAATTATAGCCGGATTATTGTAGCAGAGGAAAACGCTCGAATCGGCGGGCTGGGGCAAATGATCTCCGGATATTTGGCGGAATATGGTTACAAAGGCGAGTTTGATACGATGGCTATCCCTGATAATTTTGTTGAACATGGCCATAGAAGGATTTTGCTGGAAGAGATCGGATTGACCAAGGGTCATTTGATGAAGAAGATTCTTCGGCAGGATCAACCGCGACCAAAAATAATTGTAAAAAAAAATAATCAATTGAATCCGGAGTCAATTCGATCAATCAGAAAAAACAAATCCGGAATCTCCAATAAATAATGGACAGTTAAATGCATTTTGGAATATTTGCCAATTTTTATAGACCCGATGCTCTCCAGGCGGTTGATATTGTTTCGCAATGGTGTCGCCGAAATAATTATAAACTGACCATTGGCCGTCGTGAAGATGAAGAAATTAGTATCGAAATCCCAACCGTCTCGGCAGAGAAACTCGGGCAAATGGCCGACATTATCATTTCTATGGGCGGCGACGGGACATTGCTTTCAGCCGCTCGAGCCATAGGAAAATCGGAAACCCCGATACTCGGCATAAACCTTGGCTCTCTCGGCTTTCTAACGCAATTGACGCCTAACCAGCTTGAAGATGCTCTGAATCGAGTTGTAAAAAATGATTTCAATATTGAAAGTCGACTGGTTTTAAAATGCGATATTATCAGTGGACCTCCGCTGGAATCTCCTTACGCCCTGAACGATATAGTGGTTGATAAGGGAGGGGTTAGCCGGGTCATAAATTTATCTCTTTATTGCGGCAAAGAATATATTACTTCGTATACCGGTGATGGATTGATAATCGCCACTCCAACTGGTTCCACCGCCTATTCGCTCGCCGTCGGCGGACCGATTCTAAATCCCGATATGTCGGCCTTCATCGTCTCTCCGATATCACCTTTTTCGCTGACATCAAGACCGATGGTTTTTTCGCCCGATTTGGAAATCGAAGTCAGAATCAAATCTGAACATGGCAAAGCCCTTCTTACCATCGATGGTCAGGTGGCCACCAAATTCTCCCCGACCGGATCGCTTAAAATTACCAGAGCCAAACATACGGTTAAGCTTATCCGCTTTTCCGAAAATTCTTTTTATGAGATTCTCCGAAAAAAACTTCACTGGGGTCTTCTTCCAGTCGTTGATAATAATAAAGACGAACACCTGGCCGAAAATGGTTCGAAATAGAAGATCATAATCCCTGTAGAATTAATTTTTGAAAATGATTTGACTTTAATTTGATTTTCCGACAAATTCAATAATTATGAATGATGATTCGCAAAAAGATAAGACCGACAAGGATGATTTAATCGATTCCTCCCCCAAACCGAATGCCTATGAACATTTTGGGAATTATCAAAAGGAATCACAGCCGGATGAGGAGTCGGAGAAAGAGCCGGAATCGAAAAAATCTGGCAATATGCCGTTTCTGGATCATATCGAGGAATTACGCTGGCGGCTGCTGAAAGGCCTGATTTCCATCGTCGTCTTGGCCATCCTCGCCTTTGCCTTCGCCGATTATGTTTTCAAGTTCCTGATAATGCCCCTGGGCGATGTCAAGCTTCACTTTACCGAGGTGACCGGATCGTTTTATGCCTATCTTAAAGTTTCCCTGTTTGCAGGTCTATTTTTGGCCCTGCCGATAGTTTTTTATCAGCTTTGGAAATTTATCGGTCCCGGACTTTATGATCAGGAGAAAAAAGTCGTCTTGCCGATGGCTTTCTTCTCGACTATCCTCTTTTTAGGTGGCGCGTCATTTTGCTTTTTTCTCGTTCTTCCGTTTGCCATAAAATTTTTAATCGGCTACGGGGGCGAGTTATTAAACCCGATCATCACCGTCTCAAGTTATATATCATTTGCGGGTCTGCTGATAGTTGCTTTCGGGCTCGCTTTTCAGGTGCCGGTTATCGGATATTTCCTCGGGAAAATCGGAATTATCAACGGCGCCATTATGGCTAAGGCCCGTCCCTATGCGATTGTGGTTTTTTTAATCGGTGCCGCTATTCTAACGCCGCCCGATGTGTTCACGCAGATTCTCCTGGCCGGGCCGCTCTATGCCCTCTATGAAATTACGATTATTCTCGTAAAATTAACCGGAAAGAAAAAGTCTGCTTGATATTTACTTAATAATTGATAATATTTGTCCTGTATGAAATAGATATAAGAATTAGGAGTTGATATGAATCCGCTGCAAAAATTAGCCATTGCCGTCCGGGCGCCATTTTTTACCGGCATTGCCATTCCAATAATTTTTGGCTCGACCCTGGCCTATTATGACACCGGCGTTTTCAACTGGCTGGTCTTTTTTGTCACTTTGTTAGGCGGGATTTTCGCCCATGCCGCCGCCAATATGACCAATGATTATTACGACCATAAAACCACCGATGATGTGGTGAATAAAAACTTCACGCCCTTTTCCGGCGGTTCGCGAGCTATCCAGAATGGTCTTCTAACTCCCGGTCAGACAATTACTATTGCCTCTGTCTTTTGGATTCTGGCCTTATCCTGCGGAGCCTATTTAACCGTCGTTACCCCCGGATATTGGGTTATATATCTGGCTATCGCCGGGTTTATCGGCGGCTATTTCTACACCGCTTCAAAATTTGCTTTTGCTTATAACCGCATTGGCGAAATTATGATTCTTATATGTTTCGGCATTCTACCGATTATGGGCTCATACTATACTCAAGCCGGAGCCTTCAGCGCCCTGTCGTTTTGGGCCTCGTTCCCCATTGGATTCTTAATCACCGCGATTTTATATATCAATCAGTATCCCGATTATGAGGCCGACAAATCGGTCGGGAAAAATCATCTGGTCGCCACTATGGGCAAAGATAAAGCTCGCGGAGGCTACTATTTCCTTATTTTCGGCAACTATCTGGCAATTGTCCTGGCGGTTTTGTTCGCCGGACTGACCCCGTGGGCGCTGGTGGCCCTATTATCTCTGCCCATCGCCTTGAAAACTGTTAAGACATTCGCCCGGCAGTACGACAAAATCAAGGAACTGATTCCGGCGCAGGCAGGCACGATCCAGGTTCATTTGTTAACCGGATTATTGATGTCCGCCGGCGTAGTCGCTGGAGCCTTATTGTAAAGTCATTCCCGGCTTTGATCGGGAATCCAAAAATTTTAAGGGGTGTATCGCATACGCCCTTTTCTTTTTTACCGGTCAAAACCCCACAAATTCCCGGCTTGACATTTTATACAAAATAAAATAGATTTAATCATCATAAGCTATGGCAGGTCGAAATCTTTACGAAGGTCTTGAAGAATGAAGGATGGTTTCGACTTTATAAGCGGGAGTAATTCAGCGGTAGAATGCAAGCTTCCCAAGCTTGACGTCGCGGGTTCGATACCCGTCTCCCGCTTTAATGACTTGTCTTTCATTAGGATACGCTAATCCAAAAATCGGAATTCTCCAAAAAACAGGGATGTAGAATACAAGCCTAAGGGAGATGAGTTATGAAAGCGATAAGGAATCTTATTGAAAATGCCGACAATAATCGTATGAATCACTGGACGATTTATCTCGATTACTTCGAGTTAGATGCCAGGTCAAGACAATTATCGAAATTCACAATTAAAGTCAACGGCGAAAGATTGGCGTTATTGGCAAGATGGTTGGACCAAAATGGCATCGATATTGAAGATGTAACACGAAACGATATCCAAAAATATCTATTGTCAATATATGGCACTGTCTCAGATGAGACTGTAGCCGGTAGAATTAGAACGTATAAAAGATTTTGGAATGTCCTTATCGAGGGCGAGGTTTGGAATAAGCCCAATCCAATGGACGGTATTAAAAAGCCTCGAGTATCCAAGAAACTAAGACGGACTATCTCACCCGTTGAATTTGACATGGTTTTAGGTGCCTGTCAGAAACGAACATTTTTGGGGTATAGAAATTTCATTATTTTATTACTTCTATGGGATTGTATGCTTCGACGAGGAGAAATAGCCAGCCTAAGACTAGATAATGTTGACTTAAGAGCTGGAACTCTGATCGTAAAGGGGAAGGGTAATAAGGTTCGCATAGTTCCAATGGGAGCCAAAACAATTAAATCTTTACATTTTTATATCCATAAACACCGATCCAAATACGCCGGGAATTACCTTTTTTGTACCCATCAGGGGAAACCAATATCTTTGGTTCATATTCATCAAATTTGTAGTAGAACGGCCAAGAAGGCAGGATTGAAAATGGGTTGTCATATAATCAGGCATAGCTCCGCCACGGAATATCTACGCAGAGGAGGCCAATTGGGAATTTTAAGTAAAATTCTTGGACATACTGATATTACAACGACCGCTATTTATACCCATATGTCTATAGATGACGCGGTTAAAAGCTATGAGCAATATAGTCCTGCAAGTTCTTTAAGTATTTAATAAATGATTTTTGTTAAA
Organism: Candidatus Zixiibacteriota bacterium; assembly: GCA_043825815.1. Taxonomy (GTDB): domain Bacteria; phylum Zixibacteria; class MSB-5A5; order GN15; family PGXB01; genus JBDRRI01. Next base: position 7,305 of record JBDRRI010000235.1, read on the forward strand.
TGGCACTGCAAAATCGATCACCGGTAAATGGATTATCTTATTTTCTTGCTTCTTGAATATTTGTGATTATATTTAAATCCATTATTAATAAGTTATTCTATATAGGATCATCGCGAGAATCATGTAAAGTCAAGAATATTACGGGTTATAATAATTATGAAGTGGATTTCAGTATCAGATATAAAGAATTGGTCAAGAACTAAGCAAAGGGAATGTTCAGATTTATATAGTAGAAATATTATCCGAAAAATTTCGCAGTATAATACAAAGGGGCAAAAGCCGTGATTATTACGATGTCTGGATTCTATTGAAAAATTATAAAAAAGACTTTTCAAACGATGAACTTTGGGGTATTCTTAAGAAGAACTGTCAATTTAAAGGCATTCCGAAACCCACTATAGAAGATTTTCTAAAAACGGAGCGAGAGGAGGAAGCCAGGCGTTTCTGGGAGCGCGGATTGGCGCATCAATTAAACGATTCACCTGACTTTGAAAAAGTGCTTGAGGAGCTCAATGATTTGATAAAGGGAATTTCTAAATAGAAAATTTGTTATGGCAAAAGAAAAAAAGAAAAACAACGAGCGGTTCGAAAAGACGCTCTTCAAAACGGCTGACAAGCTCCGTAAGAATATGGACGCCGCCGAATATAAACACATTGTGCTTGGTCTTATTTTCCTGAAATATATCTCCGATTCATTCGAAGACATGCACTCCAAGCTCTCAGCCGGAAAAGGGGATTACGAAGGAGCCGACCCCGAAGATGCCGATGAATATCGAGCCGAGAACGTCTTTTGGGTTCCGAAGATTGCCCGCTGGTCATATCTCCACTCACGAGCCAAACAGCCTACGATAGGAAAAGACGTTGACGATGCAATGGAGGCTATCGAGAAAGAGAACCAGACACTCAAAGGCATCCTACCAAAAGTTTATGCCCGACCAAATCTTGATAAGGCATCACTCGGAGGGCTGATTGATTTAATCGGAAATATCGCCCTTGGTGACGAAGCCTCAAAAACCAAAGATATACTCGGTCGGGTTTATGAATATTTTCTCGGTGAATTTGCTGACTTGGAAGGCAAAAAAGGCGGTCAGTTCTACACGCCCAAGTCAATCGTCCAGACCATGGTTGAGATGATAGAACCGTACAAAGGCAGAGTCTATGATCCTTGTTGCGGTTCTGGCGGTATGTTTGTCATGAGTGAAAAATTCGTTGAGAGCCATAAGGGCAAAGTAAATGATATTTCAATTTACGGACAGGAAAGCAACCAGACAACTTATCGGCTGTGCCGGATGAACCTTGCCTTGCGGGGTATTGACGGTTCACAGGTTAAATGGAACAACGAGGGCTCTTTTCTTAATGATTCCCATAAAGATTTAAAGGCGGACTTCATTCTGGCGAACCCGCCGTTCAATGATAGCGACTGGAGCGGTCAGCTACTCCGAAAAGACGCCCGCTGGAAATACGGAGTACCCCCTGCCGGCAATGCCAACTACGCCTGGATGCAACACATGGTCTATCACTTATCGCCAAAGGGGATTATGGGACTGGTGCTTGCAAATGGTTCCTTATCGTCAAATACTTCGGGTGAGGGTGAAATTCGTAAGAATATCGTCAATGCCGATCTTGTGGATTGTATTGTCGCTTTGCCGAAGCAGTTGTTTTACAACACCGGCATTCCCGCTTGTCTTTGGTTTTTATCTCGTAAGAAAACCGGCAATGGAGACAGAAAACGGGTGGGCGAGATTCTCTTTATCGATGCCTCGAATATCGGGTATATGGCCGACCGGACACACCGGTTGTTTACCGATGAAGATATCGCCAGAATTACCAATACCTATCATGAATGGCGCAAAGAGAAAAGCAAATATGAAGATATCAAAGGTTTCTGCAAGTCAGTCACGCTTGAAGATGTTGAAAAGAATAAATTCGTTCTCACTCCGGGTCGGTATGTCGGCATTCCCGATGAAGAGGACGACGGGGTGTCATTTGATAACAAGATGAAATCTCTGACGTCGGAATTGAGCAAACAGATTGCCGAAGAGAAGCGTTTGGATGATGAAATAAAGAGACAATTAGGCAAAATTGGATACAGTTTATGAGTAGTTTTCAAAATACATCTATAGGTACAATGCCAAGTGAATGGGAGATAATTCCGCTTACAAAAGCCATTGGAAAATATATTGACAATAGAGGCAAGACGGTCCCGGTAACAAACAAACCAACCAAGATGGTTCTAATTGCGACAAATTGCATCAAGGAAGATTCAATATTTCCAGTGAAAGAGAAGATAAGGTATGTAGCTGATGATATTTACGAAAACTGGTTTAGAGCACATCCAGAGCCGGGTGATATCATAATTGTAAACAAAGGAACGCCAGGTTTAGTATGTTTTGTACCCAATAAGATCGATTTTTGCATCGCACAGGATATGATAGCAATGCGGCCTGATCCGAAAGTCATGAATAATAAATACCTTTTTGCCTATATGAGGTCTCGGAAATTTAAATGGCAAGTAAGCTCACTCAATGTAGGGACAACAATTCCACATTTGAAGAAAACCAATTTCGCCGAGCTACTGATTCCGAAGCCCACAATAAAAGAGCAAGAGCTAATCGGAGAATTTTACTTCAGCCTTTCTAGTAAAATCGAGTTGCTTCGCAGGCAGAATGAAACCCTTGAGAAGATTGCCCAGACCATTTTTAAAGAATGGTTCGTCGAGTTCAACTTCCCGGACAAAAACGGTAAACCCTACAAAGCCAATGGTGGCAAGATGATCGACTCCGAACTCGGCGAAATACCGGATGGATGGAGAGTGGGGAGAATTTCTGATACATTCCACATGATTGGCGGGGGAACTCCCAAAACAAGTGTTGCTGAATACTGGAATGGTGACATCCCTTGGTTTTCTATCGTAGATGCACCATCAGAAAGTGATGTGTTTGTAATCAACACCGAGAAGACAATTACCAAATTAGGTTTGGACAAATCCTCGACTAAGGTGTTGCCTGTCGGAGCCACAGTAATTAGTGCAAGAGGGACAGTAGGCAGATGTGCCATTGTTGGCCATGAGATGGCTTTCAATCAATCATGTTATGGGGTAATAGCGAAAGATCATTATAGTCATTACTGGGTCTATCTTACCGTCAAAGACAGAGTTGCGGCTCTAATAAATAGTGGTCATGGCTCCGTGTTTAACACCATAACGAGAGAGACATTTGATTCGATTAGAATACCAGTCCCCGATTCTCAAATAACCCAATCGCTTGATGATGTCATTTCGTCAAGTATGTCTAAAATCAAACAGAACCTTTGGCAGATGCAAACCCTAACTCGGCTACGAGATACGCTACTGCCTAAACTGATGAGCGGACAGGTGAGGGTGAAAGACGCGACGAAAATAATTGGGAGAACAACCTAATGTCTACTGAAACTTTAACAAGCCTGGCGATGCTGAAAGTTCAAGTGGACCAGGGCCACGATTATCTGGATTACCTGCGACCCTTTATTCTTCAGGTACTCGTCACACACAAACCAGACCCGGTTACTGATGCGGTCGTAGGGGATCACATCCGAGCCGACTTCGGTCTGGAGATTCCTTCCCGCGCCATCCAGGTGGTCCTCAAGCGGATATCCCGCAATTACCCACTGAAGAGGGAGCTTGGAGTATATAGGATCACGGGCGAGTTACCCGGCCGTCCATTTAGTGCCGCAAAAGCTGATGCTGACCGACACATTCAAGCTGTGGTCACTGGTTTATCCAAATTCTCCGAAGAGACTGGCAAGCCCCTCTGGAGTAACGAAGAAGTCGTAACTGCAATCTGCGGCTTCCTCGCACAGTTCAACATCCCGTGCCTTCGTGCGTACCTCCGCGGAACCGCAATTCCAAGCATCAAGGGTATTCAGGACACCGAGATTGTTCTCGTTAGTAAGTTCGTCCTATTCCTACAGAAGAACGACCCGGGACGCTTTGAGAGTTTCCTGGTGTTTGTTAAAGGACATATGCTGGCAAATGCGTTGCTCTGCCCCGACCTGCAAAATACACCAAAGTCCTATAAAGGGGTTACATTCTACCTGGATACGCCACTTCTAGTTCGGCAGTTAGGACTTGAAGGAGAATCAAAGCGAGCTGCCGTCAACAACCTCATCGAGCTACTTCTTAACTTGGGAGCGACGGTTGCGACGTTTTCACACTCGCGCGAAGAACTTGAGAGTGTTGTTAGGGGAGCGGCCAATCACATCGAATCCCCGAACGGACGCGGTGCGATCGTCATGGAGGCACGCCGACTTAGAACCACCAAATCAGATATGCTCCTTTTGGCGGGTCAAATCGACGACAAACTCAAGGTAGCGCGCATCAGCGTACTCAGTACCCCACAGTACATCGGTGACTTCCAGATTGACGAGACAGCATTCGAGAAGGCGCTTGAAGATGAGGTATCGTACTTCAATCCTCGTGCCAAGGAATTCGACATCAACTCTGTTCGCGGAATCCACGTGATCAGAAAAGGCACATCACCGACTACAGTCGAACGGTCAAAGGCTGTCCTTGTTACCAGCAATGCGGGGTTTTCTCGTGCTGCATATGAGTACGGCCAAAAGTACGAAGAGTCGAGGGAAGTGTCAAGCGTGATCACGGACTTCAGCTTAGCTAACATGGCGTGGCTAAAAGCTCCTCTCGGGGCACCGGATCTCCCCATGACAGAAGTATTAGCATTTTGTTATGCAGCACTCCAACCTTCAAAGGAATTACTTGAGAGATACTTAGGTGAGATCGACAAGCTTGAGAATCAAGGGAATATCACAGCGCGCGATCACCAACTTCTTCGCAGTAGTTACCTTGCGCAAGATGAACTGATGACCTTAACGCTCGGCGAGGAGCATGCGTTAACTGCGCAGACGGTAACTGAGACGCTCAAGCGAGTAGAAGCGGAGATCAAGAAAGAGGAGAGTGAGAAGTACAGAGAGGAACAAGCTGCACATAGGAAGACACAAGAACAGCTTGCAGAGCAGCGAGAGAAGAACAAAGACGTCCAGAAACGCTTATATTGGCGGTGCCTTAAGCGAGCACGCCTGTGTGCTTCGATCTTGTCGATAGTCATAGTCGTGCTGCTCGCTTGTGGTCTCGCTGCTGGCACAGGTCTACGATCAAATAGTCCAATCGTCGGGTGGGCACTTGTAGTTGGTTTGGGTGCACTCATCCTGTTAACTCTTAGCAATCTGGTTTTTGGGACTACTGTTAAACGTGTCCACGAGAGAATACAAGCCAGGTTTCAGACGTGGTGCATAAGGCGCAAAGCGGCAGAAACTGGCTTGGATATCGCTGAACCTGTGGATAGGCCATCGTGAGCCATCCATTCGTAAAAGGCAGTGTGTCAGGCAACGCGTTCTTCGTAGAAGAGGAGTCACAAGTAGAAGTTAATGACCTAAGCGTCAAAACGCATAAGCCACCCGATACAATGCCTACTGGCCTTTATGATTTGCGTGTAGGCGGTAGAGGCCACTACTAATAAGAAAAAAGACAATGAAAAAAAATAAGATAACAGAAGACGAAGTCGAACAAGTAGCGATAGAACTCCTTGAAGAGCAAGGGTACTCTTACCTTACGCCAGAAGAATGGGAAGCTGAACGGGGGGATTTATCTTATGTCCTTCTCAAAGGTCGTCTCAAAACAGCTATCGACAAACTGAATTCGACAATTCCCGAAGAAGCACGGGAGCAGGCGTTGCGGGTTGTTTCTAATTTGCCAAGCCAGAATCTGGTCGAGAACAACGAAGCGTTTCACAGGATGTTGACCGATGGAATTGATGTTGAATACATGAGCGATCATGGCGTAAAGGGTGACAAGGTCTGGTTGATTGATTTTGAGAACCCGACCGGGAATGACCTAATCGTTTGTAATCAGTTTACGGTTATTCAAAACAACACCAACAAACGCCCCGATGTAGTTTTGTTTGTAAATGGTCTCCCCCTGGTCGTAATCGAACTAAAGAACCCTGCTGACGAAAACGCCACGGTTAAAAAGGCATATACTCAACTTCAGAATTACAAAAACGCTATTGCTAATTTATTCTACTATAACGGAACCTTGGTAGCGTCCGATGGACTTGACGCAAAGGTTGGCTCACTGACCGCCGGTTGGTCTCGGTTCATGGTTTGGAAAACGAGCGACGGAGCCAAAGAGGACAAAATTACGATACCTCAGATGGAAACTGTTATTCGGGGAATGTTACGACCTGATGTTCTCTTTGATCTGATTAAGCAGTTTACGGTTTTTGAGAAAACAAAATCAGAGGACGCAGAGACAGGTTTCACAACTATTGAGACGGCTAAAAAGATAGCGGCTTATCATCAGTATTATGCGGTTAAAAGAGCTATTGAATCTACCAAAAAAGCCGCCAGTGATAATGGCAACAGAAAAGGCGGGGTTGTTTGGCATACTCAAGGAAGCGGTAAGTCACTATCGATGGTATTCTATTCTGGGCAAGCTGTATTGGAATTGGATAATCCAACCATAGTCGTCATGACTGACAG
>JBDRRI010000236.1:0-11226 GCA_043825815.1 Candidatus Zixiibacteriota bacterium
AATAAAATTATCCAAATAAATAATCAAACCATAGCTTTTGATTCATTCTTCAGCAGTTTAGAAGTTTCTATGCCGAGCGAAGTCCCCAGTGAAATTGCCGTTTTAATAAGAGATGAGTCATACTCTATCTTTCTGATTCGGCCGGCTACCTCGCCGATTGGTACAGAATCTATTTCTTTGCCTCTTAGAGCCACCATATTACCGAATTTATGCTGATAGGCCAGATGCACCGCCGCTGTTCCAAAGCGGCTTGCCAGTATTCTATCATAGGCTGTCGGAGTTCCGCCTCGTAACAAATGTCCCAATATCGTTACCCGGCTTTCAAGATTTGTCAGGCCTTCTATTTGCGATGCCAGTTGATTGGATATTCCTCCCAAACGGATTTGATCCGGGCTGTTTTCCACTTTGCGGTTAACAACCATTTCGCCGCCCTCAGCTTTGGCTCCCTCGCCGATAACAATTATTGAAAAGTTTCTGCCTCTCCGATTGCGGCTCCGTATCTTATCGCAGATAACATCAAGTTCATAGGGAATTTCCGGAATCAAAATAATATCGCCGCCGCCGGCAATTCCCGATGCCAGGGCTAGCCAGCCGGCATAGCGTCCCATAACCTCGACAATCATTACCCGATGATGCGATTGGGCCGTAGTATGAATTTTATCAAGTGCATCGACGGCTGAGGTTACCGCGGAGTCGAAGCCGAAAGTCTGATCGGTTCCAAAAAGATCATTGTCGATTGTTTTCGGCACGCCGATTATTTTTATCCCTTTTTGAATCATTCCTTGCGAGGCGGCCATTGTTCCATCTCCGCCAATAGCAATCAGTGCATCCAAACCAAGATTCTCAAAATTCTGAACAGCCTGCGAGGACCTATCCAAAAAGATATAATCGTCGCCCTGTAAAACCGGGAAATTAAACGGGTCCGCCCGATTGGAAGTCCCCAAAATGGTTCCACCCAAGGTCAGGATTCCGGAAACATCATCGGCCTTTAGAACGCGATATCGATTCTCCACTAACCCTTCATATCCGTCCAAAAACCCGACAACCTCCATATCATAATCGTTAAAGGCCGTCTTTACAACTGCTCTAATAACGGCATTTAGTCCCGGACAATCTCCTCCGCCGGTCAATACTCCCAATTTCATTTTTTCTGACATATTCCCTCGCTTACGCAATAACCGTTTTTTTGCCGATTTCTTTATTTTTAACCAACTCAGTATACACTTTTTCAAACTTTTCGGCAAGTTTTCCGGCCTCGGTAAAATATTTATCTCGATCTTTCCAGCCGTTAACCGGATTTAAAAATTCGGTCGGAACGTTTTGGCATGAACGGGGGAGTTCCAGTCCAAAAACTTCATCCGTCCAATATTCGGATTTTTTTAACGATCCGTTTAATATCGAGGTAATTATCGCGCGAGTATGAGCAATGGAAATCCGCTCACCGGTTCCATATGGTCCTTTTATCCAGCCGGTATTTACCAGCCAGCAATCAACATTATGCTTTTTAATTTTCTTTTCTAGAAGACTTGCGTAGACGGTCGGTTCCAGAGCCATAAAGGGTGCTCCGAAACAAGGAGAAAAGGTCGCTTTGGGTTCTTTGACGCCGACCTCCGTACCTGCCACTTTCGCTGTATATCCAACCAAGAAATATTTTCCAGTCATATCCGGACTAAGCTTTGCAACCGGGGGGAGGACGCCAAAAGCATCAGCTGTCAATAATATGATATTGTTTGGATGGCCGCCCTTGCTATCTGAAACGATATTATTAATATGGTTTATCGGATACGCCGCTCTCGTATTTTCAGCCAGGGAATTGTCATAAAGATCTATCCGCCGGGTAACATTATCTATGGCCACATTCTCAAGAATAGTGCCAAATTTACGAGTGCATTCAAAGATGTCCGGTTCGCTCTCCCTTGAAAGGCGAATCACCTTGGCGTAACATCCGCCTTCCAAATTGAAAATTCCATTGTCGCTCCAGCCATGTTCATCGTCGCCAATCAACCGGCGATCAGGATCCGTTGATAAAGTTGTCTTGCCGGTTCCGGAAAGACCAAAGAATATAGCCGTATCGCCCTTCTCACCCATATTGGCCGAGCAATGCATTGATAAAACATTCTTTTGCGGAAGGAAATAATTCATTACCGTAAAGATCGATTTCTTCATTTCACCGGCATACTGCGTTCCGCCGATAATGACCATTTTCTTTTCGAAATTCAAAATAACAAACGCCTCGGAATTGGTCCCGTCCAACTCCGGAATGGCGTGAAAATTAGGAATATGGATAACCGTAAATTCCGGTTCAAATGTATTTAAAACATCGCGGTCTAATTCCCGAATGAACATATTCCTGATAAATAGATTATGCCAGGCGGTTTCATTTATAAATCGGACCCGCATACGAAATTTCGTGTCTGCTCCGCTATAACAATCCTGTATATAAAGATTTCGACCCTGAAGGTAAGCCAGAACTCGCCTGTATAGGCAATCGAATTTTTCTTTAGATATTGGAGGATTATCCTTACCCCACCAGATTTTATGAGCCGATGAAGATTCTTCTACGATAAATTTATCATTGGGCGATCGACCTGTGTGATGACCGGTTCGAGTGACAAACGGACCCAAGTGAGCTATTAATCCTTCATTATTTTTTACCGCTTCAGCATAAAGCGCGGGCGTAGACAAGTTCCAATAAACTGCCCCAAAATTTGTCAAACCATATATGGAAAGTTTCTTTTCCGGCATATTAAATCTCCTGTTTATATTATTATATATCTTTTACGTATTATATGGTTAAAACCGCCAATTTTAACCGCATAAATGTTATATTCGGTAATTTATATTGAATATTCATTGTTTATTTGATAAATTCAAATATTAAATTGTCGAAACGATAGTAAGGGAACTACTTAATCGTAAAAAACAAAGGATGTTTGAAATATATGAAAATTAAACAGTTTTTGGTCCTTCCTAATCTTCCTGAAAGAATCAGTAAACTTAGAGAATTGGCCATGAACCTATGGTTCTCATGGAATTGGGATATCGTAAAATTATTTATTCGACTTGATTCGGAACTTTGGGAAAAATCGTATCAGAATCCTATCGAAATGCTTGCCTATCTATCACAGGACAAATTGGAAGAAATTGCTCAAGATGAGGCCTTTGTCGCCAATATGGACCGTGTCTATGAAGACTACCAGCGATATTTAAAATCTTCTAAGTGGTTCGACAAAAAACACGACGCCAATAAAGATGCCAAGATTGCCTATTTTTCCTGCGAATATGGAATTGACACCGGACTTCCAGTTTATTCCGGCGGTTTGGGAATTTTATCGGGCGACCATGTTAAGGCTTCTAGCGATCTCGGCCTCCCTCTGGTTGCCGTCGGCCTTCTTTACCGATTCGGATATTTCCGGCAGTTTTTATCTTCCGATGGATGGCAGCAGGAACGCTATGAGGAAAACGATTGGTATCATATGCCGGTCGTACTGGAAAAAGACAGTACCGGCAATCCAATAAAATTTTCGGTCGATTTTGAAGGAACCCCGGTTTATATTCAAATTTGGAAAGTAATGGTCGGCGTTATCCCGCTTTATTTGTTGGATACAAACATCCCGGAAAACCCTTCCAAATATAGAGATATCACATCGGTCCTTTACAGCGGCGATAAAGATACCCGCTTGAAACAGGAAATGCTTCTTGGCATAGGCGGCGTTCGGGCTCTGGATATTTTGGGAATAAAGCCGGATGTCTATCATCTCAATGAAGGCCATTCCATGTTTCTCCAGTTTGAAAGAATGCGTATGCTGGTCCGCAATGAAAGCCTGACTCTGGACGAAGCCATTCCTCTAATATGCCAAACAACCGTATTTACAACGCATACGCCCGTTCCCGCTGGGAATGAAAAATTTGATCCCAAATTGATTGAAAAATATTTGAGGAAATATATAGAAGAGGTCGGATTCAACTGGAACGATTTTATGGCCCTCGGCCGTATCGTCAATGCCGACGAGGAGCCTTTTAATTTGACATCGGCCGCCCTTAAATTGGCCTCGTTTTGCAATGGCGTTTCCGAATTACATGGCCATGTTTCCCGCGAAATGTGGCATAATATATGGCCCGGTCTGCCAACCGAAGAGGTCCCGATTACATCAATCACTAACGGAGTGCATCTAAGAACCTGGATGAGCCATGATCTGGTTGACCTGTTCGATACCTATTTCGGTCCTAAATTCTCCAAACATCCGCGAATGTTCGCCGACTGGAATAGTGTTCACAAAATTCCCGATGAGGAGCTTTGGCGGGTTCATCAAAGGCGGCGGGAACGCCTCGTATTTTTTGCCCGTAAGCGCTTAAAAACGCAATTGAGCAGAAGGGGAGCCGCTTCACTCGAATTAAAAACAGCCGATGAAGTCCTTAATCCAAGAATTTTAACCATCGGTTTTGCCCGAAGATTTTCAACCTACAAACGTGCTTTCATGCTGTTTTCCGATGAAGAACGGCTTCTTAGACTAATTGCCGATACTGAAAGGCCGATCCAAATTCTGATTGCCGGCAAGGCTCATCCGCTGGATAATCCCGGCAAAGAGATTATTCAAAAGGTGCTTAAAATCGCAGGGAAAGAAGAGTTCCGTCGAAGAATCGTATTTCTGGAAGACTATGACATAAATGTGGCCCGTTATATGGTTCAGGGAGTCGATGTCTGGCTGAACAATCCGCGCCGACCGCAGGAGGCCTCCGGGACGAGCGGAATGAAGGCGGCCATGAACGGCGCCGTCAATGTCTCCGTTCTCGACGGCTGGTGGTGCGAGGGCTACACTCCGGAAACAGGTTTCAAAATCGGAAACGGTGAAGAATACGATAATGCCGAACTCCAGGATAAAATCGAAACCAACAATCTCTTTGATGTACTGGAGCGCGAGGTCATTCCGATTTTCTACAAGCGCAACGGCAATAACTTCCCGGCCGAATGGATGCAAATCGTCAAGAATTCCATAATTATGTCCTGCCGCGATTTCAGTGCCGAACGGATGGTCTGCGAATATGCCGACCGGTTTTATATACCGGCCGCCAATGCCAGCAAAAAATTAAGAGCCGATCAGTTTAAATTGACGAAAGAACTGGCCGGATTCAAAGCGAATCTGTATCAGAACTGGCCCAATATTAATTTCGTCAGCGTCGATACGCCAGCGATGGAAGCCGAGCCGAAAGTCGGGGATGTAATCCCGATTTCATTAACCGTTTATCTGGGGGCAATCGCGCCCGAAAATGTTTCTATTGAGATTATTGCCGGGAATCTCAATTCGTTCGAACAGATGAACAACTATGTTCCGGTCATTGCCGCCCGGGATAATTCAGCCGCCGGGTTGCCGGACGGCCAATATTTGTATCGAACCGAGGTCGTCTGCCGGGCATCCGGACGTTTCGGCATCGCGGCCCGGATTCTGCCGCAAAATGAAAATCTCCATCATAATAAATATCCCAAACTAATTAAATGGTGGTAGTCAATATTTTTTAAAAAAGGAGGGGAAACCCTCCTTTTTTTATTTTGATATATTCCGTAATCAATTTGACATTTATCCCGCAAATAGCTATTTTTTTCCAACTATATTTACTGAGGATGGTGAAACCATATTTGGTTTCCTGTGACATAAATTGAAAGGCAATAAAATGTCCGAAAAAATGCTGGCCGCCTTCAAGTCCAAAGCCGAGCCCGGTTTTGAAATCAAAGAAACAGAAATTCCCAAACCGCTGGGGGATCAGGTCCTGATTAAGATTAAGGCCGCTTCTATCTGCGGCACCGATAAACATATTCTCGAATGGGATGCCTGGGCCCAATCGCGCATCAAATTGCCGCTTATATTCGGTCATGAATGTTGCGGCGAGGTGGTCGGGCTGGGACCGGCCGTGAAAAGCATCAAGGTCGGCGACTATGTCTCGGCGGAAACCCACCTGCCGTGCCAGCATTGTTTCCAGTGCCGAACCGGCAATATGCATCTCTGCCGGAATCTGGTTATTCTCGGGGTTGACGTTAACGGCATTTTCGCCGAATATGCCGTAGTTCCGGAAATCTGCTGTTGGACCAATGATCCGGCTCTTCCGCCCGATATCGCTTCGGTTCAGGAACCGCTCGGCAACGCTGTTTACACGGTTATGGAAACCAATGTTTCGGCCAAGCGGATTGCGATAATCGGCGACGGCCCCACGGCCGCATTTGCCTGCGGAGTGGCTCACGTTACCGGAGCGGCTCATATTTATAATCTGGGCATGCTCCATTTCAATCTCGATATCTGCAAAAAGATGGGCGCCGATGATATAATCAATGTCACCGAAGAGAAAAATTATATCGAACGGATTCTGGACGAAACCAACGGAGGCGTCGATTGCGTTCTCGATATGGCCGGCAATGAGCATGCCGTCAATAATGGTTTTAAAATTCTTCGGCGGACGGGGACCTATACCGCTTTCGGAATTTCGCCTAAAGCGTTTCAGTTTGATTTTGCCAATAATATCATTTTCAAAGGAGCCAAAATTATCGGCATCAATGGCCGTAAGATGTTCGACACCTGGTACCAGATTAAAAATCTGCTGGACTATAAGAAAATAGATGTCTCGCCGGTGATAACGCATCGCTTTCCTTTCTCCCAATTCGACCAAGCGGTCAAAACCGCATTATCGCCTGAAATAGATTCGTGCAAAGTGGTCTTAACTCCAATGAGTTAAGATTTTTTATTCTAAGGAGGAGATCATGGCCTACGTAAATGCCAGATATATTTTTCAGGAAACGCTTGATGATTTGAAAAAGCAGGGGCTTCTCAAAGAGGAGCGTTATATCCATTCCGCCCAATCGGCGGATATTAAAGTGGAATATCCATCCGGCGCGGCACCCGAAGGCGTCATTAATATGTGCGCCAATAATTATCTCGGGCTGTCGTCGCATCCCGATATAATCAAAGCGGCCCATGAGGGTCTTGACCGCCGCGGCTATGGTATGTCGTCGGTCCGGTTTATCTGCGGGACGCAGGATATCCATCGGGAACTGGAGGGCAAGATTGCCAAATTCCTCGGGATGGATGACACGATTCTTTTCATGTCGTGCATGGACGCCAACGCCGGGGTGTTCGAAGCTCTGCTCGGACCCGATGACGCAATTATCGCCGACAAGCTGATTCACGCCTCGCTCATAGACGGCATTCGTCTTTGCAAAGCGGAGCGGCATATCTATGAGCATAACAATATGAGCGATCTCGAGGCAAAGCTGAAAGCGACCTATGAAGAGAACCGGATGCGGCTGATTGTCACCGACGGCGTCTTTTCGATGGACGGCGATCTGGCCAAGCTCGATATGATTTGCGCGCTGGCGGAAATGTACGATGCAATGGTGCTGGTCGACGATTCTCACGCGACGGGATTTATCGGCAAGACGGGCCGCGGCACGCACGAACATTACGATGTCATGGGGCGGGTCGATATTATTACGACGACGCTCGGCAAAGCACTTGGCGGGGCGGCCGGCGGATGTGTTTCCGGTCCTCAGGAGGTAATCGATATGCTTCGCCAGAAAGCGCGAACCTACCTTTTTTCCAACTCACTACCTCCGATGATTGTTTCGGCGGCCAACAAGGTGATGGACCTTCTTTCGGCCACCACCGAGCGGCGCGACAAACTGGAAGAGTTGACCCTATATTTCCGCGAGGAGATGACCAAACGCGGGTTTGATATTGTACCCGGGTTCCATCCGATTGTCCCGATTATGCTCTACAACGCCAAACTGGCGCAGGATATTGCTAAAGATTTGTACTATCAGGGCATATACCTGATCGGCTTTTTCTTCCCGGTCGTGCCCAAAGGGCAGGCCCGCATTCGGGTGCAGATTTCGGCCGGACATGAGAAAGAGCATCTGACCAAAGCAATTGAGGCGTTCACCAAGGTGGGCGAGAAGTATAAAATTCTCGGCAAAACAAAGGATGAAATAATCGCGATGTACGGCGAGTAGAGATTTCATATTTTTATTTATCGGGCGGGAGCGTTGTGCTCCCGCCTTTTTATTGCACACCCCTTAATATCCTTTCAACTCCGCCCCGGGTAGGCCTGAAACCGACCCTTACGGGCACTAAAATGGTTGCCAAATCAAGCGGAGGCGTATATCAATACGCCGCTACAAATTTTTTGGACATTTTATGAAAAATCCGCATATATTACACTCTCCCAACATGATACAGCGAATTGGTATTGTTTTGTCATATTTTAATTTTTGAAGCTATCGTTTTTGTAGTAAAACTGTATCACATTTTCAAAATAAATTGGCTTTGTTTTGTCATATTTGATATTTTTCGTACTACCTGTTTTGGAGTAAATTTGTTTCATGGCCAAGCCTCCATATTTAAAATATCACTGTCTACATATAGTTGCGCTATATATTACCACAAAAGTGATACAAAAATTGTAATTGCATTAAATTGGCTTATGGGTTTTATTACGGGTGGGAAATGCTTGAATTGCTAATTAAAATGAATTAATATTGTCAATTCGCATTTTTGAAAATTTATATATAAAGGATAAATCTTATTGTCAGAAAAGTATTTACCTATTATTGGTTCCAATTATTTTTATCCAATCTTGTATTTATTAGAACAAGTCAACGGGAAATATTCTAATAAAATAAATAGTGTGCAAGTATCTCCTCTTGAAAATGGGTACGCAGTTGCAATTATTACTCTAACTGTATTTTGCCTAGAATCATATTTAATACGATCGCGACAAATAATGATTGACTTTAATAAATATGAGAAGCCTTTAAGGAAAGAGCATGTGATAGACTTTTTTAAAAATGGATTTAAAAACGAAATACTTTTATTGGAATTAACTGAATTAATAATAATCAGAGATGTAATCGCACATAATCATATATGGGATGTTGACATAGATTGGACTACTAATGGCTTGGAATTCGCAAATGAACCTAAACATTTGGGTCGACCTTTATTTGGTGATAAAAAATTCGAAACCAATTTAAACGTTCTGGAAAGAAAAACTCGCGAATTAAAGTTAAACATATTTCCAACGAAGATAGGTACTCTCGATGCCATTAAAGTAATTAAATCAATGTATAAAATACTAAAATTAATAGAAGATACTGATTGTAATTTCTGTTGTATCAGCAATATTCCAGTCTTTTTTAATGGTGAAAGTATGCAATTTGGCGAATTTATAGCATTTTTATCTGACGTTGGTTTTGATATGAATAAGTTTAAAAACCGTAATAATGATTCGAATGATAACATCGCAGAAGCTGAACTAGATTAAGGGATTACTGAAATATGAATAGCAAGAAGACATTACAGTTATTGACGGCTTATAAATATATGTTTAGATATAAAATTGATTCAATCTTAAAAATTCTCGAGGGATTTGAAGAGTTATCAACATCAAAACAAAAGCAATTAGATAGTTTATATAATTCTTTTCAAAATCCCATTTCTGATGCGGCTATTGAATCACTCGCGGCAGAAAAGCAGGAGTGGAAAATTATTTTACCAAGAACTCTATGTGAAGCTCTATTATTTTTATGTTATAGCATTCTTGAAAAAGATATGTTACAAATATGTGATTACTATCATAAAAACAAAGGTACAATTGCATTAGAGAACTTGGCGAAGAAGGGTCGGGAGAAGGCATTAATATTTCTACAAGAGATTATGAAAGTTAAAATTACTCACTCAATTGCGACCAATGAATATATTTCAATTCTCAACAAAATCAGGAATAAATTAATACATAGTGATCGAACTATTACTGACCAAGGCTTGCTAAAACGTCTTGTGGATATATCTAATAAATATAATCTTAGTTTAATTACAAAAGAAAATCCTTCCCTTGAACTCAATGAGGAATTTATTAGATGGGCGATAAATAATATTATTCTATATTTCAATGAATTGATTTTGGATATAGAGGAATCCAATATAGAATTATAAATAAAGCCTTTAGTAATAATAGAGAAAAAGGCAGCATTTGCCTGTTTAAAATAGGTTTATAAAGGCGATAAAATGGCAATATATTTTATGAGTTATAATAAATATGATTAGAGAAATTATTTCAAAGATATCGTGGCGGTCGATTTTGATGGCGATACTTCTAAATATCACCGCCTGGATAATATTTGCGATGATACTAATTACATTCTATTTGGTCTGGCTGCGCGATTATCAAATGAATTGGGGAGCATCCGCCGAGGATATCGGCCGGTATATGCCTGGGGACGAATTAATCGAAAATCCGCGATTCAACGCCACGCGGGCGGTGGAGATTGCCGCTACCCCCGAAGAGATATGGCCGTGGATTGTCCAGATAGGTTATGCCAAAGCCGGTTTTTATGGATTTGATATACTGGACAACGGGGGACATCCGAGCGCGGACCATATAATTCCCGAATTTCAGAATCTTAAGGTTGGCGATTCAATTGCCTGCGCGGAATACAAGGGCAAACTTTTCAATTTTCTGGAAGTTGTTACGCTGGAGCCAAATCAGTCGATGCTCTGGGTATTTATAGAAACGCCGTGGAACGGGGCGACCTGGTCATGGGGATTATATAAAATCGATGATGAGCACACCAAACTGGTGTCCCGATTACGAAAAGATTACTCATTCGAGACATTTCAGGACGTTGTTTCATGGTCAATGATCGATGCGATCGAGATATTGATGATGCGGACAACTTTACTCGGCATAAAACTTCAGGCGGAACGGATATGAAGAATGTAATCCAAACCGAAAATAAGATTATAACCTTCAGATGGTTTTTCTATATTAGCACTTTGCAGTTGGTCGCGTTTTTAATTGGCCCGATGCTAATTTTTCCCAGTAAATTCGTAATCCATATCGAAATTATTTCCGCGATGACTTTGGGGCTTATTGTGGCCCTGTTCTATCTTCTGGTAAATATATTCGGCCTGGTTCTTGATAGGGAACGGCGACGTCTTTATTGGATATTGATTGCCGTTATAAGTTTATGGTTTCTATGGGCGATAATTACATGGTCGTTCATAGAGCATATGGATTATATTTTGAGATAGGCGGAAGCGAAGCCGGGGTTGAGGAAGGCGTCTGCCGCGTCACAATAAATGAGGATTTTGCATAATGCAGATACCAAGAAAAAATGCGGCAATTGTTAAAAACTTAATTACATACTGGAAAGACTCAAATAAAATATCACCCGAAAAGGCG
>JBDRRI010000237.1:0-6423 GCA_043825815.1 Candidatus Zixiibacteriota bacterium
CCCATTTGTGTTTTCCAGAAATTGAAAGAACCACGTAATAAGTTCTTTTATTATTCTTGCCGGTCTTATATTGAATACTTGCCATAACAAATCCGAAATAATATCGTTAGAAACTTGTTAGAAAAATACGGTTGCGGAGAGGGTTTTGTCAATAACTTATTGCAATACATGTGAAATAATTGTTAGAAAATAATCTGGCGGAGAGGCTGGGATTCGAACCCAGGAGGGGCGTTAACCCCTACACACTTTCCAGGCGTGCTCCTTAGACCAACTCGGACACCTCTCCGATCAAAAACCTGGTAAAGACTGAGTCCCCAATTTAGTCAAAATCAAATTAAAATCAAGTGGAAATATCAGCCGAGATACTGATCCGATGAATTAAAAAATTTCCGCACCGAAAGCTCGGCGGAGATGATAGCCGAGATCGTTACCGAAGATAACAGCATATAGCCAACAATAAGCTGAATCAGGACCGCTTTGAGGGGCGAAGTTCCCGCCAGAATCATGCCGGTCATGGCGCCTGGGAGGGCGACAATGCCGACTGTCTTAAGAAAATTAAGAATCGAAATCATACTCGCTTTGACCGCATTTTGATAGAGCGGTTTGGAGGCGACCCGCCAGTTTTTGCCGAGGGCCAGCGAGGTTTCTACCATAAGGCGGTTGGATTTGAGATCGCTTCCGAGCCGGTTGAAGGCAATCGAGACGGCGTTCATCGAGTTGGAAATTATCATGCCCGAGAGCGGAATAATATAGCGCGCCTCGGGGGTAATGATTCTGAGAATCAGCATAATCCCCAAAGTTACGAGGGAGCCGACCGAAAGCGATATAAACGAAATCATAAAGCCGTTTTTATAATGCTCGGCCCGCTTGCCGGCGGTGTAGGCGGCGACAAGCATCATAATCATCACCGACAGGACGATCAGCCAGATCGAATCGCTGGCAAAGATGAATTCCAGAATATAACCGACGGCAATGAGCTGAATAAAAGCGCGGACGGTCCCGAAGGCAATCTCTTTCTCGACCGGGATCGAGTTCATTCGGGTGAGAATGAAAGCAATCGCGGCCAGTACCACCGCCATGGCCACCTGAAGATAACCGGTCTCGATCATGTCAGCTCCCGATTGATATATTTTTGCCCCAGTTCCGATTGGGGAGATTTGAGCATTAACGATGTCTCCCCGGTTTCAATAAGGCGGCCTTTGACGAGCAATAACGATTGCCCTCCCAGCCGAAGCGCCTGTTCCGGACTGTGGGTGACAATCAAAATGGTCAGCCCTAATTCGGACGAGAGAGAGAGTATCAGCTCTTCTATTTTCCGCGAATAGGACGGATCGAGCGCCGAAGTTGGCTCATCGAGAAGAAGAATTTCCGGATTAAGGATGAGCGAGCGGGCGAGCGCGACGCGCTGTTTTTCGCCGATTGAGAGATCGGCCACATCATTTTCTAAAAAACTTTCGTTAAGCCCGACCTTTTCCAAAATTTGAATATGAAAATCAGGCTCTTTCAGACCGCAACAGTATTCCAGATTGGTCCGCACGGTACCATCGAACAGGTATGGCGTTTGAAAGAGAAGTCCTATTTTGCGGCGAAGTTCGGTCGGCGGATAGGAGGTTGTCGGCTGATTGTGAAACAAAATCGTTCCGGCGGTTGGTTCATCAAGCCGGTTGAGCAGTCTCAGGAAGGATGATTTGCCGGCGCCGGAGGGACCAATAATATTATAAATCAATCCCGGTTTGAATTGAGTCGAAATGGAATCGATGATATTTTTGGAAACGCCGTTTTTGGAGACGGTTCTGGTCAGGCTATCTGTTTCGAGAATAAAATTTTCATCGGCCATCAAGTTACTCTTCATCTCCAAAATAAAGATGCCGTCCCAGAAGATTCACATATTCCGACCAGCCGCTCCCCCCCGTTTTTTCGCGAATTCTGTCAATCGCGCCCATTTTGGAATCGATTTCATCGGAATAATAAAGGACGAACGCCTCCGGAATCTGGGGCGTAACCGGCGAGGCAAATTCTATCTGGCCGTGGTGCGATAAAATGAGGTGGCGCAGTTTGAGCAGAAGCATTTCGGGAAAGTTTTCAATCTGTTTAGCTTGCTGGACGATTTTACTGTCGGCGGAATTGATATGCCCGACCAGACGACCCTCATCGGAGTAATCAATGTATGACGTTATGTTATACTGATAAATTTTGCCCATATCATGAAAGAGGCCGCCAAATATCAGGAGGTCCTTATCCAGAAACTCGTATCGCCGGGCAAGGGCAAGGCAAATTTCGGTGACATTGGTGGAATGTTCAGCCAACCCGCCAATAAACGAATGATGCCAGAGTTTTCCGGCGGAGGCATGAAGATACTGAGCCATGAACTCTTCATCATCCCAAAAGGAAAAAGCCAGTTTTTTAATATGGCTGTTCTCGATTCGCTCCGACAGCGATAAAATTTTCGATTTTAATTCGGAAATCGGATATTGGGAATGAGGCAGCATATCGGCCAGATCATATTCAGTATCGACCGCCAATCTCATTTTGGCCACTTTTAATTGAGGTTTCCCGCGGTATTGGGCAACGGTTCCTTTCACTTTGACAATATCGCCCTCTTTGAGATCATCGACGGCAAAGCCTTCCGGCTCCCACCAGACCGCCGCTATACGGCCGGTATTATCGCCGAATTCCATTGATAAAAAAGTTTTGCCCTCGAATTCTTTGACATTTTTCTTCCTGAGGGCGACAACGGCGGTAACGGTTTCATTTTGTATAAAATCTTTGATCATAAATTCTCCCGATTTGAATATATTATAATGAGAAAACTGGCCGGCACAAAACAATTTTTCTTTAAAAGCCGATAAACTTTTTCTATATTAACATTGCTATGAAAATACTAAACCGATATATCCTGCGAGAACATATTCCACCGTTCGTTTTCTCGGTTTTTCTGATAACTTTTCTTCTTATTCTGGAAACAATTCCCAGAATTGTGGAACTGGTGGTTGATAAAGACATTTCAATCATGGTTGTTCTGGAATTGATATTTCTCAATCTGGCCTGGATGATTGCTCTCTCGGTGCCAATGGGGGTTCTGGTCGCGACTCTTCTCGTTTTTGGAAGGATGACATCGGATTCGGAAATTGTGGCTATTAAAGCCTCGGGGATTAATCTTTTGCGGGTACTCATCCCGCTTCTGATTGCGGCTGGATTTTTAACCTATGGAATGATACAATTCGGCGATAAGATTCTTCCGAAATTGAATCATCGCTCGCGCGTTCTGACGGGCGATATCAGGACGGTCCGTCCGACACTATCTTTCAGTCCCGGTGTTTTCATAACCGATATTAAAGGCTATATAATTTTAATCGATGATATCGATTATACAACCTCGGAGATAACCGGAGTCAGGATAACCGATATAAGTAATCCGAATAAGCCGCGGATTACAATTGCCAAATCGGGAATAATGGAGTTTATCGACAATGGCAACACAATGCGATTGACTCTTTATGACGGCGAGAGCCATATGCTTGATCAGAGAGAGCCCGAGAATTACCAGAAGGTTGATTTTACCAATAATGTCGTATATATCGCGGGTGTTGGCTCGGAATTGAAACGCTCGGAATCTTCCTATCGTAATGACCGGGAGATGAATATTGCCCAGATGAATCAAACGGTCGAGAACGCCTATACGGCCGCTTTGCCGTTTTATAAGCGGATTGATCTCACGGTTGACAATAAACTTGATTTTCTGTTTGGGGATTCTCTGAAATATCCGTTCGACTCGACCATAACCAATTCGGCGGCGCTGGTATTTTTGAAAAATGATATGCGAACGATCTATAAAAAACTGGACAGAGACACTCAGCAAATAAATGAGCAAATGAAAACGGTCAACAAGTACAATATAGAAGTTTACAAAAAATATTCGATACCGGCTTCATCGTTTGCCTTTGTTCTGATCGGGGCACCGCTGGCGATCTTGACCCGCCGCGGCGGAATGGGCCTGGCCGTTACAATATCGTTTATTTTATTTACAATGTATTGGGGCTTTTTAATCGGGGGCGAAGATCTGGCCGATCGCGGCATGGTTTCAGCTTTTTGGGCGATGTGGTCGGCCAATATTCTGACGGGCGGGGTTGGATTATACTTGTTTGTGAAAGTAATTAGCGAAAAACCGATATTCTCGTTTTTTAGAAAATGATAAAGACATTAGATAGATATTTATTGCAATATTTTATTGCCTCACTGATAATTGTCGGCCTGGCAATTGGTCTTCTTATTGTGGCCATAAATATGGTGTCGGAATTACGGTCATTTATCGACCACAATATTCCAATTTCAGACATCCTGACATATTATGTTTATTTTGCCGGGTGGGTTCTTCGCTCATTCCTGCCGGTTTTTGTATTATTGGCCTCTCTAACCTCAATCGGTATCCTGGCCCGAAGAAATGAAATACTGGCCATGAAAGCCAGCGGCATATCACTCTATAGAATTTCGGCACCGATTTTGATTTTCACTTTTTTGCTCAGTATCGGCCATTTTTATTACAGTGAATTTTTATTCGCCGATGCCAACAAGGAGCGGGTGGAAATGGAGCAGTTTGCCATCAAAGGCCGTTCGCGGAGAGCATTTAATACAATTAATAACCTTCAGCGCCAAATCAATCAGCAGTCTTTTTATACCATCACGACCTACCAGATTGATAAAATGCTCGGCGAGGATATTAAGATTTTCAAGTCAAAGGAAAATAAATTGGCGGAGATGATTACCGCCAAAAGTATGGAATATGGAAGCTCCGGTTGGATTTTGTACAATGGAATGCAGAGAATATTCACCGATAGTACTGACAATTATACAACCTTTGATTCAATGATAGCGACTATGATTAAGGACAAACCCAAAGATTTTGAAAAGCCTTTGAATTTTACCGAAGAGATGGGCTATAATGACCTCAGCCATTACATTGATGTCATGAAACGTACCGGCGGGAAATTTCAAAAGGAATTAGTCGATTTGAAAATGAAGGTATCCTATCCCCTGTCATCATTTATCGTTATTCTAATATGCATTCCGATAGCCTCCAATCCGAAGCGAGGGGGCATTGCCGTTTCGTTCGCAGTCGGATTCGGTATTGCTCTTTTATATTTCGTATGTTTTAAGGTGATTCAATCTCTGGCCAGAGGCGGAAGTCTCAATCCTGATTTCTCGGCCTGGATTATCAATGCCGTTTTTCTTTTGGCCGGATTGATAATTATGTTGAAGGCTAAAAAATAAACGGCGGGAGACGATTCTCCCGCTATAAATATAATTCCGATTATTTTGCTTCAATTTTAAAATTCACGCAATAGGAAACCCATGTAGCGACCGGTTGATTATTCTGGAGCGCCGGAGAATATTTGCATTTATAGGCCGCGGCCATAGCAGACTCTTCGAATCCATAATCGGCCCGGTCTGATTTTAAAATTAAAACCTCGCCAACCGTGCCATCGTTGTCGACATAGGCTTTGACGCACACTTTGGCGGCAATCGAATCCTTTTCAGCTTGCATCGGATAGGCGGGGATTTCCTGATAAATCATGACCGGCATCTGATCGACCGGAATAAATTCATCATCGGCACCAAATATATTCCCCGATATGACAATTATTGACATAACTATTATGCTTAATGCCATTAGTTGTCTCATTTTCTTGCCTCTTAATGATTATCCATTTTGAAAGTAACACAGTAGGTAACCCATATCGTGATCGGCTCCCCATTTTTTATCCCCGGTTTATAACGGCAAGCATATGCCGCCTTTTCCGCCGCCTCTTCAAATCCCAAACCGGGATTATCCGACTTAACGATTTTAACATCTTTGACCTCGCCCTTTTTATCAACTAAAGCCCTAACATAAACCTTAGCCTCAATTTTATTATTTTTAGCATTGATCGGGTATTCGGGAACCGATTGATGAATCATTTCCGGCATTATATCGACCGCGACAAACTCGTCGGCATCAGAAAGTGAAATATATTCGCGGGCGGAAAAAGGCAACGGACAATCTTTAAAGGGGATATCCAGTTCAGTCTTTTCCCCCGGAACGATATTTATTGCCTTGCTGAACGAGGTTGTTTTAATCTTATCACCGGTATAATTTTCGGGACTATTCAATAAGCCGTTTATGTTGGTTGTCGTATTTTGGGAATTTTGCTCGGACACTTCCGGCGGAATATAATCATATTTGTTTTCATCGATTATTTTCAAAATTGAAACGATATCATCCCAGTTTTTATTAACATCCGCATCAGTCAATTTTATATTATCCCACTGAAACCGGATTACTTCGCCGTTATCAATTTCGGCCTTGATTTGCCGTGATTTTCCACTAATCGTTACGCGTTGATCGATTTGCCGATTTCCTTCGCAATACGGTAAATTGTTTCGCTT
>JBDRRI010000238.1:0-3010 GCA_043825815.1 Candidatus Zixiibacteriota bacterium
AGAGAAGATGGATTCAGTCGGTTCTAAAATGGAAAATATCGTCAACCAAAGAGAAGGTATTATTGCCGATGTCCCCAAACGAACCATGTCGGTTTATGAACGAGTTCGTAAAAATCGGGGCGGCGATGTTGTCGTTTCGGTGAAAAAAAGAGCGTGCGGGGCCTGTTACAAGGCTTTGCCGCCGCATCGAATTCAAGAGATTAAACGAGGTGACCAGATTATCACTTGCGATAATTGCGGAAGAATGCTGATCTGGCAGGATGGAGTAAGCGAGTAAAGTATGCCTGAGATTTTCAAGGATGATGGATTGACTTTTGACGATGTTCTTTTAATGCCGGCGAAGTCCGATATCTTGCCCAAAGATATTAATATTACTACCAGGTTAACATCCGGTATAGGTCTCAATATTCCTATCATATCGGCCGCGATGGATACCGTAACCGAGTATCGCATGGCTATTGCCATGGCCCGGTTGGGTGGCATTGGTATTATCCATAAAAATCTTTCCCCTGAAAAACAGGCCTCGCATGTTGATAAGGTCAAACGCTCCGAATCGGGTATGATTGTCAATCCGGTTACCCTTCCGCCCGATCGCCCAATCGGGGAAGCGCTATCGGTGATGCGTCAATTTTCGATTTCAGGTATTCCGATAACGGATGGCGATAAATTAATGGGAATCCTGACCAATCGTGATCTTCGCTTTCATCGCGATATGGATCGGCCCATTAGCGAGGTCATGACCAAGAAAAATCTTATAACCGCCCCTGAAGGTACCGATCTGGATACGGCCCAGGAACTGCTGCATAAAAATAGAATAGAAAAGCTTTTAATAGTTGATAAAACCGGTCGGCTGAAAGGTATGATTACCGTTAAAGATATCATGAAAAAAATCCAGCATCCCCACGCCTGTAAGGATTCTCTGGGACGGTTGCGGGTTGGGGCGGCGGTCGGCGTCTCCAAAGATCTGGAGCAAAGAGCGGAACTTCTGGTTAAAGCTGGTGTTGATATCCTCTGCGTCGATTCATCCCACGGACACTCAGCCGGAGTTCTAAAAACGGTCGCATTTCTTAAGAAAACTTTCAGTTCTGTCCCGATTATGGCCGGAAATATAGCTACCCGTGAGGGAGCGCAAGCCCTGATTGATCCAGGTGCCGATTGTATCAAAGTCGGTATCGGTCCCGGGTCGATTTGTACCACTCGGGTAGTAACCGGGTGCGGTGTTCCGCAAATTACGGCTATTATGGAATCGGTCAAGGCCGCGCAACCGGCCGATATTCCGATTATTGCCGATGGCGGTGTTAGATATTCGGGTGATATTACCAAAGCTCTGGCTGCCGGAGCTGATTCGGTTATGCTCGGTTCAGTCTTGGCCGGAACCAAAGAGTCACCCGGCGAAATGGTTCTTCTGGAAGGCCGGACTTTTAAGACATATCGCGGCATGGGCTCGCTGGAGGCGATGAAAGCCGGTAGCCGAGATCGATATTTTCAGGACCATCAGGAAGATGTGTCCAAATTCGTTCCCGAAGGAATCGAAGGACGAGTTCCTTATAAGGGAGAAGTGGAAAGTACCGTTTTTCAACTGATTGGCGGACTTCGATCCGGAATGGGAATCTGCGGGACGCCCAATATTGATGAATTGCAAAGCAAGGCTAGATTTATTAAAATTACGCATGCCGGTTCAATTGAGTCGCATCCGCATACTGTTTCTATCTCCAAAGAAGCACCCAATTACCGACGCATGACCTAAATAAGATTATGAATGTTAACTATATATTATAAATGAAAGTTTGGAAAGAGGAGAAAGCAGTCGCGCATTATGATTTAATAATGTGAGGAAAGTCCGAGCTCCAAAGAGCCGGGGTGCCCGGTAACGCCGGGGCGGAGCAATCCGACGGAAAGTGCCACAGAAAATATACAGCCTAATCAACCGCGTCTGCGGTTGGCGGCAATGGTGAAATCGAGGTGTAAGAGACCCCGCCCAATGCGGGTAATCGTATTGGGGGCAAACCCCACCCGGAGCAAAACCAAATAGGAAAAGAGGGACTGGCTCGTCCCGTTTGATTTTCGGGTAGGTTGCATGAACCGGCAGGCAACTGTCCGGTCAAGATAAATGACTGCGTTCACCCCTCGGGGTGAAACAGAACTCGGCTTATGCTTCTCTTTCTCAGCTTCTTGAATAAGGAAGCAGACATGAACTCGGGAGCTAAATCAGTGACGCTCAAATGGGTTTTGGCGCCTGAGCCCGATCCTGAGATTCTCCAGGATATTTCGGCCAAAGTTGGGTTGGACAAATCTATTGTCAAGATTCTCTTTAATCGGCAAATAGATACCCCCGAAGTGATTCAAAAATTCCTGAATCCGACGCTCAATGATTTGCGCGATCCTTTTGAAATGTTAAACATGGATAAAGCGGTCGATCGAATCACCGATGCTCTTCGGGAAAACGAAAGAATAATGGTTTATGGCGATTATGATGTCGACGGCATTACCGCCTCATCATTGCTTTATCTTGTCCTCAACAAATTGGGCGCTCAGGTATCCTACTATCTGCCTAATCGATTGGTGGAAGGATATGGACTCTCCATCGACGGCATTAAAGAAGCCCAGGCTCAAAATATTTCACTGATTGTCTCGGTTGATACCGGCGTAACTGCCGTTGTTGAGGTCGAATACGCTCGCTCTCTGGGGATTGACTGCATCCTGACCGACCATCATGAGCCGGCCGAAATTTTACCCCAGCCGGTGGCGCTGGTCAATCCCAAACAGAAAGATTGTACCTATTCCGGCGGAGAATTGTCCGGCGTTGGAGTGGCCTTTAAACTGGCCCAGGCTCTATATCAAAGATTACAACAGGATGAGTCCGAATTGGAAGAACATCTTGATCTGGTTGCCCTCGGGACCTCGGCCGATATCGTTCCACTGGTCGGCGAAAACCGGGTCCTGACAAAGTTCGGAATCAGACAGATCGCCCGTACCACCAAACCGGGTTTGAAATCACTCGCCTTTGTCT
>JBDRRI010000239.1:0-30168 GCA_043825815.1 Candidatus Zixiibacteriota bacterium
TTTCGGTTCTAATAAGTAAAAAGATATAGGCCGGAATCATAACCGCAAATTGCAGGTGTACGAAAATTCCAAAAATGAGAAATAAAAACGCAATAATTAATCCTTGCCGCGACTGTAGATGTCGAAATCCAAAATATATAAATCCGGTGGCGGCTGTATGCAATAAAGGGTAGCTTTCGACATATCCGAAGAAAAGCATAATTGTGCCCGATATCAGTAATAGTGAAAAAATTAATAATCGCTTAATACTATTCTCTGTTACAATTTTTGTAATTAAGAAATAAAAGTATATTGTTGTTATTCCGGCAATTATTGAGATCGTCTGATACGCTCTTAGCGCCGTCAAATCATTTTTCTCACCCCATAATAATTGAACCATATCCAAAATGTATATGATTCCTTTTTCACTCCACTTATATAGTGTCCCGGTGGTTGAGGCCAAATTTCCAATAAGAATGAGGCCGTCACCGAGGAAATGAGTTGATCCGGCAAAGATTGCAAAAAGGAAAGAGAGAAGGGTTATGAATATCAAGCGCGCCCAGATAGAATATTTATATTCAAAGAATAAACCATTAAATCCTCTTGATAATGAGTTTGTAAAAATTGAAACTGATTTTAGGAACGGTAGAATCAAAATAGATATGGCGATAATTGCAAATACCATGTTCGTGGCGTCGGACAGGAAAATATTATGATTGAAGGCCCATAGTCGGGAGCCGGTGTTAAAAAAGGCGATTATTCGCAGGCCGATCAATATGAACAGGATGATATAAGCCATCCAATATTTATTCGGTGATTTATTCATAATCGTTATATCTCATTAATCAAATCGACAATTTCCGCCGCTTTCTTTTCATATTCGGAATCAAGCGATTTATAATTTTTATAATTATCAAAATATTTTTCCGCTTCAGGTTTCATCTTTTTTAAGGCGTATATTTTAGCCAGAAAAAATAAACCCTCTGATTTGCCTTTATTCACTCGAAGCAATTGTTGGGCGTGTTCAAGAGCGAGGTCGTACTGTTTGTGCCATATAAGCAAGTGAATAAGGCTGACATCGATATTGAAGTTGCTATTATCGAGTTGATAAGCCCATAATAATAAATCACGAGCATCGTCATAACGATCGAGTTCTGTATATATAAAGGCGAGATTGTTAAGGAGAAGAGTGTTATAATTTTTAAGTTGAACAGCCTTTTCCATTTCGACAACTGCTGAATCAGGATGATTATGGTACATATAGACGGCACTTAAAAGATTATAATATTCGGTATTGAATTTATCGGGAACGATTAATTTCAGGAGTTCTTCGACACGAGCGACATCCCCCCGCTCCAGAGCTTTATTGGCGGCGGATATTTTGGCATCATTGGGGAATTTACGAAACATTTCGGTTTGTATGGAATCGACTGCCGGAGTCATATTCTGCATTTTATGATATTCTCGAAGGATAATATGGCAAATTGGACCGCCCTTTTCTTCGGTATTGGCCAGATGAAACATATAATCCAGAGACTTTTGCGCGTTCAATTGAGAATATAAGAACGGTACAACAGAGACTATCAGGAAAATTATTATAGTCGGTGTTAATCGGGATATGGCTATGGCGACTGATTCGTCTATGATAATAATTAAAAATAAGGTTAGCGGGATAGCACTTAGGGCGAACAGGTCCCAATCGCGTATCATACCGAGTTTGGGGTCGATGGCAAAAAGAAAAAGGAAAAGAAATAGGGAGCAGGCCAGAAGGAATGAGGCGACGGGATTTTTGAATTTGACCATATTCTTGTTAACAGATGCCATGAAAAATAAAAGTATGGACGACGAGAGCAGAAGGTATTGATTTAAAACATCAAATAGATGTCCCGGACTGAAAATATAATAATACTCTTGCAGAGGCTTGCCTTTAAACAACGGCAGGAACATATTTTCGAAATAAAGGTCGGTGTTGTACTTATGAAGAAACAGATATACCCCAACGATTATGATAATGAGAAGACCGGTGTGATACAGATATTTATACTTTAGATAGATTTCTTTAATGGGACTGCGAAAGAACGGTAAAAGGATGAAAGCAGGAATAAGAACGGCCATTTGAAGATGAATGAAAATACCAAAAGCCAGAAATAAAAATGAGAATAACAGTCCCCTGCCATTTTTGAGAAATAATAAACTGAAATATAGGAAGCCCAATAGAGCCGGTTGAAGAAGCGGATAGTTTTCGGCGTATCCGAAAAAGAGAAGAATCGTCGATGAGAATAGAAGTGACGCGAATACCAATATTCTTTTAGTTTTATTTTCCGCCAGTATTCCGGTTAGAAGAAAATAAAACCAGATTGATAAGATGCCAGAGAAAACGGAGACGACCTGAAAGGCGGCCAGCGCGGTTTCTTCGGATTTGGCGCCAAACATTGATTGAATCGTAGTTAATATTATGGTGATTCCTTTTTCGCTCCATTTCAGGAAGGTTCCGGTATCAGAGGCAATATTGGCCAACACGGCGTAGCCATCGCCGAGAAAATGGGTTGTTGCCGAAAATAAAATAAAGAGAATTGCGAAAATGCCGGTAAAAACTACCCGGTAATAGAATTTTAATGTGTCCTCATAAAACAGATTATCGAAGATGTCGGAAATATTCATTGTGGATACCGGTCTTATTTTCACGAACGGAATGACTAATGCAAAACCGATTAGCAGAATCAGTAACGTATTGAGCCATGCCGGCAGAAACATATTATGAGCCATCGCCCAAAAGCTGTATTCCTGGGAAAAATTGGAAATAATTCGACAAAGTAGAAGGACAATTATTGCCGTATAAATCAGAGCAAACTTTCGATCGGTTTTAATCATTATGCCGGTTTGTTATTATTCAACTTTTAATCTAATCTATTGACAGACGGACGTAATTTCAATAAAATAAATGCTATGAAAGAGCTAAAAATTTTTATTTCGGTCATAGAAAGCGAATTTCCTAAGGATCGCCTGACGTGGCAAAAGGGAGTGGCGACCTTTCATCCGGAAACGACTGACGAGGCGGCTCGACTTTTTAAACTGGCTAATCTTCATAAGCAAAAATTGTATGTTACCGGATTCGGTAATAATATCGTCCCGGTTGGGGAGCGGTTTGAAAAGTTAATTGCGGTGAAGAGCGACCGGTTAAATCATCTGTATAAAATTGTCTCCGGCGATCTTTATATTGAGGTCGGGGCGGGTTATCCGATTCGCGAGATAAATTTGCATTTGGAAAAAGAGGGATTGTTTCTACCGCACGGGGAACTTCCGTATGTCGGTTCGGTCGGGGGAGCATTGGCGACGGGGTTGTCAATGACACGAAATGATGACCCCCATCCGGTACCATTGAGCCGATTTTTCCTAAAAGGCGCCATCGCAACCCCGGACGGCGAGACGATAACACCCGGTTCGACCTGTTTTAAATCGGTGTCAGGTTTTGACATAGTTAAAATATTTTCACCAAGCTGGGGACTTCTGGGAATGATTGCGACCGCCTTTTTGAGAGTTTTGCCGGTATCGGCCAAAGAGGAATGGCGGAATTTGGTGCAACAGGAGATAGATTATGAATCATTTTCCGGTCAGTATAAGAATCCTGAAGGTAATCAGTCGGCGGTCTATTCGATAAAAATTAAAAATAAATTTGATCCGAACGAGATTCTGCCGTTAATAGATTAAGCTTGATTATATAAACGAGCGTATTGATTGGCCGATGATTCAGCGGAGAATTTGGCCCTGGCTTTTTGATAGCCGGATTCGGCGAGTTTTTTTCTCAGATTTTCATCAGATAAAATC
This sequence comes from Candidatus Zixiibacteriota bacterium, assembly GCA_043825815.1. Lineage (GTDB taxonomy): Bacteria > Zixibacteria > MSB-5A5 > GN15 > PGXB01 > JBDRRI01. The sequence continues at coordinate 3,805 of JBDRRI010000239.1, forward strand.
ATAATAACCGCGTCGGCGAGTTTTTGTTCATTATCCAGCGGGACTAATAGGCCGGTTTCATTATTATCTATTATATCAGTAATACCGCCTGAATCGGTGCCAACCACGGCTGTTTCACAGAGCATCGCCTCGGTTAGGGCCAATCCGAAACCCTCCTCGTACGAATTCAGGACGACCGCCGATGCCTTATTATAAATATTTTTCAAATCAATTTGAGGTACCGGGTTGAGCAAGGCGATATTATTTTCGAGATTAAGCTCTGAAATTAAGCCGGCCAGTTTATCGCGTTCGGGGCCATCGCCATAAATCTCAACATTGATATCGGGAATTGAATCTTTAACGATTTTGATGGCCTTGACAAGATACAGCAATCGTTTCTGAACGGTATGGCGAGAGACTGAAACAATTAAATTCTTTTTTTTATGAATATTAGAATCCGGATAGAAAAGCGTTTCATCATTGGGAAGCGAAACGACTTTGATTTTTTCTTCGAGCGAAATGTCTTTAGCCGTTATCATTTTTTTTAAAAAAGATGAAACGACTATCCATTGCTTACTGGCCTTGGCGGCCGGTTTAAGATATGAGAATAACATCGGAAATTTGGTCAGGATGCGAACATCGGTGCCATGCGAGCTAATAAAGAGACTCAGCCCCTTATTATATTTTTTGGCCAGTTTTTTGGCAACAATTCCATTGGGGACCATCCAATGGATATTGGCCACGTTAATATTTTCTCTGTCGATAATCTTGCAGGCGAGTTTGAAAGATTCGTTGAGGAATTTCAGCAAGCGGAAAATCTTGAACGGATTTTTAAATAGCTGTCGGTGCATATCGCCGCGGTAGGCGAAGGTTTCGTTGTCATCATCGGCATAGCGGAAACGGTAGATCTTTATGCCATCGATTTCTTCGAACTCGGAAAGTCCGGCGTCGTGGGGGGCGACGACATGGATTTCGATATTTTTCTCTTTCAGTTTACGGGCGAGGAGATGGAGGAAAACCCCGGCAAAATCACCTTTGTGCCGGATATAGTTATGCGTCACATAGAGGACTTTGAGGGGGGAGGTGTTATTGGCTTCATTCATTTTATATTTTAAACTTCTTCTTTTTCCAGCACTTCTATTTTATTATCATACCCGTATATCTATAAAGCGAATATAGAAATTTTATATAAGGAGGTAAAATGTTAAATTTCGCTTTTTATCTGCCGACCAAGCTGATTTTCGGGGTCGGCGAAATCGCCAAGGCTGGAACTGAGGCGGGCCGGATTGGCAGGCATGCGCTGATCGTGACCGGAAAGAGTGCCGCTAAAAAACATAGAATTATTGACAAAGTTGGCGGCTATCTTGACGCGGCCGGGGTCAAATATACGGTTTTTTCCGAAATCGAGCCGAATCCCCGCAATACTACAATCGATAAAGCGGCGGGAATTGCCCGCGAGAAGGGCTGCGATTTTATTATCGGCCTGGGGGGCGGATCGGCTATGGATGCAGCTAAGGGTATTGCTGTGTCGGCGGCGATGAACGAACCGGTCTGGGATTTTATTTATAGCGGGAAGGCGAAACCGAAGCCGTTGACCAAAGCCTGGCCGACGATGATGATCCCAACCCTGGCGGCGACCAGTTCGGAATCGGATTCGGGCGGCGTGATTACCAACTGGGAAACGCACGAAAAGGCGGTTCTCGGCAGTCCGTTGCTGTTTCCGGTAACATCGATTATTGATCCGGAATTGACGGTGACGGTATCGAAAGATTATACCATTGACGGCGGAATTGATATTATCGCCCATGTCATTGAAAGTTTTTTCACGGGGGTTAAGAATACGCCAATTCAGGATCGATTTTCAATGTCAATCATAAAGACAGTAATGGAAAACCTTCCGAAAGTAATAAAAAATCCGGGCGATGTCGAGGCACGGTCAAATATTTCCTGGTGTGCGACAGTGGCACTATGCGGTATTGTTAACCAGGGGCGGGGGGGATCATTCCCGAATCATGCAATTGAGCATGCTCTTTCGGGCTATTATGATATTTCACACGGGCGGGGTCTGGCAATATTAATTCCACGGATAATGCGGTTTACGTACGAGGCGCGACCGGAGAAATTTGCCTTTATGGCGCGGGAGCTGTTTGGTGTTACCGATGGCAAACCGGAAATTGAACTGGCCAAAATGGCTGTCGATAAAATGGTAGAATTTTTGAATTCGGTTGAACGAAATATTACGCTTCAAGATGTCGGTATCACTGATAAATCCAAATTTAAAAATATGGCCGAAGATACCATTCGTATTTATGGCGGCGGGGAATATATTGAAAATCCCCGGCGAATCTATAAAGATGATGTGATTAAAATACTGGAAATGTCAACCGTTGCGAATTAGTCTATTGAATCAAAATTCATAAAAAATCGGCTCTTGCTCGACAGAGCAAGAGCCTTATCCCACTACGCACTCTTGTCAACTCAGGTGTTCGATAGGATCTGGATCGCAAGCGATCCGGCCACAAACACCTACCGAATCCTAGCTACAGATCGGAGCAGGACCATTTTTGTATAAGTAAGTTATCAAATATGTAATATCCAATATGTTAATCGTTATAGAACCGTTAGGATCGGCCGCCCATAATGAAACCGGCGCCGTTCCGTTCTTATATAAATACGAAATTAGAAAGGTTATGTCCAGTATATTTATTACTCCGTTATTATCGGCATCGCCGCAAATAATCGGTTTTATATATTCAAATTCTCGAGTTTCGGAAAATTCGGTTGAATCGGAATTGGATAATTTGAACGCCTTGACCCGCCAGAAATAACTACCTTGATCGAGTTTGGCATCCGGTATAATAGAATTGGAGTCAAGCATCTGCGAATATATTATATCATTGAATTGATCATCGGAGGCTATTTCAACCCGATAGGAATCGTCGCTAATTTTCCAGGCAGCGGCCCATTTCAAAAGCGGCATCTCTTCTGATGCGGCTTGATTGGCCGGGCTGAGCAAGCGCGGTTCCAAAATTGGTGTAATCCAATTAGCGCCCCATACTTCCTGATTGCTGTTTCGGCCGTCGGTCCAGGCGGCATTAATATGATCCTTAAAAGCGGTCACTCCGATATATTCGCCGATTTTTGTGGCACGATTATTAAAATCCCGATTGGCGGTGAATGAATAGGGATTGGTGGACTCGTCAGTGATACGATGATTCGTGGTAAAGGTCTCGCCGCCATCAAATGAATAAGACGCAAAAATATCATATTTGGTATGGCTGAGAGGATCAAGGCGCTGATCATAGAAAACAATAATCAGAGTTCCCTCCTGGTTACAGAAGAGCCAGGGGTGCCATTGATCAAATTTCGCTCCCGATCCGGTAGCGTCATCATTGATAATAACAGGCTCAGTCCAGGATGCTCCACCATCTTCGGATTTGGTAAGCTTTATGTTATAATCATTGTAAACATAATTGGCGGTATCCATGTCAGGATAAGAAATATATAGGTTTCCATCGAACGGTCCCCCGGAAATATCTGCCGCTCCGTATGGGGTAGAAAAGGCAGAAACACTGCCGTCAATTTCATTACTATAATTTGATGTTCTCACTATTTTCTGCGGTGGAAATGAATGAGCAACACCACCATCAGTAGATTTTGTCATTGCAATAATAGTGCTGAACTCGCAATAGGTACTATCAATTTCATACGTATAGAAAAATGTATAGACCGATCCGTCGCTTCCGACCAATGGTTGTGAAAAATGGCCTCCCTGCACAGCTTGTCCGCTTCCGCAGTAACTGAAATCGCGCGGGGGACCGACAATAACCGGCGGATCGAAACTCGTATTACCAGCCTGAAGACGAATAAATTTTATCGGAATATAGCTGTAGTCATTAGGATAATCGCTCCATGACATATACAGGTTGCCGCTATAGGGTCCACCGGTGCGGTCAACAGTGATGAATTCCTTATCATATAAGCCATCGGGATTGAACGCCGTGGCAACTATAGGACCAAAAGTCAAACCGCCGTCGGAGGATTTAATAATTGTTATCTGGCTTTGATAAATCGGGTTATTGTAATAATCGATATAACCAAGAAAAATATTTCCATTGGCATCAACATCGACAACCGGATCGGATTGCAGGAGATGATCAGTTGCAGTAATTAATGAATCGGTCCAGGTATTGCCGCCGTCGGTTGAACGGCCGTAGCCGACCTGCCGGTATCCAAGCCGAAAATCGCGCCAGAGGGCGACCACAATATTACTGTCCGTGGGACAGGTCCAGATTTGTTCTTCATTCTGGATTTGCGGCGACGGTGTCGAAATTCGATAATTCACCGGCGGGGGCGGATATGCCATCGCCGTAAAGGCCAGAGATAAAAGAAAACAAATTATAACTGCTCGTAATCGTTTCATCAATACTCCCAGATATAAATAGTTAATTATCGCCTATTGGCAGACCGGGTCGGGTCCGTCTTTATACAAGAAGCTAATTAAATATGTTATGTCAAGAATATTTATAGTACCATTTCCATCAGGATCAGCCGCCCATAATGAAGCTGGCGCTGTTCCGCCTTTATATAAATACGAAATTAGAAAGGTTATATCCAAAATATTGATGGCCTTGTTATTGTCGGCATCACCGCACATAAAACTACAAATGTCATTTTGCTCAGGATTATAATCTTCAGGGCAATTATCGCACAAATCACCGACAGTATCACTATCCATATCAGCCTGATCGTCATTGTCAATATTTGGGCAATTGTCGCAGGCGTCTCCGAGATTATCGGTATCGGAATTGGTTTGATCGTTATTGGGTATATTCAAACAGTTATCGCAGATATCGCCGACATTATCGTTGTCAATGTCATCCTGAAACTTATTGTCAGCATACGCGCAATTATCGCAGGCATCGCCGATTCCATCGCCGTCTGTATCGATCTGCGGATCGTTAGGGACATGCGGACAATTATCAACATCGCCGCAGAAGCCATCGTTATCGACATCATCATAGGGATCGTGGATACAAGCGTCACAGGCATCGCCGATTCCATCAGCGTCCCAGTCTGATTGATCGGGATTGTAGATATCAGGGCAATTGTCGGTGAAGCACGTATTGGTTGGATAGCCGGGATCACCGAAACCGTCGCCGTCAGTGTCGATACAATTATCGCAAACATCGAGAATATAATTTCCATCAGCATCATTGGCCGATTTGGGACGGAAAGCAATTCCAGTTGGACCTCCAAGCCCCGGATCATTACGGACAATTCTCCTTGAATTCTGACCTAACGGGTAGACGTACTCTCTGATCCAGGTATTACTGGGATCCGACTGAACGACAAAGAGGTTGCCATTGGGGCCGAATCTCAAGCCGACAGGATAGGTTGGATTGTAGATATCATTAAAGATTTCCTTGAAAGCGCCAGAGGTGCCATCATAACGATAGATATTGTGAGAATTATAGCCGGCTACATAAAGGTCGCCATCAGGCCCGAAAGCGATTCCGCGGGCACCGTTCAGGCCGCCGTCTCCAGCGGTAACGAATATTCCGATAAATGATCCATCGGCGCCGGAATATTCATAAGCGGCGCTATTTACTCCCGCCACAAACAGATTGCCGTTGGGGCCGAACTCAAGACCAAAAGGTTTTTGCAGGCCGCCGGCGTTAGGAGTGACGAAGGTATCAATAAAGGCTCCCGTCGAACCGTCAAACCTTAAGATACAATCAGTATTCCAGCTTCCGACATATAGATTATCATCCGGTCCAAATGTGAGATTCATCGGAAAATCCAGACCGCCGCTACCCGATGAGACGAATACCGATGAGGTGCCGGCGTCGACGTCTATCCGTGAAATTGTATTATTCGTCAAATTTGTTACATATAAATAATTATCCGGCCCAAAGACCACATCATTGGGGAAGCTATTGGTTCCGGCGCCGAGAATTCTCATTGGAACGCCGCTTTGGCCGTTATATTCGCGAATAACATTATTGGGCCCGCAGGCGACGTAAAAATTGAATTCATAATTTAAGTCAATTATGTCGGCGATACCGTTGTCGTTGCAATCTTCACAGTCATCAATTATAAAATTATGGTTATAATCGATTTTAGTTCCGGTCAAAATCTCTTGAACATCGGGAATACCGTTTTCATCACAATCGGGTTGGCATTCATCGGGGATGTAGTTGCCATCGACGTCATCGGTTAACTGAGAAAAAATTTCGAATTTGTCGGGAATTGAATTTCCGTTGCAATCTTCTTCGCATTCATCCGGTAAACCATTACCGTTTATATCTGGCATTCCCCCGGCAATATCAACATCATCAAAAATACTGTTCCCATTGCAATCTTCGCATTCATCGGGAATGCCGTTATCATTAATGTCCAGACTAAAGCCATCTTTAATATCTCGCGAGTCATAAACGCCATTATTATTGCAATCAAATTCATAACAGCCATAATTTTGAAAGCCATAAAGGGGAGCTTCATTCTTAACGAAATCGACGATGCGACGATGAAAATTAAGGCTGATATTACTATTTACTCCCGGATAGGTATGGCAGTAACTCATTAAGGTACTCCGTCCCGGAAGACCATTACCGCAATCATCTATTGTCGGATAAAACCAGTTCTCATCATGAGTATGAGGCGCACCCATATTGTGTCCCATTTCATGCGCGGGACAATTTATGTCCCAACTAAAAACCGATGGAGTCTCGAGGGGATAGATAAAGCTTCCGTTAATATAGGCGGTTATGCTCCAGGCCCAGTTGCCGCAGGTTCCGCCCACATAGGCAATGCCTCCAAAAGAGGTAGTCCGTCGACCACTAAGCAGGTGAATAATGTTGTAACGATCACTATCATCTTCATAATTCCACCAGTATTGTCGATAGGTACTAATTTCATTGATGTCAAACGGTTCTGTGTAATTAGGATAGATTCTGAAAAATTTGATCATCAATTTCATGTCAAGATCGCGAGTGTATATATAACTAATCGCCCCGATAACTTGAACTGCATAATAAACGGCGGCATCCTGATCGGAAAATAAATCAACGTAGGCTTGATCGCATTCAAGAGCAAGGTTCAAGATGCCCGGTCCGGCTGATGCCGGAACCCATTCCTCGATACCTTTTTCATTGAATTCCAGTCCTTCGGGCATAATGGCCTGACAAAACTGCTTAAATTCCGGGTAACCGCCTACAGATGTTCCTTTAATGACAACCAATCCGCCGTTGTCTTTTTGGCCTATTTTCATTGGATCCTGCGATATAAAATATTGCTCACCCGATTCGGTTGTTATAAAACCATTACCGGAACCCTGGCCCGTTAAAGCCAGATAAACATCGGATAGCGGCTGGCCGGCGATTTTACCGCGATATGTAACGACTTCGGGTTTCGATATAGGGATATTACCGTCTTTTTCATAAATGACAAATTCGGCATCCTCGGAAACGATATGCATTCGTTCCAATTCCAGATTTAAAAATTCAGAGGGGGATATGGGAAAAGCAACCGTGACAGAATTGGATAATGATTTTAGAGAGAAATAATTCGACACTTCAAATTGCACCCGATAGGCGTCCGGATTATTTTCATAGCCCAGGAATTGAAAAGGTTCCATTTGGTCGGCCGGTAAAATATTAGGAGCGGCCGCCAGAATTAATATTAAAAGGCCAATTATTTTTGATTTGGAGAATGATAGTTTTAGAATTTGGTTCATTTTTCACTCCCGGTTGTTAAGGTATAAAATTACATTTTTTCAACAATTTAATGATATTAATTACTACTTATTACATCATTTGTGAGGATGAGGTAATCGTCCTTTTGACCCAAATATAAAAATATATATAGCTTACTTATAAATATATGAAGATTTGAATTTTAAGCAATAGAAAATATATATATGGTTCCAACATCCATTAATTAGATTTATTGGAATTATTATCTGCAATTTTCATCCGACAGGTTGCCATTTCAAATATTTATTATATATTAGTTAAATTATAACATAGAAATTAATCAATTTAAAAATATGGAGTGGTTATGATTAAAAAAATCGGAATTATCGGATGCGGACAAATGGGCGGCGGCATTGCCCAGGTTGCGGCTGAATCCGGGTATCAGGTTATCAGCAATGAAATGACTGAAGAGTTATTTGCAAAGGGTCTTCGGAATATTACCAAACTTTTAGATCGCGCTATCGAAAAGGGAAAAATGGATGAGGCTAAGAAAAAAGCTGTTCTTGGCAATATTACCGGCGTGACTGAATTCGGGCCGCTGGCTGATTGCGATATCATCATTGAAGCGGCGACCGAGAATATGAATATTAAAAAAGAGATTTTTACTGAACTGGATAAAATATGTAAACCGGAAACGATTTTCGCTTCCAATACCTCATCACTTCCGATCGGCGATTTGTCGGCGGTAACCAAACGCCGCGATAAATTTGTCGGCTTGCATTTTTTCAATCCGGTTCCGGTGATGAAACTGGTCGAGGTTGTTAAAACTCTGGATACCTCCGAAGAGACGTTTAACACTGCTAAGGCACTGGCCGAATCAATGGGCAAGGTGGTAGTGGCAGCCAAGGATAGTCCCGGATTTATCGTAAATGTTTTGTTGGTGCCGTATCTTCTCGACGCTATCCGCCAGTATGAGCATGGGTTGGCTTCGGCGGAAGATATTGACAATGGTATGAAATTCGGATGCGGCCATCCGATGGGCCCATTGACCTTGACCGATTTTATCGGTTTGGATACGATTTTATATATCGCCGATATCATGTTTGAAGAGTTCAAGGACAGCCATTATTCTGCCCCGCCGCTTCTGCGCCGGATGGTGAATTCGGGATATATGGGCAAGAAATCGGGCCGTGGTTTTTACGATTACAATAAATAGGTGGGAGATAGAAATGGATTATAAAAATATTATAGTTGAAAACAAAGAGCGGATCGCGGTTATCACTATTAATCGCGAAAAAGCCCTTAATGCCTTGAATGATGAGGTAATAAAGGAGCTGTATTACTTTTTTACGCACAAGCGGAATGAAAGCGATATCGACGGAGTTATTATCACCGGGGCTGGAAAGGCGTTTGTGGCAGGAGCCGATATTGGCGAACTGGCCAAATGCGATGTTAAAAGCAGCATGAAAAAATCTGAGATAGGCTTGCGTCTGATGAACGCGATTGAGACTTTCCCGCGACCGGTTATTGCCGCCGTTAACGGTTTTGCGCTCGGGGGCGGATGCGAGCTGGCGATGGCCTGCGATATTCGATTGGCTTCCGACAAAGCAAAATTTGGCCAACCGGAAGTCAATCTCGGCCTGATTCCCGGATATGGCGGGACACAGCGTCTGGCCCGTCTGGTCGGACGCGGCAAAGCCAAACAATTGATTTTCACCGGCGCAATTATTGGCGCGGATGAAGCTTATCGGATCGGATTGGCCGATGAAGTCTATCCGGTTGAAGAGCTTATGGATAAAGCGATGGAAATGGCTAAACTGATTGCATCGAAAGCCCCGCTGGCGGTTCGGATTGCCAAGGAATGTATCAATGACGGGCTCGATGTGAATCTTGGAGTTGGTTGCGATTTTGAGAAAAACGCTTTTGCCTCTATTTACGGGACGACTGATTCGGCCGAGGGCATGGCCGCCTTTTTGGAAAAACGGAAAGCCGAATTCAAAGGGGAATAAGCTGTTACGATAGATTTTTGCGGGGGCATTAATTTGCCCCTTTTTTTTATAAAATAATTTAAACCTTTTCAGAATTGGATTGTCTAATAAATTGAATGCACATAGATCCCTCCCTTTGTGATAGGTGGTATGGGCGAGGCCGTATGGAGGCCCCGCCCGTTTTTTTTTTGGTTTAAATTTCTGCCGGACTTGTGCAGCGCCCGAGTGATTTCGTATATTATTCAATATGGATATTTGGACGCTATTTATAACCGCCTTTATTGTCGGATTCTCCGGGGCGCTGATGCCCGGTCCGCTTCTGGCGGTGACAATCGCCGAATCACCGAAACGAGGGATGAAAACCGGACCGATATTAGTAGGCGGACATGCTATCGCCGAATTGGCGGTGATTATTGTTTTAATGCTCGGATTGGCGGCGCTGGCGGAGAATAAGGCGATCGCCAATGGCATCGGAATTGTCGGCGGAGCAATGTTGATTTTTATGGGAGTGGGGATGCTTTATGATCTGTACCGCTCAAAAATAAAGGCGGAATCAGCTCATGAACAGGCCGGCAAATCGAATTCACGGCTGGTGGCCGATGGAATTATCACCTCGCTGTCTAATCCGTACTGGTATGTCTGGTGGGCGACCACCGGCTCCGCGTTTTTAATTAAGTCGATGGATAACGGGATGATCGGCCCGCCGGTTTTTTATGTCGGGCATATCTTATCCGACCTGGTCTGGTACTCGATTGTAAGTATTTTAATTTGGAATGGACGGAAGCTGATCGTTGGCACCGGCTATAAGATTTTGATTTCGATCTGCGCATTATTTCTTCTCTATCTCGGCACGACCTTCATTATGGATGGCGCGCGGGGGATAGGGTAGGAAATTCTCTCATATTGACAGCTTATACAATTTTTTTTAAATTCATAAAATGAAAATTCTGCCTGTCATTTTCACTTTAGTTAAAATCTTTGTTGCCTGGGCTGTCGGGTGGGTAGCCTATATGATTGCGGCGATGGTTGATGGTTCGATGGATGGTATCCCGGCTATAATTGTCCATCCTATTATTGGTGTGGTTTTTTCCGCAATTGCAGTTGGGTTTGTATTTACTGTAGGATTGATTTTGAAATTACCGTTTTTGAAAATATGGTGGCGATCAACATGGATTTGGGCCGGATTATTGTTATTCGGCAGTTTATTTATTTTATGTTTTGGATATTCGCTGGGAATTACCGAGATTGTCCAGCATTTTGAGACGGGTGAAGATATTGAAATCCTTAACCCATTGGTTGGATTAGTCTCCTATTTCGTATTAATGTTTGCAATTGTAAATTGGCCTCTGCCTTTGAAGATAAATGAACAAGACGAGATATCCCTCAAATCTCCAAGTGAGACTTGACGTTCAGAGATGTCACAAGATAGACAGTATTACCTTTCATTCTCCAGTTTCTTCAATAGGGAGATGATCTTGCCTATGACGGATCTCCGCCTTTTCGACAATGACTATTCGCAGAGGAGATTACGACATCACCCGGCAAAAGCCAAACTTCTCGCAACGATGGCTACCGATAAATCTGTCAATTGTATTGAAAATTTCGTCTCAAATTATCCTTTTAAATAGCGTTATATTTTATTACTATGACTATTGTCCTATTTGATGAAATATGGCTTAATAAATTATGAAACATGCTAATTTTGTACATCTGCATCTGCACAGTCAATATTCGCTTTTGGATGGCGCCTGTAAAATCGACCCGCTGATAGAGCTGGCCAAAGAGTTCAATATGGCGGCGCTGGCGGTGACCGACCACGGTAATCTGTTCGGGGCGGCGGAGTTCTATAAAAAAGCGACCAAGGCGGGAATCAAGCCGATTATCGGGATGGAGGCATATATATCAGCCGGATCGCGGTTTGACCGCAAGCAGGTTGGCTCATATCCGGCAGGCGGGTTTCATCTGGTGCTTCTGGCTCGTAACAATCAGGGGTACAAAAACTTAATTAAGCTGTCATCAGCCGGGTATCTTGAGGGTTTCTATCATCGTCCCCGAATTGATAAACAGGTTTTGCGCGAGCATGCCGAGGGTTTAATCGCCCTGACCGCCTGCCTTAAAGGAGAGGTCAATTACCATCTGTTGCATAATGACCCGGAAAAAGCGATAGAATCAGCCGTGGAATATAATGAGATTTTTGGCGAGGGAAATTTTTTCCTTGAAATGCAGAATCACGGGATTGACAAGGAGCTTCTCTTAATCCCGATGGTCAACACGATTCATCGGCAAACCGGTATTCCGCTTATTGTTACCAATGACTGCCACTATTTGCGACAGGAAGATGCTGAGGCGCACGATGCCTTATTATGCATTCAGACCGGTAAGTTTATATCCGATACGGATCGGATGCGTTATTCGACCGATCAGATTTATTTTAAATCGGCAGAGGAGATAAGTGAGCTTTTCTCCGAATATCCCGAGGCGGTTGAAAATACGGTTAAAATCGCCGAACGGTGCAATGTTGAAATTGAAATGGGCAAATTATACCTTCCCAAATTTGAAATTCCGGCGCAGTTTGAAAATGATGATGCTTTCCTGAAGCATTTGTCAGAGGAAGGGATGAAAGTCCGTTATCCTAAAATTACCGATGAGATAAAAAAACGGCTGGACTATGAGCTGTCGATTATAAAGCAGATGGGTTACGCCGGGTATTTTCTGATTGTGAAAGATTTTATCGATTATGCCCGCGAGGTCGATGTCCCAGTCGGTCCGGGGCGGGGTTCCGCGGCCGGATCGCTGGTCTCTTACTGTTTGAAAATTACCAATATCGATCCGATGAAATATTCACTTCTGTTTGAGCGGTTTCTTAATCCTGAGCGGATTTCGATGCCGGATATTGATATTGATTTTGCCGATCGCGGTCGGGATAAAATAATTGATTATGTCGTCAAAAAATACGGCAAGGATAATGTTTGCCAGATTATCACATTTGGGACGATGGCGGCCCGAGGGGTTATCCGCGATGTTGGTCGGGTGCTGAGTATGCCTTACTCCGAGGTCGATAAGATTGCCAAAATGATTCCAGCTGAGATCGGGATTACGCTTGAAAAAGCAATGGGCGATGTTCCAGAGATTCAGGAATTATATAATAACGATGTTCGGATTAAAAAGCTGATTGATTTATCGAAAACACTGGAGGGACTGACCCGCCATGCTTCGACGCACGCCGCCGGGGTGGTTATAGCACCCTCAAATCTGACCGATTATATTCCTCTTTTTAAAGGCTCCAAAGACGAAATAACAACCCAGTTCGATATGAAGCTAACGGAGGAGATCGGCCTTCTCAAGATGGATTTTCTCGGTCTGCGGACTTTGACCGTGATAAAAGACTGCTTGGAGATGATCGAGACCAACCACGGTAAAAAGGTCGATGTCGATGCGATTGATTTAAAAGATAAAAAAGTATACAAGCTTTTTGCCCGGGGCGATACGATCGGCGTTTTCCAGTTTGAATCATCGGGCATGCGCGATTATATGAGAAGACTGAAGCCCGACAATTTGATGGATCTGGTGGCGATGAACGCTCTCTATCGACCGGGACCTCTCGACTCGGGGATGATCAATGTTTATATCGATCGTAAAACAGGGAAGCAAAAGGTCGAATACGAGCATCCCAAACTGGAAAAAATTCTAAAAGATACGTACGGCGTAATTGTCTTTCAGGAACAGCCGCTTCAGATTGCCAACCAATTGGCCGGGTATTCGCTTGGCAAAGCGGATATTCTTCGGAAGGCGATGGGTAAAAAGATTGCTTCAATGATGGCCTCCCAGAAGAAGGAATTTCTGGAGGGGTGCGAGAAAAACAAGATTGATGATAAGATTGCCCATTCGGTTTTTGATCAGATCGAAACCTTCGCCCGTTACGGATTTAATAAGGCGCATGCGACCGGTTATGCTTATGTAGCCTATCAGTGCGGTTATCTGAAAACGCATTATCCGCTTGAATTTATGGCTGCCAATATGACTTCGGAAATGGATTCTTCGACGCGAATATACACGCTGATGGAAGAATGCCGGCGGATGGATATTACGGTTCTTCCTCCCGATATTAACGAGTCAATTAAAGGTTTTTCGGTGCGCGATGGAAAAATCAGATTTGGTTTGTGGGCGGTAAAGAATGTCGGCGAGGGAGCGGTTGAGGCGATTATAGAGGCACGAGAGAAAGAGGGACCGTTTACTAATTTTGCCGATTTCGTTTCGCGGGTTAGTTTGAAAAATCTTAATCGCCGGACTCTGGAATCTCTTATATCGGCCGGCGCCCTTGATTCAATTCCGGGAACGCGGGCACAAAAACATGAGGTTGTAGAAGCATTTCTTGATTTCGGACAGAAGGTTCAAAATTCAGCCGATACGGTCGATCTGTTCGCCGTGTCCGGAGCGGCGGTAGAGCGGAAAGAGCCTGATCTGCCGGAGATAAGCGATTGGTCGTTGAGCCGCCGCCTGGCAAATGAAAAAACGGTTTTGGGTTTTTACGTTTCGGGACATCCGCTTGATCAATACCGTCAGGAGTTGAAAACTTTCGCTACGGCGGATACGGAAAAGCTGGCGACCATTAAAGATGGGCGCGAGGTTAGAATCGGCGGAATTATATCATCGGTCAAAACCAAGATTGATAAACGGGGCAATAAAATGGCCTTTGTCGGATTGGAAGATTTTAAGGGAACCACGGAGATGATTGTCTTTTCCGATTCTTTCGAAAAGGGCAAGGAATTTATTATTGATGATAATTTGATTATGGTGACCGGCCGGGTGTCGACGCGGGAGAATGAAGAGCCAAAAATTATTGTCAGCGATATTTTTCCGTTGAGCGAGCTTCCCAATCGCTACGATTGTCAACTGCTTCTGAAGTTGGCTGAAGAAACGACCGAACGGAAAATAGCTTCGATAGTCAGCCTATTGGAAAAAAATCTTGGCAAAACGCCAGTTATGCTGGCCGCCCGCCGCAATGGAGACGAGTATTTCATTAAATCAAAAAGACTTAGGGTTAATCCTGATAAAAATTTATTAAATCGGCTAAAAGAGTTACTGGGGAACTCATCGGTTTACCTTCAACCTCCGAAATAAAAAAAGAAACTTTTATATTGGTGAATTGTTGTATATTATAGTTTAAATTGGGAAAAATTGTTTGGTTTATAAGGCGGACTTTATATGAAAAAACTACTGATGTTTGCTTTCGCGGCTCTCTTTGTATTTGCCCTGGCTTTTGCTACGGAAAATGAAAAGAAAGAAGAAAAAGCGAAAGATGAGAGCACGACGAAAAAGACTGAGATTCACTGGCTGAAATATGACGAAGGTTTAAAATTAGCCAAAGAGAAAAATGTCCATGTCTTTATCAATTTTACAACGTCCTGGTGCGGGTGGTGCAAAAGAATGGATCAAACGACTTTTGCCGAACCGGAAATAGTTAAGATGATGAATGAGGATTTTGTCAGCGTCAAAGTCGATGCCGAATCGAAATTCGAATTAAATATCGACGGTTACAAAATTACTGAAAAAGACCTGGCTCTGGCTGAATATGGCGCTCGTTCTTACCCGACCTATTGGTTTTTAAAATCAGATGGGGAAAAACTGGGGAAATTAAGCGGGTATCAACAGGCGGATAATTTTAATGAGATTCTATATTTTATGAAAGAAAGTCTTTATACAAAAATGACATTTGAAGAGTATATCAAAGCCGGCGGCAAAGAAAAATACTCGAAAAGCTAAGTGTGAGGCAAACAATGAAGAAAATTTTTATTCTGTTTTTTATTATTATTACGTCGGTTCTGATGATAATGTCCTGCTCGTCATCCGAAAAATCAGAGAAACCGAAAACCAATTTAGAGACGACCGCGGGCAATTCCACTGCCGACGGGCTCGTTTTTAATGCTTACGATCTGGATGGCAATTACCGTTCGTCCTCGGAATTTGCCGGCAAGCCGTTGGTGGTAAATATCTGGGGAACCTGGTGTCCTCCCTGCCGGATGGAAATGCCGGCCCTTCAGAAAATCTATGATGAGTACAAACCGAAAGGTCTGGAAGTTATCGGTCTGGCGACCGAGAAAAGACCGAATAGCCAGGATGCTGTAAAATCTTTTGTGGAGCAGAATGGTTATACCTGGGTGATGTGGATGGCCGACAATAATAATAAAGCGGCGCTCGGCTTGGGCGGCGGGGTTCCGTTTACGGTTTTTATTGACCGTGAGGGCAATGTTGTGCATAAGCATACCGGTTTGATGCAGTACTCGCAATTTAAAGAATATGTTGATAAGATAATTTAGCAGTATTGATATATATTTAAGCGGCAGGTTTTAACAGCCTGCCGTTTTTTTTATTTGTTATAGCCACCGAATGATTTGCCGGCGAAATCCTGCCGAATCGGATGGAAAACATCAACTACTTTTACCGCCGTTTTGGCCTTTCCCCAATGAACCGCATTGGGCGGGATGACCAGTGAATTTCCGGAATTCAGAAGATGCGGAACACCCTCCAGAACGAGTTCCAGTTCACCCTCGACAACATTAACAACCTGCTCGTGATAATGCGAATGTTTGGGTAAATTTGCATCTTTCTCAATCGTGACATGCATGATTGTCATCGTATCCGATGTGACCGCGCGGCCTTTAATACCCGGAGCAATTTCGAGTTCGGGTAAATCTTTTAATATGACCAGACCCATAGTTTTCTCCTTTTTAAATTAAATAGAAGAATAATATAACTTAACCATTAAGTTAGATGCCCTCAAGATAAATATCTTACAGGAAAATGGCAATTATGCGGATTATTTTTTTATGAAATATTATAGAGGATATGTATTCCTACTGCTTGATCAGTGCCATCGCTTCGGCGCGGGTGGCGTCGCGGCGGAGGATGCCACGGACGGCCGAGGTTGTTGTTTTGGCTCCCGGTTTTTTGACACCCGTCATCGTCATACAGAGATGCTCGGCTTCGATAATAACTAAAAGACCCTTAGCATCGAGACATTCGTTGATCGTATCGGCGATATCGGTGGTCAGTTTTTCCTGAATAGTCGGCTTATGCGCCATCATTTCAACCACTTTTACCAGCGATGAAAACCCGGTGATTTTATTCTTCTGCGGGATATAAGCAATATGAGCAACACCGAAAAAGGGGAGAAGGTGATGTTCGCACATGGAGAAAAAGGCAATGTCACGGACGATAATCAATTCGTCCTTATTAACTGTTGTATATAGTCGGAGTTCTTTGGCCGGTTTGGCGTTCAAACCGGCAAAGATTTCCTTATAGAATTTATAAACTCGTTCGGGAGTGCGTTTAAGTCCCTCGCGCGAGGGATCTTCTCCGATACCTTGAAGTATCAGTTCGACCCCTTTAATAATTTTCTGTTTATCCATCAATCTCCGG
Source organism: Candidatus Zixiibacteriota bacterium (assembly GCA_043825815.1). Lineage (GTDB taxonomy): Bacteria > Zixibacteria > MSB-5A5 > GN15 > PGXB01 > JBDRRI01. Next base: position 20,888 of record JBDRRI010000239.1, read on the forward strand.
CTCCGGTTCCGGCTCCAGAACTTCATCGGTACTGGCGCGGCCAATAATGACATCGATTTCATAACCGTCGAGGACTTCTTTTTCGAGTAGGGCCTTGGCTACCTTGTCAAGTTGTTCGCGATGTTCGGTGAGAATATCGATTGCCCGACGTTCCGCCTTATCCAGTATCTTTTTGACCTCTTCATCAATTATCTGAGCGGTGTTTTCTGAGTAATCCCTATGCTGGGAAATATCTCGCCCGAGAAATATATGCTCCTCGCGTTTGCCAAATGTCATCGGCCCCAGTCTTTCCGACATGCCCCATTTGCAAACCATTTTTTGAGCTATGGCCGTCGAACGTTCGAGATCGTTTCCGGCACCGGTTGAAAGCTGGTCAAAGACTAGTTTTTCTGCGACCCGTCCGCCCAGCGAATAGATTAGAGATATTTCCAAACGCTCTTTGGAATGAATATGCCGTTCATCTACCGGAAGATAGTGTGTTAATCCGAGCGCCATTCCACGGGGAATGATGGTCACTTTGTGGACAGGATCGGCTCCGGGGATATATTTCGAAACAAGAGCATGTCCCGCCTCGTGATAAGAAATCATCTCTTTTTCTTCATCGGGGATGACCAACGATTTGCGTTCAATACCCATCATAACTTTATCTTTGGCTTCTTCAAAATCAATCATGGTTACTTCATTACGATCCCTGCGGGCCGCCAATAGCGCCGCCTCATTGACCAGATTGGCCAGATCGGCCCCGGAAAGTCCCGGAGTTCCGCGGGCCAAAATATCCAATTTGACATTATCAGCCAGCTTAATTCTCTTGGTATGGACCTTAAGAACACCCTCTCGGCCCTTTACATCGGGAGCATCGACAACAATCTGTCGATCAAATCTACCCGGACGAACGAGCGCGGGATCGAGAATATCAGGACGATTGGTGGCGGCGATTAATATGACGCCATCATTGGATTCAAAACCATCCATCTCAACTAAAAGCTGATTTAATGTCTGTTCGCGCTCATCATGGCCGCCGCCTAAACCAGCGCCGCGGTGGCGCCCGACAGCATCAATTTCATCTATGAAAATGATACAGGGCGCATTTTTCTTGCCTTGTTCAAAAAGGTCGCGAACGCGGCTGGCGCCGACACCGACAAACATTTCTACAAAATCAGAGCCGGACATGGAGAAAAACGGTACTCCGGCTTCGCCAGCGACGGCGCGGGCGAGCAGGGTTTTACCGGTTCCGGGAGAGCCCAATAGAAGCGCGCCTTTCGGAATTTTTCCGCCCAGTTTTTGGAATTTCCCCGGGTCTTTTAAAAATTCGATAACTTCCTGAAGCTCGACTTTGGCTTCATCAACACCAGCAACATCGGCAAAAGTAACTTTGGGGCGTTCATCGGTTAGAAGCTTGGCCCGGCTTTTGCCAAATGAAAAAAGGCCCTTCGGCCCGCCGGCTCCACCGCCTTGCATCTGGCGAAGGAAGAATAGCCAGATAAATATCAGTAAAAACCAGGGGGCGATCGATATCAGAATCGAAAAATAATTGAGCCCTTCAGTTTTGGCATTAATGATAACGTTTTTGGCTTCCAAACGATTGAGTAAAATATAACTATCGTCATTAAATGGAATGCGGGCGGTGAACTTCGTAAATTGACCGCCAGCGGTTTCGGTAATAGGACTGGTGCTTTTATTAAAACGACCTTCGATGGTCCTATCAATAAACGTTACCGACGCGATATTGCCGTTTTCTAATTGACTGAGAAATTCAGAATAGGAAATATCGGCCACTTCGGCATCGTTGGAGTTGTATACATTATAGGCGAAAATGGCGATCAGGATAATAATAATCCAGAAACCCATTGATTTAATCGGCCCTTTCCAGCTGAACGAGTCTTTTTCCGGATTATTCTTATTTTTTCCGTCGGTACCCTTGCGATTGGGCATATGGTCAGAAAACTTATCTTTTTCTTTGTCAGAATTCATTTAATAATAGCTCCTAAGTAATATACTCGGTTATCGGCATCCTATTCATTATTAATCGGCTTTATTAATCTATTACCTTTCCAATGAAGGGTAAGTTACGATATTTTTGCGAAACATCAAGTCCGTAGCCGATAACAAAATCATCTCCGGCATCAAATCCGATATATTTAATATTAACATCCTTTTGCCGATCATTCGGCTTATCCAACAATGTAACAATCTCAATCGAGGCAGGTTCCATAAGAGACAGGTTTTTAATCAGTATGTCGACGGTATTTCCGGAGTCGACCACGCCCTCGACAATCAATATATGCCGATTGCGAAGATCAACCTCGGGACCATCCGACAGGACTACTTTATCATCCTGAATCTGGCCATTGGAATAACTGGTGGCATTAACGAATTCGATTTCAATCGGAATTGATATAGCTCGGATTAAATCAGCCATAAAAACAACACAACCTTTGAGAATCCCAACTAATATCGGATCCTTATCTTCATAATCGCGAGATATTTCCGCACCGATTTCTCTTATGCGCCGAGCAATCTTATCTTGCGAAAACAGCAGATCGAATTTCCGCACGCCCAAATCCTTTTTTCCCAATGTACTCAATTTGGCCCACCCTCTTGGTTTTCTTATCTATCTTAACCCGGTCGGCAATCTCATATCCGATCAGCCATATTATACCCGTTTTGTCTTCCATTACGAAAATTTCATCCCTAACATATTGAGAAATTTTCTTGTCGGTCAGGTAATCTCCAATTTTCTTCGTGCCGCTACATCCCAGCGGTTTAAATCGGTCACCAGGTTTAATACTTCTTACGTATAAAGGAGGCGCAATCGAGTCAAAATCTATATTTATTTTATTCCCGTTTTTTTGAGCCTTTTTTACTACCCGATTAATATCGATTTGTTTTATGGACACCCCGGATATTAGACCGGGTATTAATGATTTATCATTCGGTTTTATCTCGGCAACAGCTCCATTGATGGCATCTCGGTAGAGAATCAGGCAATTTTTGTCAGTAACAGCTTTGATATTCCCGCTAACCATTACGGCCTTGGTATAACCCATGATAATTTTATCTATATTTTCAATATCGTCAAAAGAGCCGGCTCCCGGGTGACCCGATAAGATCTTCAAACCCTCCTTAATAATTCGTCGTCTTAACCAAACATCATAGGCCGAAACCTCTTTTAAATCAAGAATTATTTTACCGCCGGCGGTAATATAGGAGCTTTTTTTGAATTTTCTTTCCGCTATTCGTTCCAGATGAATATTCTCTTTTGATACAATTTCGGCAAAATTACTCAGAGAACCTTGATATTTATCGCCGAATCTTTTTTCAATGACCGGGATAATCTTATTACGGATATAATTCCGGTCAAAATCGGATTTGAGATTCGATTTGTCAATGACAGACACGATTTTTTCAGATTTTAGGTAATTTAGTATTTCAATCTTGCCAATATTAAATAGCGGACGGATAAATTTTCCTGAAATCGGGACAATTGGATTGAGGCCGCCCGGTCCGGTCCCGCGAATTAACCGGAACAGGATTGTTTCCAGGATATCATCCCGATGATGGGCCAGCGCAATTTTATCATAACCGTCAATATCGGCAAGTTGCAACAGAATACATCTTCGAAAATCACGAGCCGCGGTTTCGAGTGACTGCCTTGTCTGTTTGGCAAGATTTGGAATATCTTCGTTAATAACATGAAAATCTATTTGATTTTTTTCGCAGATTGACCAGCAAAATCTGATTTCATTTTTAACCGCCGCCGGGCGGATATTATGGTTAATATAGCAGGCGGCCAGATTAAACTTGAGCGTATTTTTCAGGCTATTAAGCAGAAGCAATAAAGCAGTTGAATCCGGGCCACCGGAGAAAGCGACTAAGATATTATTGCCCGGTTCAATCAGGTTATTTTCAGCAATATTGCTTGTTATCTTTTTTACCAGTTCAGTCATGAAAGGAATATAGGAAGAAAATGTATTGATTAAAAGGGTAAAACGGAAAAGAAAGAAGAATCAGTTATTGCGTTTATAAATCCAAATCGCTTAACGGATCGCCAGTTCTTATGCGAGTCTGGGCAGGAGTTGGGGTGGGTGTCGGCGCCGGCGCAGAGACGGCCTATTCAGTTCTTGAGTCAAGATCATGGTCACTGCCGTTTTCGAAAAACTGCGAATCGACATCGACGCCATGTTTATAGAATTTCATAGGACAAAGCATATGCTGTCCCATTAGCGTAAAGTCGGCAGTATTAACGCCAGTTCCAGGTCCAACCGGCGATGTCATAACCGATACGCCGGAGACGTCATGAATTGAACCGCTAAGGGCCGGTCTCCATCGAGCATTGGTGGCTCTGTTGGTGCATTCCGCCTTGCAATGTCCAATTTCATGAAAGGCCGTTTTTGCCAGCATATTTGACATAATTCCAATCCAATTGCTGGCCTCGGTTAAGACGTGGCTATAGACTTCGGCAACCTGCGGTGCATATGGCGATATCATCAGGGCGTGTCCCTGTTCCCCTTGTTGAGCGGTGCTAACCGAGTTTCGAGCGGTATTCAGGAATCCTGAAGGGAAATTGTCGGGATAATTGCGCAAAGCATTAATTAATCGGAATACCGGTCTCTGCCTGGTAGCCGGAACGGTTGCCGAACAATCATCCTCTCCTGATGTGACGAGATAGACAATCGGTTCGCGAATATGGATGCTCAAACCAGCGAAATTGGGCATACCGTTGGTGCCGGTCGGAATGCGGCGGACATGGACAGTGTAATTGCGACTTGCCGCATGAGGGATATGTGGAACCGAATTCTGGAACAATTGCTGAAGAGTCGTTTCGAACTCGGTTAATATTTCGCCGCGGAGAACTTCATCCGATGGTCTCTCTGGGGAAGCAGCCAGCGCTTCGCCAGTTAAACCGCGGCCGGCCATAACAGTCACCGGTTTTATCATACAATAATAAACATTATAATCTGGCATTAATAGGTTTCCTTATGTCTCCGGCATATTGGGGAAAAAATACCGGTATTCGCCCGGTGGGATACCCTCGATCCGAGCATGTCCATTGGCATCGAGATTCCCGCGTTTTTCCTGGCCATCGGGTAAAGTAATAACATATTCAGCATTGGCCACCGGCTCCCCAAGATCATTTTTCAGCGTAATATCGATCCAGTCTTTGAAAGTCAAGATTCCCGATTCCTGATCTTTGCCAAATTCAATATCACCGGTTTTAATCGTGAAGAAATATTCGGGAGGATTGTAATTGCCGCCGTATCGCTCCATCTCTTCCTGTGTCGGGACCTCATCGGTATCCTCATGATACTCATATTCCCATAAGACTTTTATTTTTTCGTCCTCGACTTTGGCCGGGAGCTCCGCGATTCTATCATTAGCGCCATCACGATCGAATTCATAAATGGTAACCATTACTTCGGTTCCAGTCGCGGCCTCTTTGATATCTGCTGTCAGAGTTAAAACATCTCCGCGCCGCGCCTCTTTGGCGCTCCATTTCATGTTACTGATGACCGGCGGCAGGAAAACCGGGATTCGGCCGGATTCACCGTTGAGACCATTCTTGGATAATTCCACTTCAAAATAGATTTCATCGCCGTTTTCGATATTGTCAGGAATATCAAACGAGCCGATATATTTGTTATTTTTTATTTCGCCGGAGATTTTCCCAAGTTTTTTACCGCCCTCGCTTTTACCGGTGATCTTTATCTTGGCGCCATTACCGACAAACGATGTTCCTATTTCAAAAAAGGCGTTATAACCGATATAACCGTAACCGGATTTCCACTCGGCATAGATTAAATACGAATCGAGTTTAACTTCATGTTCCTCATCAGTTGCCTTTGTGAATTTAAGTTCGGCCATTGCTAATCAATCTCTTCATAGGTTCCGGGCAGTATTTGTTCGACAATATTTCGGAATTGACCGCTCAACATCTTATATGATTTTTTGGAAAAATCGCAATTGAAACTAAAACCGATTTTATTATGAAATACAAAGACGAATACCTTAACAAATGTTATTTCATCACTCGGAATCCATTTGCAGATAAATTCATAGGCGGGATTGCCATCGTCAAGCGTAATATTTTCATCTTTAAGAATTTCCAAACCGGATAGATTTTCAACAATCGGATCGGTTCTTTCTTTGGCAAATGACTCGATATTATCGTGTTGAAGATTCCGATCCAGGGTCAGAATAATCTGATGATTGGTGCCATCAATAGTCGGACCACGGAAATAATAGACGGTCAGATCCTCCCATTCGGAGGGAAGATTGAATTTGAATTTGTTATCCATTTTTATTCTACTCTATACAATAAAGTTTTTTATCACCGGCCACATACATTTTGCCGTCCGAATCTAACGCTACGGGCGCGTCGAATGTTTCACCATCGTTTGATAAACTAAGATCTAATATTAATACCCCGTTATTATCATATACACTTAGATAACCGCCATTAAGACATATTAGCTTGTTGTCTCCTGTTGTCGTCAACCAAGCCGGTTGTTGGCTTCTCAAACCGAAACTCCAAATCATCTTGCCTTCGACTATACATTGGACGTTCATGGTATCAACAATATAAACTTGCCCGTCCTTACCGCATACCGGCGGTTGATAAATACCTGGTTGTCGTAATGGATATGACCATTTTTGTTCGCCTTTAAGCGTCACTGTTTTTATATATGAAAGTGATGCACTGTTAGAAATTTCATTGCCGATAATAACCAAATTATTATTCAAATCAAGACTGGCTCCTTCTATCTGGTTCATCTTAATTTTAAAAGAGCCACCTGTTTTGCCATTTTCTGTATTCAATAGTGTAATCTGATTTCCCTGAATTGCGATCAGAGTGGTACCATCGGAATGTAACAAAACATGATCCAAATCTCCTTCACCGCAGAAACTCCAAGGCGGGAGTGATTCCTCGAGAGGAAGTTTATATATATCGTATTCCTTTGGAAGGCGATGGGGCCCGCCGGAAAACTCAACAGCAGCAAGGAAGTTATCTTGGGAAGGTTTAAGCAAGAGTAATCTGGAATAATCTTTCAAAGCTGGAAAGCCTTTGGATTCCAAGATTAGCTTGTTTGTATAATCCCGGTACTCCAATTGATATGATGGCTTAGTATAAGCAAAGGATTCTTTTCCGAACACAACTGGTTTGTTCTCTCCGATTTCTATATTATTTTTAAATTCTCCATCGGTAGAAAAAATCAGAAGATCCCTGGTTGACCTAATTCCCAGAAATTCCCCGCTAATTTGAACACTGAGAGGTATTAAAAGCAACGTTTCATCAATTTCGTAATAAATTTTTGACCACATCAATTTGCCGGATGCAGTGAATTCAATAGGAACAAAAGAATTTCTCTGGTAATTGGCAAATCTGACAGGATATGGAACTCCATCTGTATCAAACATTTTAGATTGCTCCTTTATATGCATTTCTGTTTCCATTTCAGCATGGCTACATGAGCCACAAAGAAAACTTACAAACAAAATCAATATAATTCTAACTGTTCCCATAATAGAAAATCTATTTCCAAATATGTTCTTCATTAATCTACTGTAGCTTTCCAGTCTTGTCATAAAAGATTTCAAGTTTTTGGGCTGATCAACTATTTATGCCTCCGCTCTTTTTAAGATAAAATTATTGTTATTAAAAACACTGTTAGAGCACACCCAATCCCTGACATATTGCAAATCATTTAACGCCAAGTCTGTATTGGCATCTTTACCCAAAGTGTAGTTGACTATATGGCGAACCGGAAACTTATCACCAAGACTAAGAGTTTTTCCTGCCTTGGTTGATGCGGCGGCTGAATTATTCAGGGTTAATGTCAGATCGTAGTTGGCACCTGGTACGGGCCAACCATCGGCTCCGCTGTTCCGATATGTGGGGAACAAATAAACGACTATTTTTTTAAAGTCATGATTGGCATCGGTCGTATTTTCAAAATAAAATGGTCGGCTGTTAAGATTCTTATACTCTTGCACAAGTTGGTCAAACCAATATTTCCACTTTTTTGTTGAGGCCGGTTTGGTGGGATCGTATGGATCGTTCCAATTTCCACCGGAAAAATCCCATTTGAAACCTAATTTAATACATATGGAAATAACGCCGTCAAAGGTAATTAATTTATTTGAGCCGCCTACTTTAATTTTTCTTATAGCCGCTTCATCTTCACCGAGCTTGTATATCCCCAGGGCAATTTTTCCTGTCCCTGGATTTCCGGCAGTAATTGTTCCAATTTCCTTATATGGTTTAAGGATATTTCTATAATCGACCGGGGGAGCCGCCGTTGAATCGTTCTTTAGGTAATAATCAAGTTGTTTTGGTTTTCCTCCCAATTCGTATCGATGGACAATTTTAAACTGAGTATCTTCCAAGTGATTTTTCAATAGACTGCTTTCTTTTGTCGCATTATTCAGCCAATTAACAAATAGCCAAACCTGCTTTATACGCGGGGCACGATTATCCTTCATCATGGAACCCACATCGGCAGAATACGGCATCCCCAAATAATATTGAGAAAAGCGAAAATCAATAGTATTTTGAGATCCACTTGCAATCTCATTGGTTATATAGGCATATTCATCATCTTTGCCCTCGGCGTGGCTCAACTCATGAGCCACGACAAGAGTTTCATATTCTTTACTGTCAATATCTTTGAATTTGCCAACCCCGAGGTAATCGCGTATTTTATAGTCAGGATGGTACATCCATGATTTAGTTATACCCATCGAACCGGCCGACTTATCGTTAGATATTTCTACTTCGCATTTTGGCTTACCACCAAGACTGTCCTTCTTTGCTTCAAAGAAGAAAATCGGTTTAATTTGCCTTAGGCACTTGCCCCCGTCATCCGGCGCCTTTACCGGTTCAATCGTGTATCCTTTGTCTTCCCATCGTTTTTTGGCATTCATTAGGCCGGTGATCTCATAGTTCGCCACTTCGGTATTAGTTATAGGAAATGGCGTATTGGCCGCCGCCGGTGGAGATGCCAAAAGCTCAACATTTTTATTGGGAGCATTATGAGCATAAGTTTTTCCAACAAAAACACCATTCCAGTAAACGACCATGAACGAAAGGATCTTGAGTCCCTTTAGTTTGTCAGTCTTTGATATCATACAAGCATCGTGGATATAATGGAGTTCATAGTTACCGGTCACAGCAGCGCAATACAAATAATGGTAAGATTTGGCTATATAATTTACTCCTGCTTCGGTAGCAAAAGCATTACTGGTCAATTCCAACCTGGTGTCGCTTATGATGGATTTTACTA
>JBDRRI010000240.1:0-6945 GCA_043825815.1 Candidatus Zixiibacteriota bacterium
CCGGCGGGGTGTTACAGGGCGTTTCCATTAGCTGGGAAGGTTCCGATAATATTGATTATCCACGCAACCCGCCTCCGTTTGAATATCAATGGAAACTTTTTGGACCGTATGATAGTACTCAAATGCAATTTATCAACTCCGTAGCTATCGAGGATGTGTTTGTTAGCTATAACGGCGATTTTTTACAGACTGGTGATACCATTGCTTTTCGTTATGATACAACGACAACGGGAGATGTTGATACGATAGCCATAATTGTCGATGATCTTGCCCGGGGGAACCCTTACGGCGAGTGGCAGGAGTGGATGAATCTTATGACGCTGGATACATTAACCGCTGCGACCGGACTTTTGTTAAATACCATTGTGGAAGAATCATTTGATCCGCTGTCGGGCGAGCCATGGGTTACTAATGAACGCGCCAATATTTATGATGTCTATCGAAATGTTAATATCGATACGACATCTCAGTATAATTTCCTGTTCTGGTGCCAGAGCCGGGATGATTCCCAGGTTCCCGATTCAATCGCGGCGTTTCATTGGCTGGCCGCAATTGAACCGAAATTCGAACGCGAAGTTATCATTATTGATGCGACGCAATATAAGAAAAGCGGCATCAATTTCTGGAATTGGCCAATATTCCCGCAATCAACCGGCAATAATAGCTATGATTCGCTGTTGCAAATTAAGAGTCGCGAACCGCTTGTTAAAAGAGTTTTTGGAACAATGGTCAATAATTGGGCCGGATTTGGCAAATTTGATATTGACACGAAATTGCCAAATGTTACCCCGATTGAATGCGGTAATGCTATCGAATACGAAAATTATCATGCAACTCAGGATTATTATCCGATTATTAAATTGGCCTCTTGCGAAGCCCAAAATATTCCCGCAGTGACACTTCGAGATATTTTAAAGCATAAGCGAATTCTCCTGATAAAGGACAGTCCCGGAATGCCGCTTGATATGACTAATCCGATTCTTGTATCGGTTATCGACGGTCTGAACGCCGGAATGAGTTGCTGGTCAATGGTTCGCAATCCATTCAATGGCTACCCGCCCGATCCGACTTTTGGCGGAACCAACAGTTGCGCCGGCCAGGGTTGGACAGTCGATGAGGCTTATCAGGAATATTTCGGCATCGCCTGCATGCATCATACGGGATGGGTCGGCCAAATCAACTATGATTTGGAAAATCCGGGTATCCGCATTGAAGATTTCGTTGGAACCGAGCCATCGGTACCAACGGCTCAATTTAATCAAAGTATGCCAAGCCTGAGAGTTGATCTTGACCTTCTCGAGGATAGTTATATCTGGATACCGGGTAATAGGTCTTTCGGCAATTACGATTTCCGTTGCTGGGTCACCGGCGAGATTTTAATCGGCGCGTTACCCGAAGTGGGCTATGTTCAAAAGTCTACATTTGCCGAAGCCATTTATAATTATGTGTCAATTTACGGCAATAGTCTAAACCCGGATGATGGCGGTTATTCGGCTTCATTCTTTACCAAGCAGTGTGATAACCGCGATATTGGCAGATTCCGTGATTACACGGGAACCAAGGTTGCCATTCGTTACGATGCCGGTTTATTCCGGACATCACATTTCTCATTCTCATTATTACCGTTTGATCGGGATGATGGGCAGATAGTTTTTAATAACATTATGGATTGGCTGGCTGAGAAAGAACCGGGAACGGGTAAGCTTTCAAGCAATCAGCCGGCGCCATATATTGATGTTGCCAAGTTAAGAGCAGTAACGGAAGATCTTCATGAACGGATGAATTTCAGACTTCAAAATTTGGCACCTGACGGCGGAGAATAAATATTCTTTTAATAATCAAAGCCGGAAATCAATTTGATTTCCGGCTTTTTTTATTTGAAATTTCTTAAGATGGTTTTCAAAGTTTCGTTTCGGGGAAACTTATTTTCAGCTAATTCAAGAATCTCGACGGCTTTAATGCGATCGCCTTTTATCATATAAACATTGGCGAGATTTATATAGGCCTCGACCATATTGGAATCGAGCCTGATGGCGGTTTCACTCATGGATTTCGATTTTTCGAGATGGCCGCTTAGTCCGTAGAGATAGCCGAGTTGATATGCAATTTCCGATTTCTTATTCGATGCCGGCGCGTAATAAAGCGCTTTATCATCGGTTTCAATAGAGCGCCTGGGTTGATGGTAGGCCGCTTCGAGAAGAGCAATGGCCGAATCAGCATTGTTCCACATAGTCATCACCAGGGCCGCTTCGTAGTACACCGCCGATATATCGGAAGCAATTGAATTAAATCGTTTCAACGTGGAATCGAATAATTGACGGTCATCCGTAAACCCGGCGATTCGCAAAAGTAAAATATAAGGATCTTCCAGATATGGTTTAAGCTCCAGAGCCTTTTGGCAATACTCCGAAGATTTGGCATAATCTTTTCTTAATAGCGCCAATGAAGCCTGATTGGTGTACGCCTTGGCATTGCCCGGGTGCATTAGAAGTTCTCTGCTTAAATAGTATTCGGCCGAATCACCCAAACCCATTTTCAGGAAAACGACCCCAAGATTGAGATTGGCGTTAAGATAGGTTGGATCCTCTTCAATTGCCCGGTGAAGATATTCCGAGGCAAGGTCCAGCTGATTACGGTAAAGATAATAATTTCCAAGATTGTAATTGCCCGAAGTGGTATCGTATCGATTGATACCGTAGGGATTAAGAGATGCAAAGATGTAAATCACCAGCCCCGGTACTATAGCATATTTGATAAGATTTATATATGCCTTTAATTTCACTTCCTCAATAATCCAATCCCAGCCGTACGCTCCAATTATAATAATCAAAGGGATGACTGGCAGGCGAAAACGCGCATTTATAAAGAAAAGTGATATAAGTAGAAAGTATGAGACGATAATGAGACCGATAAATAGCCTGCCTTTATCCCATTCCCTTTTTCGGGAGATTACCAATAATCCAACAACAGCGAAAGAAATAAGAAGACCATAATTTAGTGGATTTTTACCAAGGATGGAGAATTCTCCGAAAAACTGCGTTAAATTACGATTGTTGGAAACCTCCAAATTACTTAGACAGAAATATAATTTCCTGAGATATAGCCTTATAAAATCGCCATGGTTTTGTGATATCCATTTAAATCCTTTTTGATACCAGAAGTCGGAGATTTCCGAAGCCGAAAGATGTTGCCGGCTTTCCTGTTCGGCAATAAATTTAATATCCGATATTTCCCAGCTGTTTCCCAATGGAGGAGGAAGAGTCGAGGATATACCGTTGGCCGAGTCATTGTTGCCGATGTAGAAGTTGATTCCGCCCGAAGATGATATCGGTATGAAATCGTCAGCCACTATCAGATTTCTAATAGCAACCGGAGCGATGACGGCCGCCATTGCGATTATTAAAATCGCCGATTTCATAATTAATCGCCTTAAGTCTGTACGCTCTACAATAAGGGTCCAAATTAGAAAAACGGGAATCAATCCCAAAATTAACGGCCGGGTAATGGCGGCCAATCCAATGGCAACACCGGTTAAAAGGTACCATTTAATATTTTTCATTTGCATGGCGAATATGAAAAACAGGATAGAGAGCTGAACAAACATGGTAAAGAGATTATCAACCAGCAATTCGCTTTCGAAATAAATCATGATTGGATAAAGAGATTGAATGAATGCCGCTATATTGGCGGTTCGGCGGTTAAATAGTTTCAGCGAAATAAGATAGGTCAAGTAAACCGATACGATTCCGATCATAAACCCGAAGATTCTGGCCAATAATATCGATTCGCCCAAAATTTTGTAAATAATACCCAATATATAGATGTAAAATGGCGCCCTGAAATATGCCTCCTGACCCAGCCAGTCTCCGCCGGCCAGGGCGAGCGCCCACCGATGATGAAACAAAGAATCGACAAGCAGGTGGTTCCAGAACGGGCTTTGATAATATTCAATTAGAAAGATGGCTCGCACAACAGCGGCGATAATTAAAATGGCGATTATCTGACGATCGAAAATATTTTCCCAGCGATCTTTCATGGCCAATAAGATAATAAAGATTAATGATAATTTCAACAAACAGATTGTCTGCAAATTAATTCCTGACTGCAAAAAGTCGCATAGCTATGCAATAAAAATGGAATTGCCGGAACGCCTGTGCATATTTCATTCAGATTCGTCAGTGATAAATAAGTTGTTGCTATACTACGCATTGCATAAGAATTAAGACAATATATGTGCAATACTTTTCATTCAAACGGGCGCCTTTTTATGGATTTCAATAGTGGCATACCGATTGCAGTAAGCGGTTATGGTTTTATTTGAGGAGAACAAAATGAATAGATTTTCAATTAAAATTAGAAACATATCCCTGCTTCTGGCCGGGCTATTTATAATTTACTGCCCGTCCTTTGGGCAAGCCGTATCCGCTTCGATTGAAAAAATCATATATAATGATGTCTCCTCGGATTCAACCGTTTCGGTAGTCATATTTATTGATAATGAAAACGGCGCCATCAGTGCCAAATCGGCTTCGGCAATGCCCAATCAAACTTTGCAGGGCCGGCATAAAATGGTTATTGATGCTCTTCGTTCCAATAACTCTATTGCCACTGCCCGGATTAAATCCGAAATATTAAAAATTGCGCCATCGGCGATAATTCGCGAATTCTGGATCGCCCCGGTTATTTCGGTTGATGTCGCGGCTTCCAAATTAAAAGCAATCGCGGATCTTCCCGATGTCGCCGGGATTTATGAAAATGGCCAGCTTGAGGCGATTGAACCGGTTGAAATCGGTTATGGAGCGGCCAAAGTCAGCAGCGGCGTCAGCAGTCATATTGCCGCCTTAAATATCCCTGAGCTCTGGGCCCGAGGATTGACCGGCAAGGGCCGTTTGGTTTGTAATTTCGATACCGGCGTTGAAAGTTGGCATCCGGCTTTAGGCAGCAAATGGCGGGGAAATATTGCCCCGTTTGCATCATCGTTTTTTGCGCCGTCTTCGACCACCGGTTTGACCTTTGATAAAACCGGCCACGGAACCCATACGATGGGATTGATGGTCGGCAATAATGAGATAGATAGTTTCGGTGTTGCCCCCGATGCCCAATGGATTGCAGCCGCGGTCGTCGATCAGGGATTACCGCTTAGCCAGACTTTCGCGGAAATTATCGCCGCCTATCAATGGGCGATTGACCCCGACGGCAACCCCAACACCATATCGGATATGCCGGATGTTATTCTGAACAGCTGGGGCGTCCCGACCTCGATTATGGATGCGTGTGATGAGACCTTTTATCAGGTCATAGATAATGCCGAAGCGGCCGGGATCGTGGCGATTTTTGCGGCCGGCAATGAGGGTCCCGATGCACAGACATTGCGGATTCCAGCCAACCGGGCCTCATCGCCGTACAATTCATTTTCCGTCGGGGCAATAGACGCCTCGACCAATATCATTGCCTCGTTTTCCAGCCGCGGTCCGTCCAGTTGCGATACTACCCAGAAAAAACCGGAAGTGGTTGCTCCCGGAATTGGCATCTATTCTTCATATAAGGATAACACCTACATTTATAAGAATGGAACTTCAATGGCGGCTCCGTTGATTGCCGGGTTGGTACCGCTTTTAAGACAGTACAATCCCGATGCCACCGTTAATGAAATAAAGTATGCGATTATAATGTCCTGTCGCGACCTGGGCGCCGCCGGCGAAGATAATGTCTACGGTTATGGTCTTCCCGATGCTCTGGCCGCCCTGGGATATATGCCGCCCCCGGTTATTGGCGAATTTGAAATTGTCAGTCAGGTTATCAGCGGCGACGGCGTTGCCGAATTAGGGGAGACTTTTGAACTGCATCTTAATCTTAGAAAGCCCAATATCGCTTTAGATTCGGTTCGGGCGATTCTCTCAACCAGCGTCAGTGGAGTAAATATCAATCAGGCCTCATCATCGTTTATTTTTGGTAATAAAAGCAACGAATCGATCAGCTCTAATCCGTTCAATATCACCTTTGATCATACTCTTCAAAATGGCCAGCTGGTATCAATGGATTTAAAAATTACCGATTTCAAAGGTGTTGCCTACGATACCCTGACGGTCAATCTTCTGGTCGGCGTGCAACTGGCCGGCAATATGAAGACCCACGCAACCAGCCGTCTGGCGTTTACCGTGACCGATTTCGGCCAAAATGGACTGGGCAAATTTTCGATATTTAACGCCGGCGGAGCCGGACTGCAGTTTGAGAATTCAGGCAATCTGCTTTATGAATCGGGGATTATTGTCGGAAGAAGCACGCTTCAATTATCATCGTCGATAAGAGACAGTCTTGGCAATATTTTCAATACCGATTTTACTCCGGATGAGACGATTCAGTCGTCATTCGGGGTTGATTATTCTGAAATCAGCACCGCCCGCTACAGCGATCATTCCTCGACGATGGCGATACCGATCGCAATCAGCCAGGAAGTACAATCTTTTGACAAATTAGGCGATGATAACTATATGATAATAAAGTATCATCTGGTCAACGTTAACTTAAGTCCGCTGACCGGATTGTATTTCGGTTTCTTCAATGATTTGGATATCCTCCGGTACGGTGATCAAATTGGTTATCTTCCGGAATCGGAAATCTGTTATCAATATGGAAACGGATATTATGTCGGTCTTATTTCTTTAACCGCCGAGGGAACGTTTAAATCGGTTCTGAACGGAACCAGTAAGACCAATTTTACCGATACTCAGAAGTTTGCCTTAATTAGCAGTTCCGGGACGAGTATCAATACGATGGATATTGGCGATCATCAGAGCGTTGTTAAATTCGGTCCGATGAGCATCAACGCCCGCGATTCGGTCGAAGTGGCCCTGGCCATAATTGTCGCTGATAATCTGGAAGAGTTGGAAACGGCGGCGTTGCGCGCCCGGATCAGTTTTGGCTCGGTTCTTGATGTGGCCGATG
>JBDRRI010000241.1:0-3572 GCA_043825815.1 Candidatus Zixiibacteriota bacterium
AGGCATTAGGAGAGGGAGATAAGACGGGGAGCAAAGGAGGCTGGCAGCCCAACGGGATAGTGGTCTGCGATACCAGCTGGGCCTGGCTGCCCAAGATAGTGAGTGATGGCAACAGCGGGGCAATAATATGCTGGAGTGAACAATATCGCGGGGCAGATTCTGTGAATCATACCACTTGGGATATTTACGCCCAACGGGTCGACAGCGGCGGTCTTTTCGTCTGGCAGAGCCAGGGGGTGCCTGTTTGCTCGCTTTCTGCCAGCACGTCATACTATCCGGCGATGGTATCCGATGGCTATGGCGGTACGATTATTGCCTGGGAAGACACACGAGATGGGTTGGGCTATACCCGGGTATTTGCCCAACGGCTGGATAGTATGGGCAACAGGCTGTGGCCCGAGAACGGGGTTCTGGTATGCAACCAGATGAGTGGGTATGTGGATCTGTGTTCTGACGGACATGGCGGGGCTATTATAGCCTATGTTGACGGCAGGGACGCCGCAACCAGCGACAATATTTACGCCCAGCGGATAGACAGTGTTGGTAATCCTGTATGGACTATAGACGGTGTGCCGGTATGTACTGCCGACAGCATACAGTTTTGGCCTCAAATAGTGAGTAATAAATTAGGTGGAACTGTAATAACATGGTGGCAAGATTATCGAAATGGTAGTACAAATAATGATGTTTATGCACAATATATAGATTCCCTGGGAATAATAAAATGGTCAGCTAATGGGTTTGGTGTTTGTATTGAACCAGGCAATCAAGGTGGTGGGCAATTATGTGAAAATAATAGCGGCGGAGCAATAATTAAGTGGGGTGATGACAGTAGTACACGTGTTCAATCATTAGATAGTAATGGTGTCAAATTATGGGATAGTAACGGAGTTAATACTTTAGGAACGTATGGTAGTATAAAACCTATCTTTTTGGGAGGGGTGGTATCAAATTCATATTCGGCTCAACGAATAGATAGTTTAGGTAATATTAAATGGGGATTAGGCGTACTTTTGCACGGGGATACAACGGGTGGCCAAATTGATGCAACCACGGATACGTTTAACAATTTATTTGTTGTATGGGATGAAGAACGGAGCAGCCCGTTTTATTCAGATCAATATATTCAAAAAGTAGGCATAGCTGGAAATATTATGTGGAATACAGCTGGAGTGCCTGTTTGTACACTGCAAGTAGCAAGTGAATCATACCCAAAAATAACAAATGACGATTTTGGGGGTGCCATTTGTACTTGGCATGGCGGGTATCCTGGGTCTTTATATCTTACATATCCGGATATTATTGCTCAGCGTATATATTCAGACGGTACCCCGGGAGGTGTTACAGAATATCCGCAAAATGGAGATCCTGGATTGCGAATATGTATGAATGCTTTCCCAAATCCTTCCAAAGGTAAGGTTGGAATAGAATATTTATTGCCAAGTCCGGATGTTATTGAATTAACTGTATATAATATTATGGGGCAAAGAGTGAAAATATTAGACAAAGGGTATAAAAGAGCAGGGAATTATAAAACATATTGGGATGGAAACGATAATTCTGGGAATGCTGTTAGCTCCGGTATATACTTTTTGAATCTAAGAAATCTGTCAAATCAAATAAACAAAAAAATAACATTAATAAGGTAGAAAGACATCATGTTAAAAAAAGTATTAACGCCGGCGTTATTGGTTTTTCTTTTAACCAGTATATGTTTTGCCCAAAATACCTATTTCCAAATTAGTCCTTGGGCTTATGCGCCACCCCAAGTGCCTAATTGGGATCAGGAAAGGGAAGCCTTGATTAATTTAGGGTGTAATGAAATAGCTGGGATGTCATTAAAAACCTTTCCTGTCAGTTCTGAAACTATAACGGTAAAAATGATTTGTGACGCAACAAATGGTAATATAAAGGGAACGATGAGTGTTGATCCGACAACCGGTGTAGTGATATGGGGTTTGGTACAAGAATGGGCCGGTGGATTAATACCGGGGTGGCAGGATACAATAAAGAAGCATTTAGACGGAATAAAATATACATACAATGGCAGACCAGTTATTGGTAGCTTTTTGATGGGACATGAGTGGTTTGGCGGTGGTGGCCCAGGGGTTCTTAATGCAGATTCAACTGGATGGAGAAATATGTTACGGGCCTTGGATTTTGCTGGAATTTATTGGCGTGATAGCCTTGGCCTGCCCAATAGTACATATATTATGCCCGTAGAGGCATTTGAGGGTGGTTTAAAAATAACCATGAATTATTTCTTGGAAAACATTGGGAATCTCGGTATATATGAACACGACTGTTATCCATTTAGTCCTGAATTACAACAAAATTATATTTTAAATGGAACAGAATTTTTATATTTTCAGGACCGTTTATCACATATTGTTCGTTTGGATGATAGTTGCTATTATCATTATGAAAATCCACTTACAAAAGGTAGTAGTAATACAAAATTGACAGCAATAATTCAATCTATGGAACAAACAGATTATCTAAATGGTCCTGTTCAGGCGCGAAGGCCTACACAAGAGGAGATGCATTGTCAAGCTTGGTTAGCTTTATCTAGAGGTGCTAAGGGAATAAAATATTATGCTTATTTTTCAGGCCCTGAAGGTAATAATTATTGTAAGGGCTTAGTTGATGAAAATCGGGTGCCGAGAACTGCTGATCCTGCTTACCCAACAGCTCAACAGCCTTATATCTATGACTGGGTTAAGGAACTTAATGATACATTAAATGTAATTGGACCGATTCTTTCAAATTTAGAATGCCGAGATGCATTTAGTGCAAACACAAGATTTGGCCCGGCCAAAATCCCCGCGACGTCATGTATTAAGTCTGTTGTGGCGGTTGATCCAGCATATAACGAATATAATTATTTTGAGGTTGCATCGTTTTATGATAAATGGGCATGTGAAGATTATGTGATGTTCGTGAACAGGTATAGCCAGCCAGAAGATACGGTTGAAATAAATGTTGATATAAATTATACACCGATGTATGCTACGAATTATTATTTGTTGGATGTCATAAATAATCAACCGGTAACAGGTGTTTTAACAAGCAGCGCAAACCGGAATTTTACATTAAAGCTTTTGCCCGGGAGGGGCAAGCTTTTAAAAATAATACCATATAGCTGCCAATTCGGAATGCCAAATTATACCAATTTCAGGTTTGTCGGCGTTAATACAAACTTGAACACGCCGTATTCAAAGGATTCCGTAGAGATTATTCAAAAATATTGGGAATACAATATTGCCCCGGATACAATGCTTTCATCCGCCCCATTGGGACATTGGGAATATATCTCTACAGGATGGCAGCCGTATTCAGATAAACTGGTGCAGTATTTATACAATTCCCAGGAAAATAACGGCAACGAATTTGAGATACAATTCAAGATTAACGGGAAATATTATACGCCGAAATTATTTGCTAAAACATATTATGAGAACATGGCACCGGCAAATGGCGGGGTTGTAATAAATGATGGGCAATTATATACAAATGATACTTGTATAACGGTTAAGATGTTTGGAACTGATGAATTCTCGGGCCTTTCAAAA
>JBDRRI010000242.1:0-2356 GCA_043825815.1 Candidatus Zixiibacteriota bacterium
CAGCCGCCTTTCGGGCAAATCCTTGAAAAATCGGAATATTTATTGTCGAACTGAAGGTCCAATAGCTGGCGTCTGAATTTAATTCGCTGACGCTCTTCCAAGTGTCTCCGGAATATGTTTTACTGAGAGAAATTGACCAGGTTGGCAGAAAAGTGCCCCAAGCCTTTTTAACATCACTTTTGGCCGCTTTAAGGTTATATCGTAGGGCCTGTAGTCCCGGATGGTGCTCATTTCCATATTTAAGCGCGTCTTCCTGTATTCCATCATACTGCCGAACCTGATATTTATCTGAAATGGTAACATTAGAATGAATATCCAAACCAATCAGATATTTCAGGTTGGCCAGCGTTGTTTTGACAGTGTTCTCAGCTTCGATTAAACCCAGCTTATCATTGCCAAATTGAACCTGCGCCTTAAGCACATCTGATTTGGAAGCAGAACCAACTTCATATTTTGACTTGGCCAGTTTATACTGCTCTTCGCCCCGCTTGACCGCTTCGCGGGCGATTTCTTCGCGCTGAACCGATTGCAAATAACTGAAATAGAAATCTTTGACCGTGTAAATCATTTCCTGTTCGGTAGCTTCGGCAATAAAATCATTATATTTTTTATCTGCCTGAGCCCCGAGGTAGCCGTAAATATTCCGTCCGCCATTGAAAAGAACCATCGAGGCGTTACCGTTTATGGCATATGATTTTGAAATTCCACCATATCCATTATTATTGGGAACATATAAAAAAGATTCTACCAATAAAGTGTCGCCATTATAGACTGAAGATTCATACGGTGCCTGACTGGCACTTAAAGAAGTTCCTGAGGGAGAATGGGTTTCGTCCATTCCCAAATTGATGCTGACATCAGGTAAAAAATCACCGACCGCCTGCCAGACATTATTATTCGCCAACGTTGCCTGACTTCGCGCCCGGATAACGTCCTTATTATGTTTCAGAGCTAATTCGATACAATTATCCAAGGTTAATTCCTCAGCCATAAGAGAGGTGCAAACCATCATTATAATTAGTAGACTTGAAATTAACATACAACGAACTTTAAACATCCCAAATTCTCCTTTTACAAATTAGACTCTGTAACACATAACAATTGTTGCAATTATTTAATAAATAATTCCTCCGGCAAAAAAAGATGCATTTAGTGCCGCGACTATTACTATAAAAACAACCCATATCCCGAAAATGACGTAACCAAATTTCTTGGCACTCATCTTATAGACAACTCCCAAACCGATACAGGTGACGATTATTCTCCAAATTGAAAAAATATCTATTTGACGGAAGAGATAAAACAGGAAGGTGTTGCCGCCTATTATCGGTTTCAGTAACCCCAGTCCAGTGAAAACATCCGTCGTTCCTTTGGACAACATCATTGAATCTCGAATAACATCGCCCAATAAACCTATTAAAGCGGCATAGGTCACAACATTGAATATCAGCCAGAAACCCGCCTTGCCTCCGAAAATAAAATTCCCTGCCAACATTCCTATAACTGAAATAATCATCCAAATAACCAACGGAACGCCAGATGAGAGCAGCGGCGAATACCAGAGAAATTTGTTTTCCCGGGCTTCATCGAATTGCTTTGTTGCATCCTCAATCATTTGCGAATATTGTGCTGCCGGTATTTTGTCCTCATAAGTCTGTAACATTTCCATTAAGGTCGCTTCCATACCTTCAGCAAAAATTGGTCTTGTTTGGTAATAAATGGCTGTGCCCAGGATTCCGATAATAATCAAAGGAATCAGCCAGGCGGTTTTGCCGGTCAAAATCCCAAACAGTTTTGACGGTTCGCTGAACAGCATCATTATTCGGGATAGCAATCCCGGCTGTTCTTTTTGTTCGGAAGTTTGTGAGGTTTGAATGTTGTTTTCCATTTTTTTAATCTCCACTCTATCTGACGATGCCAGAATTTAAAAGTTGCATCAATTTTATGTATTTACTTCCAATTTGATAAAATATTCATATCAATAAAGTAAAATATTGCCGATTATGCCACCAATAAAAAAAGCCCCGCATTGGGCGGGGCTTTTAATTAAATAAATCAGTTATTCTCTGATATAGGTCACTTTAATCAATGGGAAACCGGCTGCCAAACCGGATAAACCGGAAGACCAGTTTGACATGTCAAATGACAATGTCCGCTGCGAATGTTCGCCGGTATCCGAAACTTCATCCCACCTCGGCATATCACCGACATAAAGAACTAATGGAAAATTGGTTGAATCACTGGTAAAATTATCAGGCTCAAGAGTCACCATAACTTTGCCTTCATTATATCCGGGACCACAAAACACGATCGAAGATACCCCGGGTGGCAGATTCAGAAGAAAATCTTCGCCCGG
>JBDRRI010000243.1:0-5590 GCA_043825815.1 Candidatus Zixiibacteriota bacterium
TTACACTTACACTTCGAGCTAAATATATGGTGACAGTTTTTGTATTATTTATACAATGCTCTTGAAAATCTGCCAATGATTTTGTTTATTGAACACCCACAGAGAACGGAGATAAAATTTTGAAAATTCGATTAATAGTTATTTTATATTTATTCATAATCGCCGTTTCATCAACTGCTAAAGACAATCAGGAATTACAGTTTATTGACGGTATTGTAGTTACGGCATCGCGTTCACCTCAAGCATTCTCCGATGTTACTCGTCAGGTCACAATTATCAACGCGGAGGAAATAGAGAAAATGCCCTCAACGGGAATTGCCGATATTTTGGCCAATGCGGTGGGTATTGATATTCGCAATCGCGGTATTTATGGCATTCAGGCCGATATTTCCATGAGAGGCGGAACATTCGAGCAAACAGTTGTGCTTATCAATGGCGTCAAATTGACCGATCCGCAAACGGGACATCATCTTTTAGATATTCCCATTAATAAAAACAATATTGAAAGTATAGAAATTCTCAATGGAGCTGGTTCCAGACTCTATGGCCCAAACGCTATCGGGGGCGTCATCAATTTTATTACAAAAAAGAATCAATCAAAAGAGATACAAACTGAATTTTCAATTGGTGATTTTGGGTTGACCGAATTTTCAGCAGGACTTGATTATCCTCATGTTGGCAATCTAACGGTAACCAGACAGCATTCTGATGGCTTTGCATATAATACTGATTTTAATATTTTAAAGGCAACATATAGTAACAATTTCAGGCTATTATCGGGCTGGTTAAATATTTATACAGGTTATTCTGATAAAGAATTCGGTGCCAATAAATTTTATACCGGTCTTTATCCAGAATGGGAAAAGACTGTATCTATTTTTCTATTAACATCAGCGGATTTCAGAAACAAATTGTTTTCATTCGAGCCAAAAATATTTTATCGACATCACAATGACGATTTTATTCTAAGCCGTTATAATCCGGAAATCTACCGAAATAAGACCGGGACCAATCAATATGGTTTGGAGATGCAGTTTAGCCACTCGACTTCATGGGCGACACATACAATAGGTGTCGAATTGGCCGTGGATAATATTAACAGTACCGGACTTGGAGATCATTTTCGGAATAGAGGCGGCCTATTTATTGAATCACAAATGAAGGCAAATGAGCGGTTAACTATGGTTCCCGGATTAATGGCTTATAAGTATGCTGAATATAACTGGCAGTATTTCCCCGGTATCGATATTGGCTTTGACATTATTAACCAACTGAAAATAACAACCTCAATCAGTAAAGCCTTTCGCATTCCAACCTACACCGACCTTTATAATACAAGTCCGTCAAATCTTGGCAATCCGGCTTTAAAACCCGAAAGAGCCATCAACTATGAGGCAGGCTTTAAACTTAACCTGAATAAGCTAAAATTCAACGGAACATTTTTCATTCGAGATGGAAACGATTTAATCGATTGGATTCAATCCGCCAATGATACTTCGGCTCCCTGGCAAGCCGAGAATGTTAATGAAATTAATACAATCGGCCTTGAATTTACATCCGAATTACTTATTCCCAAGTCTTTTTTACGAAATATAAGATTCCAATATTCCTATCTCGACTCAAAACATGAAATTAATAACAATTTCTCAGACTATTCTTCCAAGTACGCACTTAGCCACTTAAGGCACTTATTTCAAAGCTCTATCAATATCTATCTGGGCAAGAATGTAAATTATGACATTAAATTTAAATATGCCAAGCGATTAACCGATGATGAGTACAATTCGGTTGATGGTCGACTTAACTGGCGAATAAATTATTTTAGAGTTTTCACCGAGGTTATCAATATATTTTCATATCGATATTCTGAGACTGGCTTATCGCCCATGCCCGGGCGGTGGTTTAGAATCGGATTCGCTTTAGAAACACCTTTTTAAATCAATTAAACTCCAACAGACGCCAATATTCAATTGGGCTTGATATTTATATGGTTATTTTGTTTATTTGTAAATATTTCAAATCTTTATGAAAGGATAAAAATGGCCGAATCAATAATAAATGAATCAGATATTCCTCAACGATCGGATATCGAAGAAAAAGACAAATGGGATCTGACTATTCTTTTTAAGAATGATTCCGAGTGGGACAAATGTTTTTCCGAAACAGAAAAAGAATTGGAAAAAGTTGGACAATATGCGGGGCATTTGGCCAAATCGCCTGAAAAATTATATGAATGCCTGGAACTCCAAAGTGAAATATCAAAAATCAGTTTCAATCTGTATCAATATGCCCGCCTGAGCCAGGATTTAGATAACCGCGTTTCCAAATATCAGGCTATGACCGAGAAAGCGGCGATGCTGACGGCCAAGGCCGGAGCCGCATTCTCATTTGTCGAACCTGAGTTATTGGAAATCAATGATGAAAAGCTTATTGAGCTGGCCGACCTGTTTCCTCATAAGGACAAATACGATTTTTATATCGCCGAATTAATTCGATCGCGCGAGCACGTTCGCTCGAAGGAGGTTGAAGAGCTTTTAGCACAATCGACGATGATTGCCCGCGGTCCGGAATCAATCTTTACCATGCTTGATGATGCCGATTTAAAATACCCCTCAATAAAAGATGAAAACGGCAATGAGATTCAGCTGACCAAACAGCGTTTCGCCAAAATGTTGGAATCATCGAATCAGCGGGTACGGCACGATGCTCATGTGGCTGTTTATTCTGAATATAAGAAACATATTAATATGCTCGGAGCCTCCTATGCCTCATCGGTCAACAAAGACCTGTTTTATGCCCGGGCCAGAAAATTCAACAGTTGCGTTGAACAGGCTCTGGACACTTATAATATTCCTCTTTCCGTATATAATTCATTGATTGAAACGACTGAATCCAATCTTGGATCATTCCATAAATGGATGGGACTTCGTAAAAAAATCTTAAAACTGGAACAAATGAATCCCTATGATATTTTTTGCCCGCTCTTTCCCGACCAGAATTTTGAAATTATCTACGGTGATGCCGTTAATGAAGTTTTGGAGGCGGTCAAACCGCTGGGTGAAAAATATGGATCGGTTTTAAAAGAGGCGTTTGAAAAACGCTGGGTTGATGTTTATGAAACCGAGGGCAAGGGAAGCGGGGCCTACAATTGGGGTAATTATACGGCTCATCCGTTTGTCCTGATGAACTTTGACGGAACCATGAAAAATATGTTTACCCTGGCCCACGAGATGGGCCATGCCATGCATAGCTATCTCTCCTGCCAAAACCAACCATTTTCGAAATTCCAGTATTCGATTTTTGTCGCCGAGGTCGCATCGACTCTCAATGAAGGATTATTACTCCAGCATCTACTTAAAAAATCATCCAATGAAAAACGGAAGTTGTTCCTGTTAAATCGCCATATTGACAATACCATGGGGACCTATTTTCATCAGGTATTCTTTGCTCATTTTGAGCTAAAAACCCATGAACTGGTTGAAAAAAGTGAGGCTCTCTCACCGGATAAGATTAATGAAATTTGGGAAGAGCTAACCAAGAAGTATTATGGGCCTGAGGTTGTATTTGATGAATATTCGCGTTATAAATGGTCGCGCATCCCTCATTTCTATAAAGCCTTTTATGTCTATCAGTACGCCACCTCATACGCCGCCTCCCAGGCGATTCTGGATAAATTCCTTGCCGGCGAGGAGGGAATAATTGATCGCTATCTCGGTTTGTTATCATCGGGCGGTTCCGACTATCCCATCAACCAGCTGAAGATGTGCGGGGTCGATATGACCACCGCTTCCCCGTTTGAAGCTACCATCAAACTGTTTGGCAAACTGGTCGATGAAGTTGAAAAACTGACCGGAGTATAGAGGTAATCGAAACGGTTGATAAAAAACAGAATCCCGGGACGGCTCTTATTACCGGAGCATCCAGCGGCATTGGCGAGGCTTTCGCCCGCGAATTGGCAAAGCGAGGGTATAATCTGATATTGGTTGCCCGCAGGAAAGATAGACTGGCAACAATTGCCGACGAGCTGATTCAAAAATATCATATAAAAACCGAAATATTTCCTGCTGATCTTTCCAAAAATGAAGAAATAAATCGAGTAGCCGAGCGGATTAAAGACTGTGATGAATTAACTATGCTGGTCAATAATGCCGGGTTCGGTGCCATTGGCGAATTTACGGATAATGAATGGGACATACACGCCTCATCACATTCAGTAATGCTCATGGCTATTATAAAATTGACACACTCGGCGCTCGAGAATATGCGAGAGCGCCAACGGGGCGACATAATCAACGTCTCTTCGGTTTCCGGTTTTCTAAAAAATCGCGGCGCGGCGACCTATAGTGCCATAAAGGCCTATATTAACACCTTTTCATATGCCTTGAATATGGAAGTCAGAGATAACGGCGTTCGCGTGCAGGCTCTCTGCCCCGGCTTTACCCATACCGAATTTCATGCCACCGAAAGTATGACCGGGTTTGAAAAGAATCGAATTCCAAAATGGATGTGGCTCAAAGCCGATTTTGTTGTTGAGAAGTCATTAAGATGTCTGAAAAAAAACAAACCGATCTGTATTCCAAGTTTGCGTTATAAATTGATTGTTTTTCTGGTAAGAAACAGTCTAATTGGATGGATTATAAATAAATATGCCCGGCGATAACTAAATGGGGCGAATTGACTATTATTGTAGGGAGAATATATGCAACTAAAGATAATCGTGATTTCAGCATTTGCCCTAATGACAATTATTATTGGAATTATCGGTCTGCGCAAAACCCGTTCATTTTCCGATTTCTTCCTCGGCGGGGGTAATATCGGTCCCTGGATGACCGCTTTTACTTATGGAACAGCTTATTTTTCGGCAGTCCTGTTTATCGGCTTTGCCGGCAAAATCGGATGGGGGTTCGGATATTCCGGACTTTGGGTCGCAATTGGCAATGCTCTTATCGGAGTTCTTGGCGTTTGGTGGCTACTGGGCTACCGAATCAAAAAAATGTCGGTTGAATATAAGGTCAGTACCATGGCCGAGTATTTTGAAAAAAGATATGACAGCAAATTTCTAAAGCTATTCGCTTCAATTACTATCTTTATCTTTTTTATGCCCTATACCGCTGCTGTATTTATGGGTCTCTCCTATCTTTTCAGAGCCAATTTCAATATCGATTATACGCTGGCGTTAATATTTATGGGCGGTTTTACGGCTATCTATCTCGTTTTGGGCGGATACAAATCGATGACCATAATCGATGTTATCTTCGGTATAATAATGACGGTCGGAGTTACTATTTTGATGTACAGCACTATAAGTAAAGCGGGCGGACTTAACCATATTACTCAGACTCTATCCTCGATAAATCCCAAACTGACACAAATTGTCGGACCGCCCGGATGGTGGCCGCTTTTCTCGCTTGTCTTTTTAACCAGTATTGCACCATTTGCCATGCCCCAGCTGGTTCAGAAATTTTATGCCATTAAGGATAAACGCTCGATAAAGATAGGAATGATCGCCTCAACCTTCTTCGCAATTCTTATTTCCGGCGTGGGTTATTTTACCGGCGCCACGACCCGTTTTTTTCTAAATCCTCAAAAT
>JBDRRI010000244.1:0-9825 GCA_043825815.1 Candidatus Zixiibacteriota bacterium
CGTGCGTCAGCACCCCGCCGGTTGGATTCTGCGGCGAATTGATAATCATCAGTTTCGTCTTCGGCGTCACCAACTTTTTCAGCTCTTTGACATCCAGACGGAAATCGTTTTCCTCGCGAAGCGGGATCGGTACCGCTTTGGCCCCGATAAAATTGATAAGCGATTCATAAATCGGGAAGCCCGGATTCGGATAGATCACCTCATCACCCTCATCGACCAGCGCATAAATAGCAAAGAACATGACCGGCTTGCCGCCCGGAGTAATCACCACCTGATTGGGATTAGTTTTAATTCCGCGCGTCTTGTTTATTTCATCGGAGATAATTTTCCGAATGTCAGGATATCCGGCCGCCGGATTATAATGCGTGAAACCTTTATTTATGGCGTCAATCGCCGCATCACAAATATTTCTCGGTGTATCGAAATCGGGCTCACCGATCTCCAGATGCACCATATCTTTGCCCTCGGCCTCCAACTGCTTGGCCCGCACCAAAACCTCAAAGGCGGTCTCGGTTCCAAGCCGTTTCATTCTGTCAGCATATTTCATATTATTATCTCCAATATTAAATCAATCTATTATTGGCACGGGCCTACAATTTCAAAAGTGATTTTGCCTTATCAGCAATAAATTCCGCCGACAATCCGAACTCCTTAACCAGCTGCCAGGATTGTCCCGACTCGCCGAATCTGTCTTTAACGCCGATCATTCCAAACGGAATCACCTTGCCGATGGCCGTCGAATTATCCATCAAAATCGCCGCCATCTGGTTGGCCAGTCCGCCGATCTGATGTTCCTCGGCGGTAACAATTGCTTTTGTCTCTTTAGCGGCCTTGATGACCGCTTCCTTATCGAGCGGCTTCATCGTATGCATATTGATAATGCGAGTTTCGATTCCGAAATCGGTTTTCAAAATCCAGGCCGCCCGCATCGCTTCCGGAGTTTCCGGACCACAGGCAATTATCGTCAAGTCTTCATTTTCGTTTTTATAATCAGTCGAGAGCTTGCCTTCGAAAGCATCCTTAAACATCTCTTTTTCACCGCGGAAACGGAAAATATTGGCCGTGCCGAATTTGAACGGAGTGTTTTCATCGGTCACAATCGGAGTTGATTCACGGGCGAAACGGATATATTTCGGACCGACAATATCGAAGAGCATCGCTTTGGTCATCCGCTTGGTTTCAATCGAGTCGCACGGAACTCCCACGTGCATGTTCGGAAGACCGCAGATCTGGAAGAGCGATTCCAGTTCCTGATGGGTCGCCCCATCGGGACCAACCGACACACCCCCATGAGCGCCAACAATTAAAACATTGTAATCGGCATAGCAAACCGACACCCGTAACTGGTCGAGATTCCGCGCCGAGGAGAACACGCCGTAAGTTCCAAAAACCGGAATCTTGCCCTCTTTGGCCAGTCCAGCCGCAACCGTCGTCCCGCCCTGTTCAGCAATACCGAGCGATATCCAGCGGTTCATTCGCTCCGGATGCTTCTCATAAAAATTCGAAATTGTTATCGATCCGGAGATATCGGCTCCAAGGCATACTATCCGTTCGTCATCGCCATAGTCGCTTAGTGCCCGTCCTAAACCCATCCGAGTCGGGTCCATTTCGACCTTCATCTTTTCAGTTTTATTCCACCAGAAATCTTTGGAGAATTTGGGTAGTTTATCATTGATTTTCTTATCGCCCGCGGCAAAGAAATCGGTCCCGACTTTGAAAAATTTCTCCTCGTCGTACTTGCCCTTAAGACCAAGCTCCACAAGTGCCTTATCCATCTCATCTTTTTTCGGCGTTTTACCGTGCCATCCGGCCTGATCTTCCATAAACGACACGCCTTTGCCCTTGATTGTATCGCAGATAATCATAGTCGGCTTTTCCTTGGAAGCACACGCCTTATCAAAAGCGCCAATCAATGCCTTAACATCATGACCATCGACAATAATTGTATCCCATCCAAAGGCATGATACTTATCCGCAATCGGTTCAATATTCTGGACATCTTTGGTCCAGCCGTCGATCTGAAGCCGGTTCCGATCCAATATGCCAATCATATTATTCAGCATGAAATTTCCCGCCTCCATATAGGCTTCCCACATGGAGCCTTCCTGCTGTTCACCATCCGATGTTATCGCAAATACTTTGTGATTCTTCTTGTCAAGTTTCGCTGCCAGAGCAACCCCGACAGCCACCGACATTCCCTGACCGAGTGAACCGGCCGATAGCTCAACACCGGGAAGATCCTTACGATGCGGGTGGCCCTGGAACGGACCGCCGAACATGCGAAGTTTGGCCACTTCGTTTTCATCGTAGTAACCGCATACCGCCAGGGCGCAATAAAGCGCCGGAGCCTTGTGACCGGCCGACCAGATTATCCGATCACGATCATCCCAATTCGGATTTTTGGGATCGTGCTTGGCAACCTTGAGATACAATACCGAAAGGATATCCATCATTGAAAGTGTTCCGCCCGAGTGTCCCGATTTGGCCGAACAAAGTGACATCATATCCAATCCGCGTAAATGATTCGCCCGCTCTTTTAATTCATCTATGGTATATTCTTTGATGACCTTTCCGGTCTTCGAATCGATAAGTGGCATATAACCTCCAATTCACAAAGCTTGTGAAATTTGTAACTTTCTACTAACTATCGAATATATAATTTAGGGGGGTTTTATGTCAACCCTTTTCGGGCAAACTTTTGAATATTTTCTCGATTTTAAGCGCAAGTGTTTCAATCGTTTTATTGTTAAGAATAACAATATTGGAATGTTTTCTGAGATAGGTATATTTCAACTGAGAATTCAACCTCATCTCGGCCTCGGATTTGGTCAATCCTCGCTTAATCAGCCGCTTTATTTTGATATCTTTACCGGCGTTGACCAGTATCGTCAAGTCGACTTTTTTTTGCCAACCCCAATCGATTAATAGAGCGGCATCGATCACAACCACCCGATATTTTTTCAGAGCAAGTTTTGATTGACGGTCCTGTTCTTTCAGAAGAGCCAGATGGACGATATCGTTGAGTCTCTTTTTATTTGATTCGGATGAAAAAGCAATCTCCCCCAGTTTCCGTCGACGTAGTTTCCCCGATGGAGTTAGAATATCTTTACCGAAAGCCTTAACAAGTTTGTTCAAAACGACCTTTGACTGTTCAACTACTTCCTTACCAATCTGATCAGCCGAAATAACAAACGCTCCCAGTTCCCCGAATATCCGAGCGACCTCGCTTTTCCCACTCCCAATCTGTCCGGTAATACCTATTAGCATTATTTATTTGTCTTCCCTATTTTTTCAAACTTAGGGTCGAGTATCCTTATTGGTTCAATATATACAGGCTCATTATTGTAAACCGCATATTTTTCCAAATTAATTTCCATTCCCAATATCTCTCCATTTGGAAATTCGGAGTCTAAATCTGCTTTGTCAAAAATGAAGGAATGAAGACTAATAGCTTTCCATGGCTTATTTTTATAGGGAAAACTTAAGTTAGAATAACTTGCCGTAGGTTTTATATCATTCACAATAATCGTAACGCTGTCAGGATAAAGTTTTAGAAGCGAATCCTCAAAGAAAGGGTTATCATATGCTCCAATTTGGATTTGAATCCCATAGATAGTGTCATTTACCATTTTCGAAGAACCGAGCAATTCTAATGAAAAAGGGTAGCCATCCAAATGGTAATGAATAAAATCGGCCGTATCATTATCCTGCTGATTTATAAAATAAAGAGTTTGCTGCAATTCTACTTTATGACCGGTACAGGCGAATAGCGATATTATAATGAAAGTAAATAAAATGAGTTTTATAAGTTTATTCAAATTACTATTCATCACAACGGAATACTCTTTCATTTAAGAAGTTACCTCATCACTCTCCATTCACCTACCAAATAACCCGTTTTATCGATACTTGTCAAGATTTCAAACTTTTCGCATAATCACCTTATTTTCGCAAAATTAATATCAACTTTGTGGTATTCTGATTTGGCCACTATTTGTATGACGATAGTCTCAAACATAAAAGAAATTAAAATGACAAAAACAGACTATACTTTTTTGAACAAACGAACCCATTTCGATGATGAACTGCAACATCTTAACAAAAAACGAACCCTTTTTCGAACCCATTTGGTTACAATAAATCGAATTTCAGGTGTCAGGTCACAATCCCGCCAATGGCGGAATCAGGACCTGACCCAACGATGGAAAAGAGGGAGATCGAAAATATTAAAATAGCAAAAACAAACCCAATTTAAAATTGTAAGCTCAAGGATGATAAGTATTTAATTATTATGGCGATACAAAATCGAACCAATTTAAACCCATTTTAATGAGGCAATAATGAATTATGAATAAAAATTGGTCATCAAGAAGACGCAACAATATACATTTTTAAGGAAACAAACCCAATTTCGTATAACTAAATGAAAAATATAGATTTATCCGGAATTTTTAGCCTACTTCGCATCGAGCCAGTTGTCGCCGACACCCATATCGGCCACTATCGGAGCTTTCAGCTTGACCGCCTTTTCCATCCCGTCGCGGACAATCTGCTTGAGCTCCTCGATTTCATCCCGATGGACATCGAAGACCAGCTCGTCATGCACCTGCAAAATCATCTTCGACTGCATTTTGGAGATTTTCTTATGGATATTTATCATCGCCACCTTAATCATATCGGCCGCCGTTCCCTGAATCGGCGTGTTGATTGCCATCCGCTCGGCAAACTGGCGCACCTGATAATTTTTGGCATTGATCTCCGGCAAATACCGAATCCGGTCAAAGAGCGTTTTGACATATCCGTTCTTCTTGGCCGACTCGATCATATCATCCATATATTTCTTTATCCCGGGATAACGATCAAAATAAGTGGCGATAAAATCTTTCGATTCGCCAAAATTAAGCTCAGTCTGTTGCGACAAACCATACGCCGAAACCCCGTATATTACTGCGAAATTGGCCGTCTTGGCCGCCCGTCGCATCTCGCGTGTAACATCATCAGGTTTCACTCCGTACACCTCGGCCGCCGTTCGCGTATGAATATCCTCTTTATTTTTGAATGCCTCAATCAGTTTTTTATCTTCGGAGAAATGGGCCAGAATCCGAAGTTCCACCTGCGAGTAGTCGGCTACCAGAAGTTGAAAATCCTTATCGCGCGGGATAAACGCCTTACGGATTTCCCGGCCAGTCTCGGTTCGTATTGGTATATTCTGAAGATTCGGATCGGTCGAACTCAATCGTCCGGTCGCGGCAATCGTCTGATTAAACGAGGTATGCACTCGGCCCGTGTTCGGGTTGATCAGTTTCGGAATAGCATCGATATAAGTGCTTTTCAGTTTGGTCAACTGACGGTAATCGAGGATAAATCTCGGCAGAGGATGAATCTCGGCCAGTTCCTCGAGCACTTTCTGGTCGGTCGAGAAAGCAGTCTTCTTGGTTGTCTTGCCCCGGGTCGGAAGTTTCAATTCGTCAAACAGAATCGCCGCCAACTGCTGGGTCGAATTGATATTGAACTCCTTGCCCGCCTCAATATAAATATCCTTAATCAGCCTCTCCAGATCGGCGTCCATATCTTTGGAAAGTTTCGCCAAAAACTTATCATCGACTCTGACACCGTTCTCTTCGATTGTCGTCAGTACTTCAACCAATGGAAGTTCAATCTCATAAAAAAGCTTATCGACTTTCGACTCCCTAAGTTTCGGCTCCAGTACCTGCTTAAGACGGAAAGTATAATCGGCATCCTCGGCGGCGTAGAAAACAGCGTCGTCGACTGGCACCTCGGCAAACGATTTCTGCTTCCGCCCGGTCCCGATCAGTTCGGTGATCGGTTGCATCTTGTAGCTGAAATGATCGAGCGCCATCGCATCGAGTCCGTGCCGCCTCCCGGATGGATTGATCACATACGAGGCGAGCATTGTGTCGAACGATATCGGGTTGACATCGATTCCGGCATGGTGCAGGATTTCGAGATCGAATTTCATATTCTGGCCGATCTTGCCAACCTTCTTGTTTTTGAAGAGCTTGTTGAACAGCTTGACCGCCTCTTTGATCGGAACATTTTTTTCGGTTTCGTTATGATTGACCGGAATATAGTAGGCTTCCCCCTCCTTAGCGCAGAGCGACACTCCGACCAGATCGGCGGTCAGAGAATCGAGTCCGGTCGTTTCGGTATCAAGGGCAATCTCTTTTTCAGTCGAAAGTTTTTCGACCAGCTTTTCCAGATCTGCCACAGTATGAATTCCGATATATTTGACTTTCTCCGCTTTCTTCTCCTCGGATTTTTTATCCAACTGCAAATCAAGATGTCCAGTCCATTTGGCCAATTCATTGAGAAGGGCATTGAACTCCATCTCGATAAAAAACTTTTTGGCTCTTTCGAAATTAACTTCTCGCCGCGCCATCTCTTTAAGAGAAAACTCGACCGGGACATTAGTATCGATCGTCACCAGTTTTTGGGAAAGTTTGGCTCTATCGATATTTTCGGAAACCTTGGTTCTGACCCCTTTGGCTTTAATTCTGTCGCAATTTTCGAGAACCTGCTCAAGAGTCCCGAATTCCTCCAAAAGCGAAATCGCAGTTTTGGGCCCGACTCCTGGCACTCCCGGGACATTGTCGGAACTGTCGCCCATCAAAGACAGGGCATCGATTATCCGATCAGGGTAAACTCCGAATTTATTTTTAACGCCCTCGGCATCGAGAATATCGGGCGGTATCGAGCCTTTCTGCGGAATATACATCTTAATCTTATCGGATACCAGTTGGAACATATCTTTGTCGCCAGAAACGATCTTAACCTCCATCCCCTTCTTCTCTCCCGCCTTGGCCAGCGTTCCAATTATATCATCGGCTTCATATCCGGCCAGTTCGAGCGATGGCAGATTAAGGACTGCAACCGATTCGTGGATCCGAGGCAGTTGCAGGACAAGATCATCGGGCATTTTGGCCCTTGTCGATTTGTATTCATCATACATCTTATGGCGGAAGGTTGGTTCCTTGGTATCGAAAACAACCGCGATATAATCCGGATTTTCCTCGCGAATAACTTTGAAAATCGAATTAAGAAAACCGAATGTCGCCGAAGTGTTTTCGCCTTTGGAGTTAATCAGCGGGTTGCGGATAAAAGCAAAATAGGCTCGATAAAATATCGCCGAACCATCTATCAAAAACAGCGATTTGCCATTCATAAGTACAATCTTTCTAATTTTATATATTCAGCAACCTCATCGGTAACCATATTATCGACCGGCTCGCCCGCCTTTATTCTTCTCCGTATCTCGGTCGAGGAGATATCGATCGGAGTCATCTCAAATCGGGTTATTTTATTGTCCCATTTTGACTTTTCAATTGCAGAACCGGGGCGATTACCGACAACGACTTTAACCTGCCGAATAATCTCCTCCGGTTTGTACCAGATATCAAATATGGCCAGGTTATCCTCGCCCAAAATCAAATACCAATTAACCCGGGGATATTTGAACTTCAGGGCATTTATCATATTGATTGTAAAATTCGGTGTTGAAATCTCTTTTTCTATATCCGATAAAATAAAGTTGTCATATTTTTCGAGAGCCAGTCCGGCCATTTTGAGCCGATTGTCAAATGATGCAATCGGTTTATTACGATGAGGGGGATCAAAACTTACGACAAACAGAACGCCGTCCAGATTAAATTCATTGAAAGCCTGTTCGGCCAGCTTGAGATGCCCTCGATGAATCGGGTCAAAGGCTCCCCCCATTATCCCCCAGGAGCCGCCGGTCTCAGGACTCGTTTTCGGCATTGGAAATTAGCAACCGTTTGGTTAGCTCGTCAATATACTTGCGCGCCTCGGGAACCATCGCGTCATTGGGATAAATTTCCACGAAACTGGTAAATTTGGCCAGCGCTGTTTCGTACTCGGCTTTTTTATGAGCTATCAGGCAAAGCTTATAAAAGGCCATAGCGGCATATTCGGTATCGGTGTAATTGTCGACCACAAATTGAAAATAAACCATGGCCGCATTCAAGTCATAAATCTTGTAATAGAGGAGGCCATTTTCATATTCTTTGCGGGCCAATTTGAGATTGCTCTCATTTATCATCTGGCGGGCATCCTTGGCCAATGGCGAATCGGGATTATCGATTATGAAATCTTCCAGAACGCGAATGCCGGATTTAAGATTTTCCTGATCGAGCGCATAATGCTTGGGACTACTTTTTACCAGACAAACACCGGCCATATAGTCGGCTTCATCGACAAAATTGGAAAGAGGATAATTATTGGACAATCTTCTAAATTCAACCGCGGCCACCTCATATTCCTGATTGCCAAGATACGACAGGGCCAGATAATATTGCGCAGTATCAACAATTGTCGCACCCGGATAGCTGAATATCACTTTCTGAAAATCCTCAATGGCGGAATAATATCGTTTTTTATCGTATTGCTTTTTGGCTATGGAAAATTGCTCTTCCGCCGAAGGAAGTTTCTTTGAGGCCGAGCCGCCGCATCCGCCAAGCGTTAATAGCAAAATGAGAATCGCTAATCCGAAGGTGGTTATTGTTTTCAAATCTGATATTTCTCCTTAAGCATATTATAGTTGCTCAAAACCTTATTTAAGTACGACTTCGGCAACGGTTTGTTCAGCTTTATATTACTCCGAAGAGCTGTCTCTCCCATATTATATGAAATTAAGGCCTTATGGACGTCTTTAAATTTTAAAATCATTTCAAAAAGATGAAGCGAGCCCATCTGAATGTTAAGATCGGGGTTAAACAGAGTCTCAGAATCCTCAAATTCAAATCCAAGCTTGTCAGCCAGTGATTTGCCGACGAAAGGCTTAATTTGCATCAAACCTTCCGCTCCCTTATGGGAAACCTGGCCGCGCTTAAATGACGATTCGGTAAAAATCAAGGCCAGCAAAAACATTGGGTCATAATCGTATTTCTTGCATTCCGTAAAAATAACATCGGCTAATTCGTTTTTTTCCTGGTCATTGAATCCAATCTGAAAATCCTCAATAACCTGCAAAATTTCCAACTTTTCTTCCAACTCGGATATTCTTTGACGTTGAAAATTAATTTGCTTTTCGAGTTCAAATTTTTCCTGAATCAGATATATAATCAAAATCGATTGAGATAAATAAATCAGAACAAATAGTATCGCTACCGGCTTCGATAAAAATATCCCGAGCTTGGAATACTGATTCATCATGACTATTCTCCTATCGTGCCGATTAAATCATAACCGTCGGCTTCGATAATTCTTACCTCGACAATATCCCCCGGTTTCAGATGATTATCATTTATAATAACCAACTGATCAATATCGGGGCAGTCGCCCATACTCCGGCCGACCGCTTGGCCACTTTCATCTATCTCGTCAATTATAACCTTTTGAATTTTATCAATCAAGGCAATATTTTTTTCAAAGGCAATCTCCTGTTGCAAAGACATCAATAAATCCTGGCGTTCGGAGGCGACTTCCTCGGATACTCTTTCGCTCATATCAAAGGCGCGGGTGTCTTCTTCGGGGGAATACGAGAATACGCCTAAACGGTCAAACCTGGTATCTTCAATGAAGTTATGAAGTTCATCGAATTCTTTTTCGCTTTCGCCGGGCAGGCCGGTGATAAATGTGGTTCGGATAATATTGGTCTCAGACATACTTCGAATTTTGGCTATGATTCGTTCAATTTTATCCCGGGTAACTTTTCGATTCATATTTTTCAGGATATTATCGGATACAATTTCTCCTGTTGTAATATTGTACAGTTTCTCTCTATACTTTCTAAGTAAAAATCCAACTGTCGCCAAGAAAACATGACATTTATAAAATCCGAATGGAGGA
>JBDRRI010000245.1:0-5113 GCA_043825815.1 Candidatus Zixiibacteriota bacterium
CGTTTTTTTGTATTACGATTTGCTAAATCCAACAATAAAAAGTTAATATAAAACATCTAAGAAAATGATTAGTCCGAGCATTAAAAGACCGGCTTATTTTATATACCCTGTCGGGTTAGTTATAACGCCTTTGATAGCGGAAGCGGCGGCGGTGGCCGGAGATACAATATAAATTTCCGAATCAAGCGAACCTAAACGACCCTGAGTATTGCAATTACCGGTGGTTAAGCATTTCTCGCCGGCGGCCAATGCTCCCACTCCACCCCCGACGCACGAGCCACATCCGGGACCGAGTACCACGGCACCTGCTTCGAGAAAAGAGCGAATTAATCCCTTCTTAAGAGCTTCAAGATAAACCGATTTTGACGCCGGCGAAATAAGGACTCTGACACCGGAATCAATTCTCTTGCCTTTTAAAATATCGGAAGCGATTTTAAGATCATCCAATCGTCCGCTGGCACAGGTTCCGATAATAATTTGATCCACCCGAACCCCATCCAGTTCACTGACTGCTCGAACATTTCCAAGCGAACCGGGACAGGCAATCTGAGGAATTAATTGCTCAATATTAAATTCATAGGTTTGCGCATATTCGGCGTTCTTGTCGGCCAGAGCCGGGCGAAACGGCATCCGGATTCGATGCAGAAGATATTTTCTTGAGACTGAGTCGAACGAACAAACCGCCGTAAGGGCTCCCATTTCAACAGCCGCATTGGTCAGAGAAAATCTTTCGGAAATTGACATCTGTGAAATAGTTGTCCCGTAAAATTCGATAGCCTTGCCCTCGATATTTTCAGAATTGAGTTTATTCGTAATGAACAGGGCCAAATCTTTGATATAGATTGATTCCGGTAATTTGCCATTTACAATTATTTTTACGGTATGAGGAACCCGAGTTTCAACTTTCCCATCGACCCAAAGCGAGGTCATTGTTTCGGGGGAAACTTCGGACGCAAAAGCCCCGATACAGCCGTAAGAAGATATTGATCGAGCAGTTCCGAAAGCAAGCTGCCCGGGAAGAATCATCCCGCTTTCGACAACATTTTGATGGCAAACACCGTCATAGAGGTCGTAGAAATATTTAATATTTTGCAGTTTCACAAATTCGCGGATTAGTTTATGATCCTCGGCCGATTTGTTCATATCCTGCGGAGAACAATTATTGAGAGCGATAACGACTCGATTGGGATTCCAGAGATAGTTACGGCCCAATTTCTGAAAATCGCGAATAATTTCGGCGGTGCCGGTATAAAGAACCGCCAGATCCGGTTCAACTTCAATTATTTCGTCCGGTTCAACCTTGTCCTGACCAGTGCTCCGGGCCAGTATTTTTTGAACCACGGTCCGACGGTCAAAAGAACGATTGGCAGTGGCCGATTTCTGAGCGATCCCAAGATTCAGTTCAAGTTGTTCCAGTTTGAGAAAGGCCGGTTTTTCCTTGAGATTATACTTGCGTCGCCAATTATAAAAAGCGGCTTTGGAAATCCCTAACTCCAATCCACATCGATAATCATCGCCGTACCTTTCCCAAATATCCCTGATTTCCTCAATTGAAAATTTAGGAAATGAATGCCTCGCTATATTTTTTTTGCGGCGCCAATAAGCAATCAACTGGGGCGTAACATTGCCCAGCCGTTCGGCGATTTTCTCATCGGTTTTATACAGCTTTTGAAGCCGAATCAACTCCGCTTTGGTCGGGATTTTCCTGCGAGGCATAAATCGTCAAATCCTTTTTTCATCTTTTCATAGATCAATTCAAGGGGGAATGAGACCACCTCGGTATTACCGATAACCGGCATAAAATTGGTATCCTCGGCCCACCGGGGAACAATATGCATATGAACATGCTCCGGTATGCCGGCTCCGGAACCGGCCCCCATATTCATACCGATATTAAACGAATCAGGATTAAATGCCTTTCGGGTCACTCTAATGGTCAACCGAATCATTTCAAAAAATTCGATGGCTTCGGTTTTTGTCATATCGTCCAGCGAGGCGAGGTGACGTTTGGGAACGACCATACTATGTCCCGAATTGTACGGAAACTTATTTAATATAACAAAAACCTTTTCCCCGCGATGAACAATAAGATTTTTGAAATCAGATCGTTTTTTCAAACGATTACAAAAGATACAGCCCTTTTCTTTTGGTCCGAGAATATACTCGGCTCTCCACGGCGCCCAGATTGCTTTGTTTTTCATAGAAAATAAATATACAAAATATTTTGGTAAATTCAACTTCTTTTTAATTATACTCTCGCAAGACAATAATTTACAAGATGTTGCATAATTTGATTTTTTAATATTCATTCCCTGACTATTGTTATAAATAGGCGCTCGCTCAAGTAGCGAACGCCTATTTTGGTATGGCGGTATAGAGAGATTTTTTATAATGTACAAGGCCAGAAGGACGGACATTCCGGCGGCGGGCCGTTATAGTATAAATAATTGATTAGATAGACAATATCTATAATATTGATTGTGCAACTATAGTTACAATCACAGGCCTGATAGAATTCCGGCGGAATGGCGCCCTTATAAAGATAGTTGATTAGATGTAAGATATCGAGAATATTTACCACGCCATTGTCATTGGCATCGCCACATACAAATTCGCAAACATCGCCGGTTCCATTCTGATCGGAGTCCGCCTGATCTTCGTTATCGATGAAGTCACAATTATCGCAGGCATCGCCGTGGCTATCGCCATCCGAATTGATCTGATCATTATTGGCGACATCGGGACAATTATCGCAGACGCTTCCATAATTGTCGCCATCCGGATTTACCTGATCCTCATTATCAATTAAAGGACAATTGTCGCACAAATCGCCATAAGTATCAGCGTCGGAATTGGCTTGATTTTCGTTAGTAACGGTCGGGCAGTTATCGCAGGCATCACCCCTGCTGTCACTATCATTATTGGCCTGGCTTTCATTGTCAATATTGGGACAATTGTCACAAGCATCACCATGGCTGTCGGCGTCGGAATTATTTTGATTCTCATTGCTCGTTTGGGGACAATTATCGCAGAGATTGCCGTAACTGTCAGCATCGGAATTTTGTTGATTCTGATTGTCGACGGTGGGACAATTATCACAAACGTCGCCATATGTATCAGAATCACTATTCGCCTGATCCGTATTATTGATGGTCGGACAATTATCAACATCGGCGCAATAACCATCGCCATCGGCATCATTTAACGGATCATTTGGACAAGGGTCGCAAAGATCGCCAAGGCCATCCTCATCACTATCGGCCTGATTCTCATTGTCGACTTCGGGGCAATTATCGCACAAATCACCATAACTATCATTATCAGAGTTCAATTGATCTTCATTATCGACAACCGGGCAATTATCGCAGAGATCGCCATAGCTGTCAGCATCAGAATTCTGCTGTTCCTGATTGTCGACGGTGGGGCAATTATCGCACAAATCGCCATAGGTATCGGCGTCATTATTATCCTGTGTCGGATTGTTAACGGTGGGGCAATTATCAACATCGGCACAATGACCGTCGCCGTCAGCATCGTTTAACGGATCATTAGGACAAGGATCGCAAAGGTTGCCTATGCCATCGTTATCACTATCGGCTTGATCTTCATTGTCGATATCGGGACAGTTATCGCAAGCATCGCCATGGCTGTCATTATCCGAATTCAACTGATTATCATTATTGACATCGGGACAATTGTCGCATAGGTCGCCACGACTGTCAGTATCGGAATTTTGCTGACTTGTATTCTGGACATCGGGGCAATTATCGCATTCATCGCCAATTGTATCGGTATCGGTATCGGTTTGAAGCGGATTGGTAACAGTCGGGCAATTATCGCAGGCATTGCCATAAATATCGCCATCGGAGTTCAGTTGATTTTCATTACTGACATCGGGACAGTTATCACACAAATCGCCATGACTATCTGTATCGGAATTTAACTGGTCCTGATTGTCATCGGCGGGGCAATTGTCACAGGCATCGCCGTAAGTATCATTATCAGAATTTGTTTGATCATTATTGGCATCGTCGGGACAATTGTCGCATATATCGCCGACATTGTCATTATCATTATCTGCCTGCTGAGTATTGGGAATGCTCGGGCAATTGTCGCATTCATTACCAACATCGTCATGGTCGGAATCAATCTGAGATGGATTGGTAATATCAGGACAATTATCGCAGGCATCGCCCAGATCGTCGCCGTCAGAATTTTCCTGAAAAGGATTATAATCATAATCGCAATTATCGCAGGCATTGCCAACTCCATCTACATCAGAATCAGCCTGCGATGGATTATTTATTTCAGGACAATTATCAACATCGGCACAGTAGCCATCGCCATCAATATCATTATAGAAATCATTCGGGCATTCATCACACACATCTCCGAATTGATCTCCATCGGCATTATCTTGATTGGTATTGGCCAAATAAGGACAATTATCAGAACTATTGGCAATACCATCACAATCCAAATCGTTAACGCAGCCAACTGTCCAGCAATACGGACCATTGAATGCCATGGGAAAATCGAACAACCAATCATAAGTCGTTCCAGGGAATTCAACTGAATCAACACAAAATGTTCCGGGATCGTCAATCCTAAGGGCGAATTGAATATAGAGAACCTCACCCAGTCCGGACAACCATGCATCCTCCCATGTAGCCGTAGTATGATTGATAGAATCCGGTAAATTTCCATTCCAACCAAAACCGGTCCAACTATTAACCATACTCCATACGGTATCAAAACCGTTAAGCATCAATATTGAACTATCGGTGCCAAAAACGCCGGAGGCAAAATCATAGGCGCTATATCCGCTAACATTTCTGTGAGTAATCGTCGAAATTGACTGA
The DNA here is from genome assembly GCA_043825815.1 of Candidatus Zixiibacteriota bacterium. Taxonomy (GTDB): domain Bacteria; phylum Zixibacteria; class MSB-5A5; order GN15; family PGXB01; genus JBDRRI01. The sequence continues at coordinate 4,863 of JBDRRI010000245.1, forward strand.
TCCGGGCTATAAAAGACCAACGGCCAACTGTATCCAAAGACATCGAAGTCATCATTATTCATATAGATATCAATTGTAAACGGGACGCCGACTTCAATCGCATCCGGTGACATCTCCGGCGACGCTTCAGCGCGGATATTGCTGGCGTAGGATGATGTCCCAAAGGTCAAAACGACCAGAACAAGGGTGAGAATCGAAACGAAAATTTTCATGAGAGCCCTCCTTGAAAATTGTTCTATCTTATTCCTTTA
>JBDRRI010000246.1:0-7112 GCA_043825815.1 Candidatus Zixiibacteriota bacterium
CGTCCTGCATCACCGAGCCGGGGAACTTATCGTTCATATAGGTAACATCGATATAATAGTTGCCGGTATAGGAGCCGGTCGGGTCAACGATGTTTTCGGTCGGATAATTGCCGCCGGTGATATCCATGCCAAACCGAGTTGATGAAACATAATGATCCGATTCGCAGACCGGAAGAGGCGCATGGCTTTCGTTCTGCCAGCAATGCGACGTATAGGTGTTGGTCAGGTTGCGAGCCAGATCCCAACTGTAGCCGCCGTCATTGGATACCGACATCCAGATTTCGCCATTGGCCGTATTAAAAGTATAGGCACCGGTATAATTGCCGTCGTGGCAGTCATTATCGATACCATTATAAATATCGTTAAACTGAACGAAGAAAGCATAGAACTTTCCATCGCATTCAGACAGAGACGGTTTTACGATTGACATTTCATTCCAGGCACCGCCGGTACATCCGGAATCGGGAAGATCCCAGTTGGCGTCTTTAACGGGGCGCTTAACACCGTTGAGCTCATCCCAATGCCATAGACGGGAACCCCAGAAATGAGCGTATTCGCCGTAGCCACCCTCATCACTGGCCGAAGTTGGCAGAATTTCTCTCATACTCATGAGAATATGGAGATTATCATCGGTATCAATTAACATGGAAATATCGCCGTGATTAAGCCAACCACCAACGGTGGAGTCATGGTCGGTTATGTTTTCCTTAGGGGTCCAGGAGGAGCCCATGTCATCTGAATACATAACAAAAATTTCATTAAATCTCTGGGAAGAACCGAGTCCGTCATCAAGATCGTCACGGGTCAGAGATTCATTCGAACCCGGGAACGCTCCGGGAGGGGCACCCCAGGCAATGGCGACCTTGGCAGTAGCACGCGAAGCCGCAACACTCTGGCAAATGGTCTGAATGGTATCGAGGAGCATTGGAGGATAATCCCATGCGCCGAGCGTGTCAGAACCAACGCGACGGAAATAAGCGATAACTTGCGCGGCTGTTCCGTCGGCCGGAGAGTGAGCACTGACCATATGGGTGACAGTGTCACCGTTATAAACCTGATATTCGTGCTGAGGCCAAATCATTTCGCGATCTGGTTCGGCATGTTCCGGAGGAATCGGGTATTTCATGACTGAATCGGGAAGCGGTCTCTTGTAGGGTGAGAAGAAGCAGGAAGCAACTCCAAAATCATACCAAACGGTTGAATGATAACCGGCGCCTTCATCATGGTGGTTGGAAATAACCGCTTTACCCTCGGTGTCAACATCAAGACTGACATATCCGGAGTAATTGGTTCCGCCGCCAAGACGCGGGTGAACATCGCATCCGCCCGCAAAATAGAATTCGCCTTCGGAGGCGTCCCAGGCATTGTAGCCGGTTCCGCGATCCAGGTCGGCCGCGGCCGCGTTACTATCGGTGGAACGCATCCAGATCATATGGATATCTTTGGTTCCACGCCAGCTGACCTGACGATTCATACGGGTATTGCTCTGAAGGTCATAGGTTGAAGTTCCGATTTGAATTCCGGGAGAATTCGAAACGATAGCATCATACCCAAGGGCCTGTTCACCGCCGGTAGTAATAGTGGAATAGCCGGTTGCCTGTTCGGCGCCAGCGGCAAATCTTTTAACATTCTTTAATGCATTAGCCTGCTTTTTGAAAAAGTTCCCCTTTTCCATAGGAGAACTGGAACCAAAAGCAACGGCAGCAAGAAAAGCGATTGCTATAAAGGAGAGAGTAGCAATTGATAACGTCTTTCTTAGCATTCTGGTCTCCTGTTTAAATAAAAATCCCAACTTATTCCCTGAATAGAATCTATTCAAGAAAGTAATTATCCCCATAATTTTCAATTTTGGAAAACCTGGGGAATATCATTTACATTAATTGCCCAATCACCTCCCTTCAACAGTCTTTTTAAACATTAATCTTATCCAATTTAGTCTAATAAAATAGTTGTAAATTATGCTCATAAAAGATTTTATACACTTGTTAGTATACCTGCGCTAGTCTGCCATCTCCCGCGTATAAATTATACGCAAAACGTGAGGTTAGTTGTTAGACAATTAAATATATGAAATTAAATAATCTTGTCAATAAAAAAACTCCTATAAACCCTTATAAAAAAAGGAATATATAAACATTTTGAATTAGCCAAAGTGGTTATTTGAAAGGAATAAAATAAATTTTTGTTGAGAAGATTTTTAAGCGGCCTTATATTTAAAATAATGTTTAGTTTTAATATAAAATTAGGAGATTTAAAATGAAAATGGAATTGAAATCGATCGGTTATTGGTCGCTATTAAAAATATCTTTTGTGGTCAACCTGGTTATCGGGTTTCTGATGGGATTGTTTTTTGCCATATTTACCGGACTTTTTATGACCGTCGCTGAAAAATTTGGCGGATTATCCGGTATGGGGATGGCAAGTGATGAGTTTCCCTCGATTGGAATTATGATTATATTGTATCCGATTATGTTTTCATTGGGCGCCGCATTTTTTAATACTATTTTATATTTAATAATAGCCTTTGTTTATAATATGACAGCCAAATTACTCGGCGGAATTGAGTTGAGTCTAAATGAAGTGATCGAAACGCCACCCACTTTTCAAAATATAAATCCGAGGCCAAGCGAAAAACCGTTAACATCATCCGATCCGCCGCCACCAATAAAGCCTTTGCCCGACGATATAGGATTAAACGATTTGAGTGGAGACGAATAACTTTAAATGATAAATGCAACATGAAATAGGGTAATGAATTATGAATGACAATATAAAGGTAAGAATTGCTCCTTCACCGACCGGATATCTTCATGTCGGTACCGCTCGGACGGCAATTTTCAATTGGCTTTTCGCGCGCCGATATGGCGGCAAATTCGTAGTCAGGATAGAAGATACGGATATTGAGCGTTCCAAGCCGGAGCTGATTCAACCGATTTTGGATGCACTTAGTTGGCTGGGGATTAATTGGGATGAGGAACCGGTTTATCAATCAAAAAGAATGGACCGGTATACGCCATATATAGATAGATTGTTAGAAAACGGTTTTGCCTATCGTTGCTTTTGTACGCCGGAAGAGCTTCAGGCCGAGCGCAATCAGGCGATGAAGGAAAAAGGACAGGTTCAATATAGCAAGAAATGTAAAAAACTTTCGCAGGAGGAGATAAATGACCATCTCGACCAAGGCAAATCCTGCGCCATCAGGTTATCAATTCCGGAAGGAGAAACCAGTTATAATGATTTGGTCGGCGGAGTAATAACCAAACAGAATACTGAAATCGAGGATTTTGTAATTTGCCGCGGTGACGGGCGTGCGGTTTACAATCTGGCGGTAGTAATCGATGACCATGAAATGGGTATATCGCATGTGATTAGAGGCAATGACCATATTTCAAACACTTTTAAACAAATTCATATTTACCGCGCTCTGGGGTTGAAAATGCCTGAATTCGCTCATGTTCCTTTGATATTGCGTCCGGATAAGAAAAAAGTATCTAAGCGTTTGGGGGATAAGGACGTTGCCGAGTATGGAAACGAGGGAATCCTTCCTGAAGCGCTTTTTAATTTTTTGTCGCTATTGGGATGGTCGCCAAAGGATGATCGTGAGTATTTGCCTCCCGATGAATTGATCAGGATTTTTACAATTGATAATATAAACAAATCCAACCCGGTTTTCGACGAGCAGAAACTACTTTCCTTGAATCAACAATATATTATGAAAAAGCCGGATCATGAATTGGCCAAAATGGTTGCTCCGCTCTTGGTCGCCGCAGAATATACGTCGAAATATTGGTTGGAAACCCGCTGGGAATATCTGATGCAAATTATTGCCATGCTCAAGGAAAGAGCGGTTCGATTGATTGATTTTGTTGAAAAAAGCGAATATTTTTTCACTCGTGAATTCAAATATGATGAAGAAGCGGCAGGAAAGAATTTTAATATCGAGGGCAGGAAATACCTGGAGGAGTTAATAATTAAATTTGAGTCGATAGATAATTTTAATAAAGATAATCTCGAAAAGGGATTAACAGAGGTTGCTGAGAAACTTGAAGTGAAACGGGGAAATCTGATTCATCCGACCCGTCTGGCAGTTTCCGGTGTTCCGCATGGCCCGGGACTGTTTGATATGCTGGTTGCAATCGGTAAGGATGAGGTGATATTAAGAATGCGCCGTGCAATTGAGTTTATTGACAAAACCGGGGAGTAATTATGTCAAAAATTGAAAAATTAGAAAAAGAGATCCAGAGACTTGAGGAACAATTGGAAAAGAATCGTTTTGGGGGATTGTTCGACAAGGTTACGCGTGAGAGGGAAGAGAAAAAATTGAGAAAGCTAAAGAAGGAATTAGAAAAGCTTGCCAAGGCGTAGACAATTTCTCATTAAAGTTATTACTTTGAGCCGGTCCCAACCAGAGGCCGGCTTTATTATTTTGGAAATTGGCCGATATTTTAATTATTACTAATTTTGTAATTTTAGCGGGGGAATTAGATATGATAGTTAATAATGTGACATCAGGTACAATACCGTATGAATTGATTGATTCCAGGGTTGAGAAGATGGAATCGTCTCTTGAAACAAATAGACCCAAGCCCGTTGCCGAGATGACAATAATAGATGAAGAAAATATTGATGAGGCAACTTCGCTTGAAGACACTGAGATCAAGCGAAAGGGAGTGATAAGAAATCTTTTAGAGGGACATTTCAAAGGAGTTGCGGATGTTCGTTTGCGGATAAATTTTGCCGAAGAGATCAATGAGATTGATAAACAGGGAGCAGATTTGGTCGCGGTAGAATCCATTAAAGGTTTATCCGGCATTCTTGATACTGAAATAGCCTCGATATCATCTAATCCGGAAATTGGGGAGGGCAATTCGATTCTATTAAGTACAGCTTACAGCGATTTCCACGCAGAAATAAGTCGTTTGACCGAAAATGTCGACTCGAAGGATTTTAATTCGAATTATCTGATTTCGAATTTAAAAAGCGCTTTTACAGAATTCGTGACTTCAGCAAATTCATCTTCCGAACAGGTGGCGGATGGATCTCTTGTGGATGAAGGACAATCTGTTGAGGCGGTCGGAGCTGTCGAATCAATCGCGTTTGAAGAACCGGCCGTTAATAATACTGAGGACACTGCTCAAGAGATTTCCGCTGATGAAATTTATAGTCAATTATTGAGCGGTTTGATAACATTATTTCAAAACGAGATTAATAATATCGAAAAAGAAGTAACGAGCTATTCATCTTTGCCTCCGATTTCTGAGCCATCCGGCAATGGCAAGGCATTTGATAAATTTATGGCCATTTATAATACTTTTAAAAATAATGATTCTGATCAAACTGAAATAGCCCCAATGGTAGAGGCTTCTACAACGAAGGAGGTTGAAGCAGAAAAGGCAATGGTAAATACCAATATAGAACTATCAGTTTAATAGTGATAAATAAAGTCAACGGCGAACCTCGGTATTAATTGATACTGAGGTTTATTTTGGGGCAATTTTGGCCCAGGAATCTCTGAGACCGACAGTTCTGTTGATGACCAGTTTCTCGGGGGTCGAATCGGCCGAATCAATACAGAAATATCCCTGGCGCATAAACTGAAAACCAACCGTCGGTTTAAATTCCTTAATCTTTGGTTCCACCTTGCAGTCGGATAAAATTTCCAGAGAATTCGGATTAATATTATCTTTAAAATCGCCGCCTTCTTCCACTTGCAGGGGATCTTCTTTATTAAACAGATGATCATAAAGTCGAACTGTCGCGGCAACAGCGTGTTCCGCCGAGACCCAGTGCAAAGTGCCTTTGACTTTGCGGCCATCGGGGGTAGAGCCACCCTGCGATTCGGGGTCATAGGTGCAATGAAGTTCAACTATTTTTCCTAAATCGTTTTTAACCACGCGAGTACAGGTGATATAATAGGTATGTTTTAACCTAACCTCCCGGCCGGGGGCGAGTCGGAAAAATTTCTTGGGAGGATCTTCCATAAAATCATCCCGTTCGATATATATTTCTCTCGAAAATGGAACCATGCGGGTTCCGGCTGATTCATCTTCGGGATTATTTACGGCTTCAATATTTTCGGTTTTTCCTTCGGGATAATTGTCAATGATAACCTTAAGCGGTCTTAAGACCCCCATAATCCGCATGGCCGTTTTATTGAGATGGTCGCGAACACAGTCCTCGAACAGGGCTCGATCAACTATGCTGGCTCGTTTGGCAACGCCGATTCTATCGCAAAAATTACGAATTGACTCCGGCGTATATCCTCGTCGACGTAAGCCTGAAAGGGTAGGCATGCGGGGATCGTCCCAGCCGTCGACGATGCCTGTATTAACCAGTTGAATAAGTTTTCGCTTACTAACGACAGTATAAGTAAGATTAAGTCGAGCAAATTCAATTTGCCGGGGATGATGAATGTTTAGATTATCCAAAAACCAGTCATATAGGGGACGATGGTCCTCGAAGGCGAGATCGCACAGCGAATGAGTTATGCCCTCGATAGAATCTGACTGTCCATGGGCCCAGTCATACATAGGATAAATACACCATTTATCGCCAGTGCGGTGATGAGCGGCATGAAGAACGCGATACATAACCGGGTCGCGCATATTGATATTGGCGGCGGCCATATCGATTTTGGCCCGAAGCGTTTTGGAACCGTCGGGGAATTCGCCGTTTTTCATTTTTTCAAACAAATCAAGATTTTCTTCGACGGAGCGATTCCGGTGAGGACTTTCCTTGCCCGGCTCGGTCAGCGTTCCCCGATTTTCCCGGATTTCATCAGCGGTTAAATCGTCGACATACGCCTTACCGTCTTTTATCAATTTTACGGCATATTCAAATAATTTATTAAAATAGTCGGACGCATAGAAAAGTCGGTCCTCCCAGTCGAATCCGAGCCATTTTATATCGCGAATCATTGATTCGGTATATTTGGTCTCTTCTTTGATCGGATTGGTGTCGTCAAACCGGAGATTATATTTTCCTCCGAATTCTTCGGCGATGCCAAAACTAATGCAGATAGCTTTGGCGTGTCCGATATGCAGAAAACCGTTTGGCTCCGGGGGAAATCGAGTGAGGACCTTGCCGCTATTTTTGCCATTTTTAATATCTTC
>JBDRRI010000247.1:0-2134 GCA_043825815.1 Candidatus Zixiibacteriota bacterium
CCCCGCTTTTGTACAAAAATCCAATTAGATATGTTATATCCAGAATATTGATTGTATTATTGCCATCCGGATCGGCCGCCCAGGCCGATTCCGGCGCCGGACCGCCTTTGTAAAGAAAGGAGATTAAACCGGTAATATCAAGAATATTGATAAGACCATTATTGTCAAAATCGCCACACAGATATTCGCAAGCGTTGCCAATCAGGTCGTGATTGTCATCCTCCTGCCCCGGATTGTACTTATCGGGGCAATTATCACACGGATCGCCGATACCGTCATTGTCGCTGTCAGCCTGATCGGGATTGGAAATCTCGGGGCAATTATCGTTTTCATTAACTATGCCATCCTGATCCAAATCTCGACTGAGAATCCAGGTCTTGGCGGCTTCAACCACATCATCGATCCCCTGCGAAACATTTTCCGCCGTCAACCAGACTTTTTCATAATCAAAATCATTGAAAATATCACTTTGAGGGAAAACGCGCCGGGCAATAAGGCTGTCGTGATTATCCGGCATACCGGTCTCTGCCAAATATGTATTTTGGCCTGTAAGGACAAAATTGTAAGACGAGCCTAAATCCGAATAATGCATCCCACTAAAAGCACCGGACGTATGTTTTCCAAAAACCTTTGCCATTGGATGGTTGGCAAGAATCAACGAATAAAAATCACCGCCGCTTATGGCGGAGGGACCGACAAGAATAGCAATTGGTTTATCATAATAAGTTTCTGGATCAGGATCAACAGTATGCACATCGGCGCCGGGCGATAGCCAGGGAAGATTGCAAAGACTCTCTCTATTGGTTGAATTGCACCTGATAAGGTTTCCAGCGACTTCTGTATAGTCTTTAAATAAATGATCGCAAGCTATTTGAGGTTGATAATACCCGCCGGTATTAAATCTCATATCTATTATCAGACCTTTTGTATTATGACTACCAAACATAATGGAGTCGATAGCCGCATCCCATTCTTCATGAGCATTATCCGACCATCCATAACTGTAGATATATGCAATATCGGTTCCGGTCATAATTCCCCAGGTAACTTTTTGTCCGTTGGAAAAAAATGAAGGCTTTGCCACGCCGGGCACATCCAGTTGTTCGGTAGTCGCTATCCCATAGCTTAAAGATGCCAACTGATTTGTGGGATAATGCAGAGTATCTCCGCTACCATATTTAACAACATCAATAGTATCAAAAAGATGCCAATTCAAACCAATGGAACTCTTCCAATAATGTTCAAAGGTTGGTCCGGAATCAAGATACCATCCACGCAATGGAAGCATCGAGTCTATTAAAGCCTGATAGTTTTCTTCCCAAGGTTTCCCGTCATAACCCAGAATTATATCTCCAACTTCCAATCCTAACGGATGAGCCGGATATGATTCATATACAACCGATTGACCATCCATGTCGGTAATGCCAGCCCCAAATCTAAAGTCCGCTCCGTAGCATGAATTGACCAATATTGGTGTTCCCGGCTGAATATTCGACCAGTTCAGATTAATATCATAAGCCCAGGTATGAATTTCATTTAAATATGTAACACAGCGATTTAATATAGCTGAAAACCTTCCCCGACTGACTCCGGATTGAATTTCTGGAGTAAATTGATTGAATAGGGAATCCCAGACATCCAAATCAAGATCCTGGAAAGCCGCAAATGAATCATTTATGGTATTCCAAAAGTCATACCAAGTATATAACTTCTCAGCGTCGCTGGCACCGTATCCCCATGCGGAGTCAATCGCCGAAGCCCAGTTTTTATTTCCATTTTTATCAACTACGCTGACCGGATTGACCGGCAGGGGATTATATTCCTCATTATCAAAATCAGCAAAGGGATGATAGATCCTGTCTTCATATTTTTTATCCAGAATTTCTGCCCCACAAAAGTTAACGACTAATAATACAATTGTAATTGTCAACAACCTAATTCGATCAACTTGCATCTCAAATCCTTACCAAATTAAAATATTAAGAACATATCGGCTCAGGGCCGCTTTTGTACAAAAATCCAATTAGATATGTTATATCCAGAATATTGATTGTATTATTGCCATCCGGATCGGCCGCCCAGGCCGATTCCGGCGCCGGACCGCCTTTGTAAAGAAAGGAGATTAAACCGGTAA
>JBDRRI010000248.1:0-2603 GCA_043825815.1 Candidatus Zixiibacteriota bacterium
ACAAAAATTAAAAAAAATCATAAAAAGTGATCACTTACAAGTCTTGTAGACAAAGTCGATTCATTTTGTCCCATAAATGTTGAATTTTGGATAGAAAGACGATTTTTTGTATTAAACGATAGCCCGAAGTCTTTTCCTGATGGCTATGAAGTTACCAAGGAAAACCAAAATGGTTCCCAGCCATAATAAATTAATTCCCGGTTTTTGGGAAATATCGAGTACTAACCTCTCCGCTAAGCCCGATTCAATCAGTCCCGGAATAGTAATCGAAACGGCGCCCACGGTGGCGTCGATTCGTTCTACTTTGATTTTGTATTCCGAACCCGAAAATAATGGAACTTCTTTGGGCGTCATCTGTCCGCCCTCGCTCAACATTAAAGGCATGATAGTTTCAGTTGAATCGCCGCGGGTGACTTCGAGTTTTACACCAACTGTCATCCCGGAAGAAGAAGCGTTATGCGCGCCCATATCAAAGCCGATAAACTTAATGTCATAATCATTAATCTTAGCGTTTTCACCCTTTCTCAATATAAGACCGTGATTGTGGTCTTCTTCCTTAATATCCTGAGGTGAAAGGTAGAGATCATACAGCAACCCCTTTTTGATATAGTGTCGTTTCATTATACCATCCATTCGTTTAGTATAAAAGAATTGTGGACGAGCATCAATATTTTCAGTTCCTGATTTCATCGTTACGATAAGTTCGTTATTTTTCTCTTCCAAAGATCCGGCCATACCGTGGTAGGTAATATCATAGCCGTAGGCCTGACCTGCCTGCTCAAGAGGCAGGGAAAGCTGGACATTTGTTCCAAAGGAAGATGAAGCCAAAATTCCAATAAGCATAAACCCATAGCCAAAATGAGCGATATGTGCTCCCGCTCGCCCTATTTTTTCTGGGACGAAACTAATAATCAATATTCCCTGAGCACCAATTGTTGATCCGGCAGTGAAAAAGAAAAATAACGACTGAAAATCCTTAACACCCAGAATAGCCGCGACTATTAGAGTTGCTGTCCCCGCAAGAAGGACAATACCCAAATTTTTCTTTTGCGAGCTTATCGAAAAATATAATAGAAATGCAGTCAAATATATAAAGAAAGAGACCGCAATAGAGACCGTCGCGAGTTTTATGACAATTAAAATTATGGCCAATATTAGCGAAATGGCGCCAAAGGCCAAAGCTCTACTTTTTAATTTTTCCAATCTATGATTGTCAATCGATATAAAGGCCCATAAGGTTAAAAAGAGACTGAGTAGGATCGCAAATGGAATAGCAAAAGTATTATAAGTAGACTGCTCCGCGGCACGTGGAGTTGAGGTCAAATAAGTTGTCAAAAACGGCAATGAAGACCAGAATAAGACAATCAATCCCAGCAGAAGAAGCAAGATCATTCCGATCATAAGGAAAAAATCTTTGGAAAAGATGTCATAGTTCATCGGCTGGCCGATTCTATCCTTGTGGCGGTTGAGCAGGAATAGTCCAGCCGTTAATACAAAATAGAAAATAACAAAGGTAATAAGAACGGCATTGGCACCCAAATCTACGAATGAATGAACCGAAAAATCGGCCAGAACACCGGAGCGGGTCAAGAATGTACCATAGATGGCGAGCAGGAATATCGAAATGCCTATAAGCATATTAGTTCTTCTCAGAGCTCCGATTCTTTTTTCTATGATCATTCCATGAATTGCTCCGAGAGAGACAACCCAGGGTATAAATGAAGTGTTTTCGACCGGATCCCATGCCCAATATCCTCCCCATCCGAGAGTCTTGTAAGCCCAGTAACCGCCGAGGACATTGGCCAATGCCAAAGCCAGGGCCGTAATACCGATATATGGAAAAATCAGTTGAAGCCAATAAGAATAATCTTTGCGAACGACCGCTGCCATTATTATTGAGAATAAAATTCCCGACATAGCAAAGGCAACAAATATAATGGGGGGATGGATTACCATCCATGGATCCTGAAGGAGGGCATTTAAACCGGCGCCATCGGCCGGTACCGTGGTTAACTGCCGGAAGGGAGAGAGCGTTAATAACATGGCAAAAAGGAAGGCGTTAACCAGAGTAAAAAAAACCATTCCCCAATTGGTATATTGTTTGGCCCGCCGGATTATTATTAATCCGAAAATCGAACTGAAAAAGAGCCAGAGAAGATAGGTCCCGTCCTGGCCAGCCCAGAGAGACGATACCAGATAGAAGAAGGGAAGATCATTTGATGAATATTCATATACATATTTAATGCTATAGTCATGACTGAAAAAGAGATACCATAGATAAGCGACCGCAATAATTACTAATGCCATCTGAACAAAAAATGCGTTTTTCGCAAGTTGAAACAGATTCTTCTTCCCCAAGGCCGTGGCGAGAAATGAAAAACCGGATATTAACGCCATAGAAAGCGCCAGCCATATTAATAGATTACCTATTTGTCCTGAGATCATTATAATTCCTATGATTTATATTCGGAGCCCTGATATTTTGAAGGGCATTTGACCAAAAGTTTATCGGCGATAAAACCTTCATCGCCCGGCTTTCCTACCGCGACAATAGAGGTCGCCTGATCAAAATTGCCGGGTACGACACCATTATATATCACTTG
>JBDRRI010000249.1:0-3713 GCA_043825815.1 Candidatus Zixiibacteriota bacterium
GATGATTATTGTCATTTTGACTGTTTTTTTCTTTACGTCAATTTGCAATGGTGACAATAATTTCCCCAGATATGAACATGCAAATTTATCGGCCTATATAGAAAATATATATTTGTGTGGTTTGGATACTAAAATAGGAACAGGTTCTAGTTTTTTTTATAAATATAATAAATATATTTTTCTAGTAACGGCGGGCCATATTTTCTATAGGTCCAATAAACTCAATGGCCAAATTGTGTATCAATTGATTAATCCGGATACTACTTTAGTAAGTTGGCAATTTAAAGAAAATCAGCAGATTCAATTGAATAAATTCTATATTGATTTGAAGATAATTGATAGCGTTCGCCAGATTATCCATGATAAGGAAAATGATATTGCAATAATATTTTTTGGTATATATAAAGATTCTAGCAAGACTTTTTTTACAGGGATGGGTGTCAAATCTAAGAATAAAACGGGTGGTAATATGTATTGGATCGATTCAACTTCTTCAAAATCATATGATGAAGTATATATTGGTCAGAGTATATATATTTATGGATACCCTTCGGATTTATCATATGGAGACAACAGCCAATTCGAATTGGAAAATGGATTTTATAGATCTGGAATAGTCTCTGCCAAAAATAAGGTGGATAGGAATATAATTTTAGACTGTCAAGTACATGGGGGAAACAGCGGGTGTCCCGTATTTGCAGATTTGAAAAATACTGAAGGCAATTATCAGTTTTATTCTCTTGGTATGATTATTGAAAAAATAAGGGACAAAAAAACTAATGAAAACTCCGGCTATTCTGTTGCTATTCCAATGGATAAGATTGAGGAACTTATTAAAAATGAATTTATAACACGTATTCCTGAGAGCGAATAAAACTCCACATTAATTCCAGTTTTGGTAGCAAAAGACGACTTCGTCTGCCCGAAAAAGCAATTCAACTACAATTTTAATCCACACTTTGGATTGATTTACGATTCCACCCATTATATAAAGGCCAGAATAAATATTTTAAGGGAAGGACAACACCGCGAAAAACTAAAATATGAGAAAACAAAGCCAATTCCGCGTAATCCAATAAGCGAGAAAAGATTATATGGAATTTTCGGGTTTTAGGCGGTTAATATGGTGTGCCAAGGGTGTGGATAAGATGTAGTAATCGGGTGAAATCTGCCATAAAAAATCCCGGCAGGTTTTTGACCTGCCGGGCACACATTTGAGCTTTGGGGCTCTCGAAAAAGAAAGCGACCCCTCACTAGTCGCTTTCTTACATCCCCACCTCAAATACCCTTCACCGCCATACTATATATTAAGAGTAACTAACTTCGAAGTATATTAGTATCAATCGCTGTGCCATAATTGAACAGATTTTTTCAAAGAAATATATCCTGTTGTCAATAAATAAGTTATATGATTGGTCCAATAGGCCCTTCGGAGGGTCAGGACAGCCACTATCGCAGTTTGTGCGCCATATTTAGCCACATTGTTATTGTTCAAAAATATATCTATTGCATGGCAACGGGTTAGCATTCGTAATTCCTGCGCCGTAAATTCGGTATTTCAACAGGAACCGCGCCATTTATGCGTTTTGACATATGTTTCATTTAATTGTTGTCAATTTTATATCCAATAAAAAAACCCGCCGAATGGGCGGGTTTTTTAAGACGGGTCCCCGTTAATATTTTAAAATGTAACCGTCACGATGACCGTCACCGAATCGATATGCAAATCATACGGCAAATCTTCGGTTACGGAATAGATCGTGAATTTACCCGTTTCGACAACTGTCTTGAGCAGTCCGAAATTCTTGATATATCCAATTGAGGTTGGATAATCAACGTGAAGCGTGGCGCCGGCCGGTATGGTCATTCCGGAAAGAATTACTGTGGCACTGTCCTTGACATCCTGCGCGGAGGTGAAAATAGTCGTCATTGAATCGGTCATATAAAAGACCGGCGTCGCCTCGGATGCGCCATTATTATCAATCCAGAGTCGAAATCCGATTTGATCGATATTATTAATATCATCTTTATTATCCGTCCAATCCTCATCATCGGCCATATCAACCGTAAAGTAACTCAGCTCGGAATTGGCAGTGATATCTTCATCGTAGAAAGTATAATCCAACACAAAAGTACCGCTCAGCACCCCGGAGCATCCTGCCCCAATCAGGACCGCTATGATAGCGGATATAATGCCGTAAATATGGTATTTTTTGAATAACATATCCACCACCTCCTTACAGTCCAAAATAGTAGTTAAGGCCGCCTAAGATAGCCGCCGATTTTTTTGATCCGCCACCCTCGGCATTGATCACATCCAGTTTGCCGCGAATATCAATCCCAATATCCTTAATAACACCGATCTCCATACCCAGACCGGCTGAAAATCCAAACTTGGTGACATCTTCAAAGGTCGCCAGATCGCGAGTCATGCTGTAGAATCCAAGCCCAACGATGCCATAGACGGTGATACCCTCTTTACCGTTTTGTCCACCGATAAGGGCGTCGATTCCGAATGAGGTAACTTTCGTTCCGGGAAGACCCAATTCCGAATCCCCCAATTGCGATAAATAGATATTCGGCTCGACCACGATTCCCGGTATGACCGAGAGTTTTCCTTTAAAGCCGAACATTGTTCCATTATCCTGATCTTCCTGTACAATGGGGATGGCTACTCCACCCACGGCACCGACTCCGATATCGAGAGCCATGGCTGACGACGATATCAAAATCATGCAGAGAAGAGTCAAGTATTTAGCAATTTTCATGAATCCTCCAGATTTATTTTGATTGTATTCTTAAATTATTAAAATTATTTAAAATAGCAACTGTTTTTATAATCATATACGCGGTTTTTGATAATTATAGCCAACTCGCCAATAAATATTTCCGGCCATATAGCCATTTTTAATAATCGGTTCGATGACCAATGTACTGAGACTGTCAAAGTGATTCGATAGATCCCTGTCTTCCAAACGACTTTCAATAAAGGATAAAATGATAATATCCCGGCCGACAACTGTTTGTGCGTCCCGCCAGTATTCCCACATCAGGCTCAAACCGTCAAAAATATGGCGCCCGATAATATCGGGTTTTGTCTCCGAATTCCTATTAGAATAAAAACTGACCATACTGGGAATCCAATAACGGTCGGTTCCGGAAATAACCGGATGGCGCCCGGTTTCGTTTTCGATTTTGGTTTCAATCTGCTCCACTTTGGCGCCGAATTCTTTCCAAGCGGTCGGAAAGGGGAGACCCTCGGAGGAAGTATAGCCCGGCATGCCGAGATAAATATAACTCAAGCCCAGAGTGTAAAAGCAGAGAAGGAAGATTATAGTTGGCTTCCATGATTTTTGCAACAGGCTTGGCCGGTTTAATTTAATATCCTTCATTTTATTAGCAATATATGGAATGACCGCCATCCAGAGGGCGCCGGTCCAGTTGAATTTTGGCTCGGAGCGAAGCGAATTAAACACAAACACCATAAGCGGCATTATGGCGAACAGTTGCATAAACAGGCTCGGCCTGTTTTTCCCTGTTGCTTTTATGCCTGAAATAATGTTTTCCTTCAAATTTTTAAACAGGAACTTGATCGCTTCGATAAATCCGCTCGGAGTGATAAGAAAAACAGCGCTCAGGATTAACAAATGAAGCGAGAAATTAATATTGCCGGACCATCTTCGGGGACCCTGGAACCGGAACGAGGCCCAATC
>JBDRRI010000250.1:0-6761 GCA_043825815.1 Candidatus Zixiibacteriota bacterium
TCATAATATTTTTTAATTCTTCCGGCGAATATGTTGCCAGAGTTGATGTGGTTAAGAGTCATCAATTTAGGGAAATTAAAATTAATATCGATGAGATATTTAAATTTGCACAAAATAGGTACCTATTGTTTTTCATTGTTAAAAACGGTAAACCAATTTTAAGATATAGTACATTTGATATTCCCTAATTACTATTACTGTCCAAGACTAAGAAATTCTGAATTCCGTGAGCCGTGGACGTTTCGATTGCCCAACGAAACAAAAGAGATGAAATAAACGCTCTCTATGTATATTATTATGAATTATGGTAATTCGTAAAGAATTAAATCATTGATTTACAAATATTGAATATTAATCTAAGAATCCGCCGGGTGGCCCATGGCTTGGGGCATGTTGAAAAACATATGTTTTTTATTAGGCAAAGTTTATTTTCACCCGTTTGAGTTCTTTATTATCAACATGATTGAAAAGTCGATATATTTTGCTGAAAATTGCTTTAATTGTCAATCTGAGGGTATTTTTTACGACATTTAAAAGGCAAAAAACGGCGGCCAACCGTTTGAAATTGAGAACGGCCGCAATTAACAGACACTGTCTCTTCCGTGCGCGGCAGACGCCCTCGTCTGCCCAAACTGCCATTACCCCTCCAATCCGCAAAATCACGACATATTCAATCCAAAATTACTATTCGGCCCCTTATATAGGAGGTATAGGTATGTACAATTTATTTTATATGTTGGCAGACGAGGACGTCCGCCAACCACGATGTTTGATTGCAAGGGTAGGGGCAGGGCTTGACCCTGCCCTCAAGTGGGCGACCTCAAGGGTCGCCCCTTGCCAATATTGAACATATTTACTCCAAAAGTACACCATCGCAAAAACACAAAATATGCAAAACAAAGCCAAAATAATAGAAGGGATAATTAATGTGAAAAATCGCACCACCGAACCTGTCATTCCCGACTCCGATCGGGAATCCATTCTTAATAGGGTTGAAGATGGATCCCCGCGTACGCGAGGATGACATATCGGAAAAATGGCGCGAAGTGCAAAAACAGGCTGAGCCTGAAAAACTAAAATATGAAAAACAATACCAATTCCGTGTAACCCAATGGGAGGGATGGCAATATAAAGAATTATTCTATGGGAAGCAGGTTCAAGAATTATCGTGATAACATATATGTCATCACGAGGAGGATATTCATAAAATGAATAGACGACGTCGTGATCTCTAAATTCGGCAAAAAGCAATATTTTGAGATTGCCACGTCGTCGTTCGCCAATGGCGAATGTCTCCTCGCAATGACTTTAGATATTATCTATATAGTTTCTTTGATGAAACGGAGGGCGTTGGCATGGGCAATTGATTGGGCGATTTTCTCTCCAAATTCCGATTCAATCTGCGCCAGAATCGATTGATATTTGCTGGCATCTTCATGCCCTTTATGATAAAACGGGACGCGATTATGATAATCGGGATGATCGGCCGTGTAGAAATAGTCGGCGCCAAAGGCAATCGTTTTCTCACCACCCAGCTTTAGGCCGTGCTCGATATGTTTCATCATATAGGAGGGATCTTCGTTGTGCATGAAAGCGCGGAGGAAGTTGACACCGATCAGACCATCGCGATTGATAATCTCTTTGGCCAGATCATCGGGGAGATTTCGCTTATGATCGAATATTTTACGATAATTGGAATGGCTGGCGATAATTCTCATCTCAAGGCCTTTTTTGGTGATATGCTCCAGAATCCCATAGGAGAGGGCGTCGCTGGTATGCGAGAAATCAATCGTGATATTCTTTTCGGCGATATATTCCAATAATTTTTTCCCATCATTTTTCAACCCGGCTTCAGTATAATTGCCGCCGCCGAACCGATTTTCGCCATGATGGGTGAGAGAAATATAGAGCGGCTTTCCGACTTGGTCAATAATTTTATCAAGAGCCGTGAACGCTTCCTCAACCGGTTGATCCTCATCGGCCAGAACCGATGCATTTTCTATACTTGGAATTAAGGCGGTTTTCAGCGAATCCAAAGCGTTTTCGAGATTTCCGAATTCCCTAAGTTCGATAAGATTGGCGGGGTATTTTGATATTAGTTTTTTATACCATTCTATTTGATTAGACGTCAATCTGTTATATCCGGTCGAATCGCCCCCGGAATATATTGCCAGCGTTTGGATTTTGACATTGCCGTCATTCATATATGGTATGGAACAACCGATCTCTTCGGAGTTATTCGGATCAGCTTTGGATATTTTCGACAAATATGACAGCATATCGCAATGTAAATCTATGACCGGGTATAACATAATGACCCTTTCATTTATATCATTAAAATTTTAAATAATATACTATATTGAAGTTTTAACTGGCAATAAAAGAACGATTGATTATTAGGTTATTTTAGATTTTGATTAATCTTCAATTTTGACTCTTAGATGCAGGCTAGCCTTATCTAAGAAAAAATCGACATTGTTATTTTTTTCTCTTTACATTGACCAAAAAAAATCTATATTCCCGCATAAATTGAATGAGAGAATCGTATAATTTTTGGAGGTAATTTTTTATGGCAATGTTCATTACTGACGAATGCACAGCTTGCGCCCTCTGCGAGCCGGAATGTCCGACTTCTTCGATTTCCGAAGGCGACATTTACGTTATTAATCCTGACACCTGCAATGAATGTGAAGATCAGGAAGATGGACCTCATTGTGTTGAGGTTTGCCCGGTAGAGTGTATCGAAAAAGCTGAGTAAGATTTATTCAATTATAAAACGCCTCTTGCTTGCAGGAGGCGTTTTTTTTATGTTTAAAATATGCCGTTTAAGATTACCGATAAATATTGTCCCGGTGATGTCGGTCTGACTGTTTCCGCCAATAGCCTCGAAAATCTGTTTATTGATTCCGGGCTCGGTCTTATGAATATTATGACTGATCTCGAAATTGTTAGAAAAACCAAACAGATTAATATTAACGTCAAGGAGGACAGCCTTGAAGACCTTTATTATGCTTTTCTTTCAGAGCTAATTTATATTAAAGACGCGGATAATTTTCTTTTTTCCGGGATCGAACTTAAAATAGACTGCCCGGAAGAATTCCATCTCAATGCAACAATATTTGGTGAAAATATAGAAAGAGACCGGCATACATTGAAAACCGATATCAAGGCGGTGACTTATTATCGTTTTAGAATAGAAGAAGTTGAAGACCGATGGGAGTCCGAAGTAATTTTTGATTTATAGGTGAATCTATGAACAGAATCAGCAATAATATCTGGGAAATCCCGACCGATTTCAAAGAGGGGATGAATGTCCCGGCGAGAATCTTATCTTCCCCGAAATTGATTGATGGCATTGATAGTAAGGTAATCGATCAAATAACCAATGTTGCCTGTCTTCCCGGTATTAAGAAATATGCCTACTGCATGCCCGATGGCCACATGGGCTATGGCTTTCCAATCGGTGGCGTGGCCGCTTTTTCGATTTCAGACGGCGTCATTTCGCCGGGCGGAATTGGCTTTGATATTAATTGCGGAATGCGTTTGGTTAAAACCAATCTGACATTATGGGAAGTTAAACCTAAAGCGGAGCAATTGCTTAACAAATTATATTCAACTATTCCTTCAGGAGTGGGTTCCAAAGGATTTATAAAATTGAGTCGCAAAGAGTTTAATAAATTGACTGAAAACGGGATTGACTGGTGTATCGATAATGGCTACGCGACTGACTCTGATAAAATGTTCATTGAAAATAACGGCCGTATCGACCGGGCAGATTCTTCGACTATCTCCGAAAAGGCGGTTTCTCGCGGAATTAATCAGATGGGAACGCTTGGCTCCGGGAATCATTATCTCGAAATTGAGGTTGCTCCCAAAGAATCTGTTTATAATCATGAAATTGCCCGTCAATTTGGCATTGACCGTGATAATCAGATTATTATTGCAATTCATTGTGGTTCCAGAGGATTTGGCCATCAGGTGGCAACCGATTATCTTCAAGTCTTTAATAAATTCCGGCAAAAATATAATCTTAATGTCCGCGATAAGGAACTTATGTCGGCCCCGATCAATTCAACCGAAGGCCAACAATATTTCAGTGGCATGGCTTGCGCTGCCAATTCGGCTTTTGTCAACCGTCAATTAATTGTCTATGGAGTGAGAAAAGTTTTTCGAGAAATCTTTAATAAAACGGATGAAGAACTTGGTCTGGCTACAATTTATGATGTGGCCCACAATATTGCCAAATTTGAAAAATATGATATTGACGGCAATGAAGAGACTTTGCTGGTTCATCGCAAGGGCGCCACGAGATCATTTGGTCCCGGTCGACCAGAAATTCCTGAAAAATATCGATTAGTTGGTCAACCTGTGATTGTCGGCGGGTCGATGGAAACCGGATCGGCTTTATTATGCGGCACAAAAACCGCCGATCTGGAAACATTCGGTTCGACTCTTCATGGCGCGGGTAGGACAATGTCGCGAAGCAAAGCCAAGAAATTAGTCAGGGGTGACGCTGTGAAAGAACGAATGCTGGAGAATGGCATAATGGTGAGAACGGGCTATATGCCTGGATTGGCCGAGGAAAACGTTTCGGCCTATAAGAATATAGAAGATGTTATTGATGCCGTCAATGATCTTGGGATTTCTAAAAAGGTAGCCCGCTTTTATCCGTTCCTGAATATTAAAGGTTAATTCGGTTTTCCCGATTTGAAGTTATTTAATTAAACGTTGTTTTATCATTATTTCTTTTTGAATTAAAAAATGAGGGTACGCTCTGGTCGGGTAGAGGGGGCTAGGAAACTACCCAGGGACAGCAGAGAGTCACCCTCAAAGGGATAATATCATTTATTAAAAAGCCTGTCAACTACTTTGAAAATAAAATATAAGAATTATTGATTAACAGGACTTTTATTGTATGGTATAATTTGATTATTTCTGGTTTTTTAAAATCTAACTATTTTAATCGGGGCGGTAATCCGCGCCGTTCCTTGGTCCGTAACGAAATTAATATAGATATTGGTATAATGCGTCCCCTTTGGAAGAATAGTTTTAGGCGAAACATTTAGCGCGAAAGGTTTGTTCTTATCAATCGAGCCTTCATAATGATCCAATGTTACTAGCGAATCCTGTTCCAATTCAATGGAAAAATCGACATTCTTATTGTACTTGTTAATCAAATTTATTTGTTTGTCTTTATGACCGGGAAGAAAGAACAGGGCGATTGGATTAATATTAAAAAGTTCCGGGAAAAATCCAATATTCGATGAATAATTTAACAGAATGGTCGGATGATCAGGATCGTTGGAATACACCGTTACGTGGCGAGTCGTCGGTCCATAATAATTGAGAGTGTTAAAGTGTATTAGTATATCAGCTGTATCACCCGGTTTTAAAAGTGTATCGTTAGTAGAGGCGGTGGTACAATCGCAGTTGGGAATCATCTTTTCAATTTTCAAATCTGCTTTGCCTATGTTTGCGACATGAAAATAATGTATAAAATCATAATCAATTGGGATAAAACCGAAATCGTGATTAGCATTGACGGCTGAAATATGCGGGCGATTTTCGCCGCTGGCTAAGCATACCGCGGATATGGCCGACATTATTAGAATTGAAATAATAAATTGTTGTATTAGTTTTATCATAATCGTCATATACCTTACTCATTATACCTTTATTTTAAAGCCTTGTTCTTTCATCCAAATATCATTAAAGCATTTCGTTAAATAACGGGTACCGGAATCGGCCACAATGACGACTACTACCGCCTTGTCTTCAAGTTCAGGAATAATCTGGCGAGCCGCCCAAATCGCGGCCCCGGCCGAACCACCAACAGAAATTCCTTCTTCGCGGGCAATGGCCCTGGCCGTTTCAAAGGCGATCTGGTCGGATACAGTTATTAGTCTGTCGACCATTTCGGGAATCAAAGCTTTGGTTATGCAGTCAGAACCGATTCCTTCAATCTTATATGCTTTGGCGTCGCCGACTTTATTATTTTTAATAAATTCCCCAAAGATTGATCCTTCCGGATCGACTGCGACCCCCATTATGGCCGGATTTTGCTCTTTCAAGTATTTCATTACCCCGGAAAAAGTCCCTCCGGTTCCAATCCCAGCTACCAAATGCGTTATCTGTCCTTCGGTATTTTCCCACAACTCCGGACCGGTGGATAAATAATGTGCTTCAATATTATCTGGATTGTCATATTGATCGGTATGAAACCATCCGTTTTCCTGAGCCAGTCTCTTGCCGGTCATATAACAACTATCAGGATGATGATGGTCGACATCGGCAGGCGTGACAATAACTTCGGCTCCATAAGATTTAATCAGATCAACCTTTTCTTTACTAGTTTTATCGGGTGTGGTCAGAATCGCCTTAAGGCCGAGATTTGTGGCAATCATTGCCAACGAAACTCCATAATTGCCCGACGTATTGTCAATAATAGTATCTCCCGGCTTAATTCGGCCTTCCTTTAAAGCTTTTTTAAGGATATGTTCGGCCATGCGGTCCTTAACGGATCCGCCCGGATTAAAAAATTCCAATTTTGCCAATAATTTGGGAACGCCACTCTTCAGGCCGTTGTTTATTTCCAAAAGAGGAGTGTTGCCAATCAAATCGAATATATTCTTACGATATTGCATTATATTTCGTCCTTGCTATAATTTATAACATTTTATGTTATTAATGTTTCAAATTCAACCGAAATATTTAAATATAATTACGTAAGAATGTTTTTTTATTTTATATTGACAAATAAT
>JBDRRI010000251.1:0-3051 GCA_043825815.1 Candidatus Zixiibacteriota bacterium
TTGTTGTTGTTAGTGTTGATGTTAAATTTGCTTTATTAAATACTGCTTATGTATTTTCCCAGGGATGGATAAAAGACACAACCGGAATAATGCAATTATTCGGAGCTAATAACAATGCAAAATCTTTTAAAGTTATAAATGATGAACTATGGATGGGCGGAGCATTTATAGAATCCGGGGGAATTACTACAAATAGTATAGCTGTTTGGAATAATATTAACTGGTATAATTTAAATGGTGGTATTCCAACAGGAGGAATATTAAGCATACAGGATTTTAACAATATTATTTATTTTGGAGGTAGTTTTTATAATGCCGACGGAATTGCATTAGCGGATAATATAGCCTTTTGGGATGGGTCAAACTGGAATTATGTAGGTAATCTTGGAGTTTTAAATGCAACGGTTTCTACTTTAGCAGCATATAACAACATGTTATTTGTAGGGGGTGGGTTTACAAAATTCACCTATACCAGTCCTAATTCTCATTATCATATAGCAGCCTGGAATGATACTACCTGGTTGAATGTGGGTGGATTACCAGGAGGTGTACAAAGTCTGGCAGTATTCAATAATGAACTATATGCCTGTGGATCATGGTCTACTGTAAAGAAATACAAGGGGGGTACTATCTGGGAAGATGTGGGAGGCAGTGCAAGCTTTTATATGAGTAACTTGTTTGTAGATACAGTAAATAATTATTTATATGTTTCTGGGGATTTCGATATTATTGATGATACAATAATATGTGATGGATTGGGTTACTGGGATGGTTTTAAGTGGAAAGGAATCAAGGAAAATAATTTATCATCAACACTAACCATAAAAGAAATTGCAATATATAGAGGTGATATTTATGGTATTTTACCAATAAGCAGTTTTAATGGTTTTGACTATAATTGGATTGTAAGGTGGACAGGATCAAAATGGGATACATTAGGTAGTGGTGTAAATGATGTTCCACGAGCATTACAGGTATATAATGATGAACTTTATGTCGGAGGGTATTTTACAGAAGCCGGAGGTGACACTGCTGTTGGTTTAGCCCGCTGGTATGCTCCACCAAACACGGATTGCGATTACCTGCAACCCATAGCAGAAACATACGCAGATACCTTTTCCCTGTATTCAGACAGTGTTGCCGTAGAGTTTTACAACAACAATCCCTATGTGCAAAGCTGGAAATGGGATTACGGGGACGGCGATTCGGCTGATATAAGGCTGCCTGTGCATTATTATACAGATACAGGCACATATAATGTCTGTGTAACAGTAAATGATACAGGCTGTATCAAAACCGCCTGCAAAACCATTTATATAGATGATAAAACCGGTGTTAATGAAATAAGCCCTGAAACCATAGGTTTCATACTTTTCCCCAACCCCACAGACGGCAGCTTTACAGTAGAAATAACTCCTCCCCTTTCAAGTGAGGCCGGGAGGGGTCATGAAATCAAGATTTTCAACCTCAAAGGCGGTTTAAAAACCTCATACGTTTTATCCGAAATTGGCAATCGGATTGAAGTTCCCACGCAAGGATGGCGGAAGGGAACGTATTTGGTGTGTCTTTTAGCTGGGAACAAGCTGCTGAGAACGGAAAAGGTTGTGGTAAATTAATTAGAAATCAGGAATTACGAATTACGAATGGAAGAATCATCGGTTCGATACAAAAAACTATAAAAGACAAGATAATTCGTAATTCATAATTTTATGATTCATAATTTTTAGAATGGATGGCAGAAGGGACATACATGTACGGGCTGCTGTTTGAAGACCTGTTGCTGGATTACAGGAAAATGGTTATTACTAAATAATGTACATGATGAAAACAACATTTCACTTTGTTATTACTCTATGGTTAAGCTCATTTTGTTATATTTCGTCTGCACAGACATGGAACGCTTATTTTGGGGGAGTGCCATGGAATTCGAATATGGCAAACGTGCGAATAATTACTTTCTATGAAAAAGATAGCAAGTTGTATACAACAGGAGTTTTTGAATACATTGATACAGTAAAATTTGATCATATCGGAATTTTTGATGGTATTTCCTGGCAACCGATACCGGGCGGTGGAACATTGGGAGCAGCAAATACTATGCAAATATATAACAATGAGTTATATGTAGGGGGGGGGTTTATAAAAGCCGGAGGCGTTTCCAATACGGCATATCTGGCCTCTTGGGATGGCCTAAACTGGCACCCGGTAAGCTCTGGAGTTAGTAACGAGGTATATGCATTTGAAATATATGACAATAAATTGTTTGTTGGTGGAGCATTTGGTATGGCGGGAGGTCTCTTCTGCGAAAGGATAGCAGCCTGGGACGGGACAAACTGGATGAATGTGGGTTCGTTGAACACGGTGAAAGACCTGAAGGTATATAACGGGGAACTGTATGCAGTGGGGGGCTGGACAAGTGTGAAAAAACACACAGGAGGTACAGGCTGGGTTGATGTGGGCGGGCATTCAAACTGGTATCTTGAGAATATGCTTGTGGATACCATCAACAACTTTCTTTTTGTATGCGGCCAGAATTGTATTATAGACGACACCATTCTTTGTGACGGGGTTGCATATTACGACGGTTTTAACTGGCACGGTCTATTAGGCGGCACTGTAGCAGTTTACGGTGGCTTTTTAAGGATGGCTATTTACCAGGGCGACCTGTATGCCAGTTCAAGTGAAGATACCGTTGATGGTTATATAGCCCGGTGGGACTGGGACAATAACCGTTGGGATTCGCTGGGTAGCGGACTAAATATGAAAGCAGCAGCGCTGACGGTTTACAATGATGAACTGTATGTTGGCGGTTTGTTCTCAATGGCCGGTGGCGACACTGCTTATGGTCTTGCCCGCTGGTACATGCCCACCGATACCACCTGCAAATACCTTCAACCGCGTGTTCTGACCATAGCCGACACCTTTTACATGTCGCAGGGCGAAGCCCAGGTGCAGTTTTACAACAACAATGCATACGTTCAGACCTGGGACTGGGATTTTGGCGACGGCAACACGGCAAACATCAAAGACCCCCTGCACACCTACACCGAA
>JBDRRI010000252.1:0-14981 GCA_043825815.1 Candidatus Zixiibacteriota bacterium
GAATCGGCCATGGCCGATTCGCATAGCGAAAAACTTCTCGGAGCACCGGTTTATACCCGGCCTGAAGAATTCATGGGCTTGAAAATACCCGATGAATTAATAAGTGGAAATCACAAGTTGATTGAGGAATTTAGGAAGAAAGAAGCAATTAAGAAAACATTTAAAAATCGTCCGGAGATACTGGATGATATTAAAAACGAATTAAGTGACGAAGAAAATAAATATATAGATAAAATAAGATCAGGAAAAAATAACTGATAGTATAAAGGTAGATTAAAATGAGACAGATTGAGCAAATCGAAAAGAGCCTCATGCGGGATGATATCCCTGTTTTCAAAGCAGGCGATACGGTCAAGGTGCATGTCAAGATCAAAGAAGGCGACAAAGAACGTATCCAGGTTTTCCAGGGAATAGTTATCAGCCGTCGCGGGGGAGGCACCGGTGAAACCTTCACCGTTCGGAAAATTTCCGCCGGAATCGGCGTCGAAAGAATCTTTCCACTTCATTCACCCAATATTGCCAAAATCGAGCGGACTCGCCAGGGCAATGTCCGCCGGGCAAAACTGTACTATCTTCGCGGTCTAACCGGAAAGTCGGCCCGTATCGAGGAAAAACTCGATGATAAGGCGCTCGCGATTGAAAAAGAGGAAAAAGACGCGCGCCAGGAAAAGAAATCCAAAAAGGCCAAAAAAGCTAAAAAGGCCGAAAAGGCTGTGAAAGCCGAAGCAACTCCTAAAGTCGAAGCCGCTCCGGTTAATGAGCCGGTCGCCGCGGTTGAAACTCCCCAAGAAGAGACTCCGGGAAAAACCGAAGAATAAATTATCATCCTTGTTCGTTAAAATCCGAATCGGCCTGGCGCCGTTTCGGATTTTTTTATTAAAAACCTTACATTGACAAACCCGCCCCGATATTTTATTGTTAATTATAATTATAGAAATCAGGCGGGGAGAATATTGTGAAAATCTGTTCCAAAATTATAATTCCACTTGTCATCCTCGTTTTACTATTATCGTCACTGGCCGAGGCGCGTCAGAAGGGTACCATAAAAACCTATTCAGGCAAAACCTATTTTGATGTTACCTATATTATTTATGAGGATCTGGAAGAGATTCGTTTTCATGATGCCTTTGGGAATTCCGGCATCGTTAACTTTAATGATGTTTTCCGATTGCTCGATGAAAACGGCAATGATATCACCTCGTTTATCCGCCCCTATCTGGTTCGACCACATAATCTTCTGGCCAGTCCCAACTATAATCCCTCTGATCTCTCTTTGGGCGCCATTCTGAATCCGAGGCTAATTCTTGGTGTCAATTACGGCCGTATACACGGCGATTTTCTGGTCGACCGGAACGATGAAAAACTGGGCGAGGGGGCCACCTCTATAATTGGTTTGAATGTCGGTTTGATATTGCATTTCTATAAACGAGCCGAACTCTATTTCAGCGGAACGTACGGCGGTTTGAGAAACAATGATTATAATAACAGCCTCAGGCCTGAAATATTGCACTATGATTTTCTCATCAGATTTCTCCTCGGTACAACCGGCTATACCGAACGGCGGATGACCCTATATTTCAACACCGGTCTGGGGGTGTTCACGCTCAATGATAGTGATAACTTTCTTAAATACACCAATCTGTTGACGACTGGCTTTGGATTGGGGGCGGTGTACGAACTGTCGTATAATTTCGCGTTCGATTTTAATCTGATGTACAATTTTGTTCATAATAAAAATATCCGCTTTAATCCCTCCGACGGACATATGTTGAATTTCAAGCTTGGTATGAACTACCGATTATAAACGAAGGCCTTTAAATCTCTTTCTTTTCTGATATCTTATCTTTTCTGATAATTGATATTATAATCGAGAGGGCCAGGATGGCGCCGATAATCGCCAGCGAGGCCAGATCGCCGATTTTGTACCAACCCGATATCAGCATTTTAATTCCGACAAACGATAAAATCGCCGAGAGGCCGTATTTCAAATAATGAAACATATCCATCAGGCCGGCGATAGCGAAATAGAGCGCCCGAAGGCCCAATATTGCGAAAACATTGGAGGTGTAGACAATGAATGGATCGAGCGTGATGGCGAATATGGCCGGGATCGAGTCGAAAGCGAAAACGATATCGGTCGATTCGATAACCATCAGGACGACGAATAGCGGCGTTCCGAATTTCCTGCCGTCAATACGCGTAAAAAAATGTCCCCCGACATAATCTTTGGTCAGCGGCATGAATCGGCGGACAAATTTTAGGACCGGATTTTTTTCCGGTTCAATATCTTTATCCTCGGCCACACCCATCTTGATGCCGGTGTAGACAAGAAAAGCCCCGAAAACATACAGGATCCAATGGAACTTGGCAATCAGGATGGCGCCAATACCTATAAAAAGGCCTCGGAAAATCAACGCTCCCAGTATTCCCCAGAAAAGTACTTTGTACTGATACTCTTCCGGCACCTTGAAGAAGTTAAAAACAAGCAGGAAAACAAAAATGTTGTCAATCGAAAGCGAGCGTTCAATCAGGTAGCCGGTAAAAAATTGAAGGCCCTTTTCGGGACCTTCCCAGTAATAGATAAGAACATTAAAAGCGAGCGCGACAACAATCCAAATGACCGACCAGACCAAACCCTCTTTGATTGTAATCTTATGGTCCTTTTTATGAAAGATTCCCAGATCAAGGGCCAGCATAAAGAGCACCAGGATATTGAATCCGATCCAGATAATATATTTATTTTGTAGAAGTTCGTTTAGTTCCATCGTTTCCCCAATAATTATTGGTCAGGATAGGCAATATTGGAAGCATTCGCCAGTAGTTTTTTAAAAAATCGTTATATAACAACGTTTTCTATTGAGTTACAGCAAATTGGCTTTGTTTTGCATATTTCAGATTTTTTCATGGTCGTTCTTTTGGAGTAAATTTGTAATTTCTCATACACATTCCTCTGAAATATACCCTGCCCGTCCCCGGGTCGGTTTTAAACCGACCCCTACCATTGTAAACGAATATTTTTGCGTTTTTCATAATTTCATCCACTATCATTCCCGACCTGATCGGGAATCCATCCATAAAATAGTCTCCATCTATCAAAGGGGTATTTTAAAATCAATAGCGAATTGGTGGCGAAAATGTGATTGGGGTGTTTAAATCAGCGCAAATGTTTATACTTCGGGCAGACGCCTTCGTCTGCCGCCCACGGATTGTTTGAACATAAACCATTGTCGGGTTTCTCATTTGTCCGCTTCTGGCGGACTTCATTCGGAACGCCGAACAGTGATTACTATTGTATTTATCCCATACATTATCATAAATTGAGCAATTAATTTGATTCAACAAAAATGGACTAAAATCATCTACAATTATGCCGAAACTATAATTAATTTAATGAAAAGGAAGATCATGAATAGAATAATTAAAGTATGTCCGTCTTGTGGGTCCGAGTTTTCGATTGCGCACTTTATTTATAAAACGGATATCTATCCAGCCGGTATTTCTGCATCGGGGAAAAGGCGAAATAGGCAAATACTATATTTTACACACACTGATGGTAAATGCGGATCAACATTTTCAATACCGGCAACACATTTATCCGGCTTTATTAAAGAGCAAATTCCAAAACGGGTTAAGTATGGCACGGACGACTATTCCTGTCATTGCTCTGATATTAATGCCTTAGATTGCTGTGATAATGAATGCAATTTTACCCCATTTCGAAATCTAATTCGTGATTTGCAATAGAGAAGTATAATACATCTGAGCAAACAGATAGCTTCGAGAGAGGGGTTTTTCGGATACGATTATAGCTCCGAGAAATCAAAAATTTTTGCGGTTTCGACAATTTATAGACCGACTTTCCGTGTTCGCCGAAGGTATTAATGCTGAAGGATGAGACTCTTGACTTACCGTGACTTTTATGAAAAATTTATCGGCGGTTTGGGGCGATATAAGAAAACGGAGGATCATGGTCCCTTCGTTCACACTGATGTCCGCGGATATCGTGCCCGATGGGGCGATTAAAAAATAACCCGGTAAGTCTTAGGACTTACCGGGCACAGTATTTAGTATGTATCTTCGATCAAGTCGGCGATGACTATTCTATCAGTCGTCGTATTTTTGCTTGAAGCCGATACTCGGAAATGGATTGACAATCGATGAGGCGATATTGGTAATATG
The DNA here is from genome assembly GCA_043825815.1 of Candidatus Zixiibacteriota bacterium. Classification (GTDB taxonomy): domain Bacteria; phylum Zixibacteria; class MSB-5A5; order GN15; family PGXB01; genus JBDRRI01. The sequence goes on from JBDRRI010000252.1 coordinate 4,180, forward strand.
GGCGGCTACCCTTTTCAAGTACCGGAAATACAGTGCCAGCGTGACGGCATCGCCGGGCGATAGCGATTTATCTTTCTCGTTGATGATTTCGAGAATAAACTTATCGACCCGCGAGGAAACATTGCGATGATCGGACATCAGACCGCGAGCCAGATTAAAATCCATATTTTTAATCACAGTGCCGATCTTATCAAAGCGTTCAATCACGATTTTTTCGATCTCGACGAGATCGTTTTCAAAAATGCCGCCGAGAAGTTTTTGGGGATGGGCGGTCGCCAGTTCAACAATATTTTTGGTAAAATCGCCGATTCGCTCGACATCAATTACGATCGAAACCAAAACCAGTCCGGGGACAATATTCGATGTTCCGGTTACTGAAAGATGAGTCATGACGTTGCGCCGAACCTCGCGTTCGAATTTATTGATCTCTTTATCTTTTTCGTAGATATCAAACGGCAAGCGGGCATCATCGTGTTTTCGAAGCGAATGGGTGGAAGCGACAAACATCTCCCGATCGGTTTCCAGCATTTTGATGGTCACTTCAATCGCCTGATCAAGAAGATTTTCTTTTCCGAACAACTCTAAAAATTTCTTATACATTATTTATTACCTCAATAGATAAATTACACACAAAGGTATTAAAAAGAAAAGCAATAAAATAAAGATGATCGGAACCATCCTGTTCTTTAAGGCTGATTTCGACAATCTTTTAGCAAGATTTATCGGAATAAATGATAACGGCAGGAAAATTGCCATGCCGATAACATTGAATAACAGATGCGCAAAAGCGACGGCAACAGCGGCCGGGTTTTGAGTAACCAAAGAGGCCAAAATAGCGGTGACGGTGGTTCCGATATTAGCACCCAGAGTATAGGGGAAGACCTGTCTCAGGCTTAAAATTCCGGCGCCAACGAGGGGAACAATGAGCGAGGTGGTAATGGATGAGGACTGGACGATGGCGGTCAAAATTATGCCCAGAACGACAGCTCTAAAAGTTGTTTTAAAAATATATTTGCTGAAAAATCCCTCGACCCGTGAAATAACGAGCGATTTCATTATGTCGACCATAAATTTCAAGGCGACAAAGAGGAAAATAAAAGAGGCGATCGTGGAATACCAGGGATTGTTTCCCAGCCAGGCAATAATCAGTTTCACGACCGGCATGGTCATTGTTTTAATCGGCGAAATAAAATGAAGGCCGCCTGAATTTTCAAAAATATCGGTTAAAAAAACAGCGGCATGCCCCAGGAAATTGGTGTAATACTGCAACGGGAATAAAATGATAACAACCAGGACATTAAAGATATCGTGAACAATGGCTCCGGCAAAAGCGCGGCTGAATTCGCGCGATCGGGTGATATGGGTCAGGGACACCATCGTATTGGTAATTGTTGTTCCGATATTGGCACCCATTACAATCGGAATAGCGCATTCGAGCGATATCGAGCCGGTGCCGACCATAGCGACCAAGATTGAGGTGGTTGTGGAAGAGGATTGGATAATTGAAGTGGCTAAAATGCCAATAAAGAGCCCAACAATTGGATTGGCCGTGGTCGATAGCAGGGTTTCGGCGAAATCTTTGCCAAAGAGCTTAAAGGAGTCCCCGAGCAGTGTAATCGATAGAATGAAGATATAAAGAAAAAATATCATTCCAATCGGCTTGTAGATAATGCCAAAATCAAATTTCTTTTCTTTACGAAAAAACCCGGACTCCGAACCGGAACCGGGTAAGTTTTCTGCGTTCAATCCTATATTCTCCCCGTTTTACTTAATCAAATAATTGCGAAGATAATAGGGATAATTGTCGGTCATGTCAAGGTAAAACGAACCAAAGACTAATATATTGCAAATATTCCTAATATTAAAAAAAGCCGGTTGTTCAGGATGCAAATTTTTTGCCGACCCAGGCGAGGCGTTTACCATAATTATAGCAGGCCTCCAGACATTCCGGGTTAGGACCGTCCTTGCCCTCCAGTCCGACCTGAGCGAAAGGACTCCATTGATTGGCGCCTTTACCATATCCGGGCATATTATTGAGATAGCCAACCAGCACCATGCCGAGTTCCATAAGGGTTGAATAAAGGGCAATTTGAGTCATTTCAAGGCCGACATTAAATCCGGCACCGGAAGTTAAAACGCCGGCGACTTTGTTGGTAAGAGCAGAATTCATCCATAGTTGGCCAGTTTTATCTATAAAGGTTTTCATTTCGCCGCCGATTGAGCCCATTCTGACCGGAGAACCAAAGACGACTATATCTTTATCGAGAAGGTCATCGGGATTGGTTTCGCCTGCTTTCGATAGAGTGACCTCGACACCTTCTTCTTCAAGCCCGGTTTTGGTTTTTTCCGCCATTTGATAAACGTGGCCATAGGCCGACTGGTAAACAATAATTGCTTTCATAATTCACCCCATTATTAAATATTAAAATATTGCTTACAATAAAATACGGATAAGGCTATAGATTGTTGGCCGTGCCGGATTATAAGCTGTCGTCGGGATAATAAGGGTCGTAATATTCTTCGGCGGTATCAATCTCTTCCGGCGGGAGCATTAGCAATCCAATTTCAAGGTCTTCGCGAATGACGGTCAGATAGACGCCATCGGTGTCAATTTTATCTATAATTTTTTCCATGAGATCCCGGGCATTCCGGGGAAATTCCCCATTGACCCGCTTTATTTTATCGCCAACCATTAGACCCGAATAGTAGGCAATGCCGGTCGAATCGACATCGACCACTTCCAAAAATCCTTTGGGGATTTTATATACCGAAAAACCAAGTCGTCCCTGTCCGGCTGATAATTTGATCGGTTCGTGATTAGCGTTATCATCGGTTGTCCCCGCTTCTATTCTTGGAGGACGGGTTAGAACTACCAGAGAAGAATTGTAAGGCTCCTCGGCAATATGAACTACGAGGGGACTATCAATTGAAATTATCCAATTAAAACGAAAATGGCTCTTATATAATTCAAAGCCGGGATTATGCCGTTTCCACTGATCGGTATCAAGAATTATTTTGAGAGAATCGGCCGGTATGATAAATTCGGCGGTGGCGATAGCCAGCGCCAGGGTCATGATGTCGAAGCGATAGGCGGTCGGTTCCAGAAGTTGATGCGATTTAAGAAAATTGAAAGTATGTTCCGGGTAATTCAATTGCATTAAATTTCTTCCGGCGACTGCTTTTATCATATTCAACAAACGGTGCAGGCCGGTCGGAGCCGCTTCGGTATAATCTTCCATCCGGAGGCCTTCAAGGGGAATCGCCAGCGGATCATAACTCATGGCGCGGCGATAATATTTAAGCAGACGAAAATCGAGGGTTTGATCAATCCATTCGATGCCGGAGAAATCTTCCATAACCGCCAGAATCGAATCGCCGAATTCTTCCCAGAGGGCGATAGTGGCCGTATCATTGCGGTTGACCCAGCGGATATCCCGGCTGATTTGCTGTTCGTTGGAATAGTATTCAGGATAGGTATTGCGCATCAGGAACTGATTGTTAATTTTGAAATTAATAATGGGAAGGCCCTCCCGGCGCATTTCCGGGATAGTGTCCTCCGGGTAAGAAACCGGATCAGACCAACGTTCATCATAATCCTGTGCCATAGCTGCAGTTATGGGAAGCAACAGCCAGATACAAATCAATAACATTTTCATAGGGGTCAATTTGTGAAGAAAAAACGGAAAAAGCAAGGAGATAATTGGAATGAATTTGGCAATATAGTCTGCTAATTATTCGACCGGAGTGCCGTTGCCGTTGAATATTTTACCGTCCTGCATTTTGATAATTCGCTGGCAATGATCGGCGATTTTCATATCATGGGTGATAATTATCACAGTATGGCCGGCGGCGTGGAGATCATCGAATATTTTGATAATTTCGGCGCCCGATTTAGAATCAAGATTACCGGTCGGCTCATCGGCCAGAATCAGTCGGGGATTATTCGCCAGGGCGCGGGCGATGGCGGTTCGTTGCATTTCACCGCCGGACATTTCGGTCGGTTTGTTTTCGAGCTTATCGTGCAGACCGACCATTCTTAGGAGGGCTTCGACCCTATTTTTCCTGGTTTTTCCGCGCACGCCGGAAAAAAGCAGGGGAAGTTCAACATTTTCAAAGGCGGTGGCATAAGGGAGAAGGTTAAAAGCCTGAAAGACAAAACCGACTTTGGTATTTCTGATTTCGGCCAGATCGTTTGATTGGAGCCGGGAAACATCCTTATCTTCGAGATAATACTCGCCGTCTGAGGGAGTGTCGAGACAGCCGATAAGATTCATAAGCGTTGATTTCCCCGAGCCGGACGGTCCGACAATGGCAATATACTCGTTGGAGCCGACTTCCAGATCAATTCCGCGAAGTGCTTCAAAGGTTACTTTGCCGGTATTATACACTTTATGAATGTTTTGCATTTTAATCATGGTCTGCCTCATTATATTTTACTCATATCTAAGAGCGGTAACCGGGTTGACCGAGGCCGCCTTCAGGGCCGGAAACAAACCGGATATAATCCCCATAAAACTTAATATTCCAACGACAATTAGTCCAATTTCCAGGGAGATGGTTGGCTTGGAAATAAGGGTCATCATTTCGTCCTGGACCGGAATAAATTTGGCGCCATAGGTTATCAGATAAGAAAAAACAATTCCAAAAAGTCCGCCCAGAAAAGTTATCCCCAGGGCTTCCAATATAAATTGAACGAGAATATATATTTTACGACTGCCGACCGCCATTTTGATTCCAATTTCGCGGGTTCGCTCTTTGACCGAGACATACATTATATTGGTCACGCCGACAGAGGCAATCAAAAGGGTCAGGCCGCCGATAATTCCCAGAAATATTTCAAGCCCAAGCATTATGTTTCTTGAGATTTTTAATGACTCGATTGTATCCCAGGTTGAGATAGCGTTATCATCATCGGGATGGAATTTGTATTTGGAGGCCATCAGGCTGGTAAAACGCCTGGCCGCTGCGGGAGCAACCTGCTCATTATAAGGTTTATAGACAATGTTATCGAGATAGGGATCGCCAAAAATTGAAACAAAGGTAGTGGCCGGGATGGCAATGGCATCTTTATCCTGTCCGTGGTAGCTGTTCATTTGAACCTTGCTTTGCATTACACCGATAACGGTAAAGGGGATAGAGCGGATAAAGATTGTCTTTCCAATTGCATCTTCACTGTCGAACAGCCGGATTTTGGCCTCATCACCGAGAAATACAACCCGACGCTTGTTTTTTAGGTCGAGGTCATTAATCATCCGACCGCCCATTTGCGGAATATATTTGCGCATGTCCCGATATTCAGGGGAAACACCCTCAATTCGTTCGCTCAGAATATTTTTTCTGTATTTTACTTCCTGACTCCATCGAGTATATTCGCCGCCAATCATTTCTATTTCCGGAATATTCTTTTTCAGGTATTCAATATCCGATTCAAAGAGATGAATCCTTCGCCCTTTGCCAAAGCCCTTATATGGAATTGATGTTTGTCCGCCCCAGACGATAACGATTCCCTCGCCCATACCGCTTTCTCCTTTGAGCAGTTGAAGCTTTAAACCTTCACCAAAAGCAAGGAGCAGGAGAATGGACATAGTGCCCCAGAGAATAGCCATCAGGGTTAAAATCATTCTTTTTTTCTGTTTCTTGAAATCGCGAATAAACAGATTATATAATATTGAAATTTTCATAATATCCTTTAGAATAATTTCAAAGCTTTCACCGGCTCCATGTTGGCCGCCCTTTTGGCCGGAAAATAGCCTGAGGCCATAGCAATAACTCCCAGAACAACAACCGATAAAATTGTCCCATCAATACTCATGATAGGCGTCCCGACATATTCCTTAAATTTATCGCCGACTAAATAGATAATTCCGGCGGCGACCGCAAAACCCAAGATACCGCCAATGGCGACCAGTATTCCCGTTTCCGTCATTATTTGCATCATTATGACCATTTTCTTGGCGCCCAGGGCCATTTTTATGCCGATTTCTTTGGTACGTTCTTCAAGAACAACATTCATAATATTTGTAACTCCGATACCGCCGGTGACAAGAGTGAGGCAACCGATTGCCACCAGAAAAACTGTAAAAGCGGAGAAAAACAGTCCAAAGCTTTTAAAGCCTTCGGTTGTATCCCAGATACCAAGAGATAGTTCGTCATTAGGATCGAAATTATATTTGGAAGCCATTAATGAATAAATACTTTTTTTTATGGAAGGCATTGCATCGGTTGTTGGCGCCTGGACAATCATAATATTGGGAAACCGATTGCTCCACATCGTTTTAAAAGTTTCCGACGGAATCCAGGCGTGTCGGCTATCGCGCCCGGCGTAGGAGGAATTTTGGTCCTTGGCCTGCATAACCCCGACGACGGTAAAGGGAACATTGTTGACCAGGACCCTTTGTCCGACCGGATCGGTACCGCCGAAAAGTTTTGTTGCCGCCTCATTGCCCAGAAATACGACTCTTCTCTTTTCAGCCTGATCGCGGGCATTAAGAAAACGTCCTCCGCTTTGAGGAATAATATTTCTCATCTCGGCGAATTCCGGCCAGACCCCGCCGACATAATGAAGCGAGGTGGTCAATTCGGTTTTAAAGGGAACGCTCCATCTCTGAAATTCGGGAGATATCCTCTTAATTGCGTCAATGTTGGCCTTTATGGTGGAGATATCCCGCTCGGTATACCGAATCCGACGGCCCCGCGGAAGTCCTTCCCACGGTTGAGAGGTCATACCCGGCCAGACCATCATAATATTTTCGCCCAGACCTTTAATCCTTGAAACAAAATGATTATTAAGTCCTTTTCCGAATCCCATAAGAAGGACAACCGATACCGTTCCCCAGAGGATTCCGAACATAGTCATAAAGGTTCTTAGTTTTTGCTTTTTCATATCCTGAAAAAGCTGTCTGATAGCCATCAGCGAATTCACAAATTAAATCTCCCTAGGAGGACGTTCAATCACCTTGTCACCCTCCGCCAATCCTGATAAAATTTCGATTTGAATGCCATCGGACAGGCCGGTTTCGACCAGTATAGTATCAATCTTTTCGCTCATGCTATCGGTCGTAATCTCGACAAAAGCGGAATCATCTTTGAATTCAATCAGTCTTTCGGGTATTAGCAGAATATCTTCTTTTTTAAGAATAATAATGTCGGCATTGGCCGAATAACCGGCCCGGAGCATATTACTTCCCCGGTCGATTAATTTTATTTCAACATCGAAGACGGTTGAACCCTGGTCCTGATGGGCTTTGGGAGAGATTCTTTCGACGGTACCTCTGACAGTATCCTTTGGCAGAGCGCCGATTTTGATTTCCGCTTCCATCCCGACGGCGAGCTTGCCAACATCGATTTCATCGACCGTTCCCTTAAAAATAAGGTCTTCCATATAAGCCAGAGTCATCAGATCGGTTCCGGCCTGATATGAGGTCAAAGGAACGACGGGGTTGCCCTCCTCAACCAGTCGAGAAAGGACAATTCCGCGAGCGGGCGATTTAATGACATTGTCAACATTGCGATCGGCTATGGTCGTTTTACCCGATTCGATCAGTTCCAATTTTTCACGAGCCAGATTGAGGCGTAAATCGGCCTGTTCAAACTCAGCTTTTTTGGAATCGAATTCCTGACGATGAATCAGTTCTTTTTCGACCAGTGATTGGGCGCGGTCATATTCACGCTTGGTATTGTCAAAGGCAACTTGATAGATTTCCACCTGCTTTTTGGCTTCAGCATATTCAATCGGAGTCGGATCGGGCGCAACGTCAATAAGCGGATCGCCGATTTCGACCGCATCGCCGATTTCGACATAAATTCTTTTCACAATTCCCGAGATTTTTGATTTGATTGCGATTTCTTTGCGGGGTTCTATTTGTCCAACAGCCAATGCTTTATCAATTATGGTCCCCTTTTTGGCTTCGATAGTTGTAAAACCTGTTTCATCATTTGAGCTTTTTGAAAATCCAAAGAAAACGACTGCCCCGACAATAATGATTACAATTGAGATCCAAATAAATTTTTTCAACATCTTCTTTAACTCTTTATTTTTAGTTCGCCTGATTCATGTTCTTTTTTTGCTTACGCTTGTAATAGTATATATGTTTCGTTGGCGGCAATTTCTTTCTAAAATATTTGACTATCGAAAAAGTTTTATTGTTGCCTTATTTCAAGAAAAGTTAAAATTTATGTCATCAGCTAACCTTTGACATTCAATTGTAAATTGCATATTATTAGTTTGAAAATATGGTGGAGATGTCACGAATGTATAAAATTGTACTAATAAGTTTTCTTGTTTTATTATTAGCGACCTGTTTTGGATGCGCGGACAAAAAGGAAAAGAGTGATTCCAATGCCAATTCCGAACCTTTTGACAGTCTGATTGTCGATTTAGTCGGTCGGGATAGCATTTCGGTTTTTGATTTGTTGAGGGAAGAACATCAAGTCGATTTTATTGAAAGTGCAGTTGGTAATTTTGTTCATGCCGTCGATTCGGTTTCAATCAATCAAAATTTCGGTTGGATGTATTCGGTCAATGATACAATGGGAACGGTCGCCTCGGATAAATATATCACAAAAGATGGTGATGTCGTTAAATGGCATTATCGCAAGTTTTAGAATTTCAATAAGCATAGGAGGGGGAAATGGATGTCGATCATATACTTGATGGTGACCAGCTTTTCCTGATAGTCGGACCCTGCGTAATTGAATCGGAGGAAATCTGTTTTACCGTAGCGGAACAGGTCAAGGAGTTATCCGAAAAATATGAAATCCCGGCGATCTTTAAATCATCCTATGTCAAAGCCAACCGGACTTCGGGCGATTCGTTTGCCGGTCACGGAATGGAATTCGGATTAAAAATTTTGGAGAAAGTCAGAAATCAGTTTGATTTGCCGATTTTGACTGATGTTCACGAAACTTCGGAGACCAGAATTGTCGCGGAAGTGGCTGATATTCTTCAGATTCCGGCCTTTCTTTCCCGACAGACAGAGCTAATCCGCCAAGCGGCAGCGACCGGCAAGTGGATTAATATCAAGAAGGGACAATTTCTGGCGCCGGAGGATATGGAAAAAGCGGCCGCCAAGGCGCAGTCGGGCAAGGTTATTTTGACTGAACGGGGAGCTTCGTTTGGGTATCATAATCTGGTGGTTGATTTTCGTTCGTTGATAATAATGCAAAAGTTCGGTTATCCGGTGGTATATGACGCCACTCATTCCCTTCAATTACCGACCGGAGCCGGGTCATATTCATCGGGACAGCCGGAGTTTGTTTTGCCGATGGCACGGGCGGCGGTCTCGACCGGAATAAACGGCGTCTTTCTGGAGTGCCATCCCGAACCGGCCAAGGCGTTATCCGATGCGGCAACGATGCTTCCGCTGGATCAACTGGAAACATTTATTCGTGATATTAAAAATATCAGAATGGCGATTTCTTAGGTAAATATGAGCAAGAAAAAAAGTCACCTTAGTAAAAAACAACTGATTGAGCGGTTGAAAGATATCAAGCTTTTGGCATTGGATGTCGACGGGGTTTTAACCGATGATTCGATTTATTTCGGACCGGATGGATTCGAAATGAAGCGGTTTAATATATCCGACGGTTTCTTTATGGCTCTGGTTATGAGAACCGGGCTGGAAATAGCAATTGTATCGGGACGGCCCTCGCCAGCGACAACATCGCGGGCAAAGGACCTTAAATTAAAATATGTTTCCCAGCAAATGGTCGACAAGCGAGTGCAGATTATGCCGTTTCTTGATGAATTAAAGCTTGGCCTGGAACAAGTTGCTTTTATTGGCAATGAAATATTGGATATTCCATTGGCTAAAGAGGTTGGCCTGTCAATTGCGGTCGCTGATTCGGCCCAAGATCTAATTGATGCGGTTGATTATGTTACCAAATCGAAGGGCGGAAAGGGAGCGGTTCGGGAAATCATAAAGTTATATTTTGTGTCACAAAATATTGACCCGATTGATCTTATATCGTAGGTTTTTATATGATTAAAGAATACGGAATAGAGGTTATCAAAAAAGAGGCCGCGGCAATTGCCCGGCTGGCCGAGCAGGTCGATGAGAACTTTGAAAAAGCGGTCAATCTTATTTTGGAATGCAAGGGCCGACTGATTGTAACCGGAATGGGCAAGTCCGGTCTGGTTGGCAAAAAAGTTGCGGCGACATTTTCTTCGATTGGGATAGCCTCGTTTTTCTTGCATCCGGCGGAGGGGGTTCACGGCGATTTGGGAATTGTCCAATCGGATGATATTCTGATTGCTATTACCAAATCGGGTGCGACCGAGGAATTGAATCAGATTTTACCGACCATCAAGCGTTTGGGTGTAAAGATTATTCTATTGACCGGCCAGGTCAATTCGCCAATGGCGGCCAAGTCGGATATTGTTCTTAATTGTTCGGTGGAATCCGAAGCCTGCCCCAACAATCTGGTTCCGACATCATCGACTACCGCCGCAATGGTGATGGGTGATGCGCTGGCTGTTACGCTTTTGAAAAAAAGAAAATTCACGCCCGAAGATTTTGCTTATCTTCACCCGGGCGGATCGCTGGGACAGCGTTTGTTGGTGCATGTCGGAGAAATAATGCATGTCAATTCGGAAGTGCCGGCGGTCAGGCCTGATTCTGTAGTTCGCGATACTGTTCTTGAAATGACCGGAAAGAGGCTGGGGTGCGCCTTAGTGGTTGATGAGAACGATATTCTGGTCGGTATTTTTACCGACGGTGACCTGCGCCGATTGGTGCAGGATGATAAAAATTTTCTCGATATTCCGACCAATCGGGTGATGATAAAAAATCCGAAATCAATCC
>JBDRRI010000253.1:0-5181 GCA_043825815.1 Candidatus Zixiibacteriota bacterium
GAATCGGCCATGGCCGATTCGAAATTGCCCAGTACGCCCGGAATCAGTCGAGCCACTGAATCGATTATTACCGCCGTCGCCGCTTCTCCCCCCGTAAGGACATAGTCGCCGATAGAGATTTCCTCAATATTAAACAGCTTCAAAATCCGTTCATCGACTCCGAGATAATGCCCGCAAATAATGGTCATTCGTTTCAACAGGGAATATTCCACAGCGGTATTTTGCGTTAATTTTTTACCGGCCGCCGAGGTCAAAATCAATTTTTCATCGACCGAGCATTCCGTGCCGTACCCCAGCGATTTCAGGCATTGATAGATCGGTTCCACTTTCAGAACCATCCCGCCGCCACCGCCATAGGGGGTGTCGTCGGCGGTCTGATGCTTATCCGACGTGAAATCACGCAGGTTGATTATTCTTATTTCAAAGAGCTTTTTCTCAATCCCCCGTCCGATAATTGACCCTTTTAGGACCGAGTCAAAATATCCGGGGAAAAGAGTTACTATTTCAATCTTCATCCGCGGAGTCAAATATTCCCTCCGGAGGATCGACTATAATTTTTTTGTTCTTAATATCGACCTCAATCACAAACTGTTTTACCGCCGGAAACATAAACTCATCGCCTTTGTTTTCGACCACCCAGACATCGCTGGCCGGGTACTGCTCAATATCCACAATAGTGCCCAGTTGCTTATTTCCGGTGTCAACCAGTTCACAACCAATCAGGTCGAATAAATAATAACTGCCTTCGGGCGCCTCGACCAGCTCGCTACCGGTGATATAAATCAGCTTATTGGTCAGCGTTTTTGCTTCGTCGAGATTATTAATCCCTTCAATCTTAACGGCCAAACGATTGCCGATGGCACTAATCTGCTTAACGACAATATCGGTCCACCCGTTTTCGTTTTCAATCAGGAACGTTCCGGGTTTCCCGAAACGCTCCGGATTATCGGTTAAAGAATTTATAAAAATTTCTCCAGACACACCTCGCGGCCGGCCGAATTTCCCGACAACGATATGGTCCGGCTTTTTATTCAACTACTCCAAAATCTCCAGAACAGCGCGTTTGCCTTTTTTGGCCGAGATAGCCGCAATAATAGTCCGAATCGATTTTGCAGTTTGACCATGCTTGCCTATGACCTTACCGAGATCGCCGGCACCGACACGCAATTCATAAACGGTTGTCCGTTCGCCTTGAACTTCTGTCAGGTCGACATCATTAGGATTATCTACCAGAGCCTTTACAATAGTTTCGATGAATTCTTTCACGTCAAACTCCTTTGAAGAATCAAATTCTGCTTTAGGTTTCCGTAGGTTTCTTAAGTCAAATATTACTCTGACTTTGCTTCCTTGGTCTTTTTACGTTTCTTGGGATGTTCGGTGATAGTTTCAGAAAGCATTATTCCCGAAATATCTTCACCGCTTTTTTTAACTTCATATTTTTTGCTGAATCCAACCTGTTTCATCAAGGATTTAACAGTATCGGACGGTGTTGCTCCCTGATCCAGCCAATAAAACATCCGATCCTCATGAATCTTGACCGTCGCCGGCCTTTTCACCGGATTATAATATCCCAGTGTCTCAATAAACCGTCCATCGCGGGGCATTCTTGAGTCGGTCGCAACAAATCTGTAGGTAGGCCGTTTTTTCGTACCTAACCGTTTGAGTCTAATGACTACTGCCAATTTCAACCTCCATCGTCATCTACATCTGGAACGGGAATGAACCTTTGCCCAGACCTTTAAATTTCATTTTATTTACATTTTTAATCATTTTTTGCATCGCAAAAAATTGTTTTAATAACAAATTAACCGATTGTATCGAATTGCCCGATCCGGCCGCTATCCGACTTTTCCGGCTTCCGTTAATAATGTTCGGATTGCGCCTTTCTTCAATAGTCATAGATTGAATTATGGCCTCCACCCTGACCATTCCATTTTCGTCAATCTGGACGCCCTTAAGAGCCTTGCCCATGCCGGGAATCATCCCCATAATCGATTCGAGCGGACCCATTTTTTTGAGCTGTTGCATCTGATCGTAAAAATCTTCGAGCGTAAAGGCGTTTTTTCTAAGTTTTTCTTCGAGCTTTTTGGCCTGCTTTTCATCGATAGAACCCTGAGCCTTTTCAACCAAAGAAATGATATCGCCCATACCGAGTATTCGCGAGGCCATCCGGTCGGGATGAAACGGTTCCAGATCGGTTAGTTTTTCGCCAATCGAGACCATTTTAATCGGGCAACCGGTTACCGAGCGTATGGAAATTGCCGCTCCGCCGCGGGCATCGCCGTCGAGTTTGGTCAACACGACACCGGAAAGATTTAAACGCTTATGAAACTGTTCGGCGACATTGACAGCATCCTGCCCCGTCATTGAATCGGCGACTAATAGGAGTTCATCCGGATTAGTCGAAGATTTAATTTCCTCCAGTTCAATCATAAGTTCATCGTCAATATGAAGCCGTCCGGCCGTATCAAAAATTACCAGATCGATAAAATTCTTCGCGGCATATTTTTTGGCTTCGCGGCATATCTCCGGCGGTTTGGCACCTTCAATATGAAAAACTTCAACATCAATTGATTTTCCCAGAACACCCAACTGCTTAACCGCCGCCGGGCGATATATATCCGCCGCCACCAAAAGCGGCTTTTTATTTTTCTTCTTCGCCTGAAGAGCCAACTTCCCGGAAAGAGTCGTTTTACCTGAACCCTGAAGCCCGCAGAGCATATATACAGTCGGCGATTTATCGATAGCGGCCAATGGTTCGGCTTTGGTACCGAGGACATTGATCAATTCATCATGAACTATCTTAACTATTTGCTGGCCCGGTTCAATCGATTTTAAAACTTTCTCTCCAACCGAGGCTTCTTCGACCGACTTTATGAAATTTTTGACAACCTTATAGTTGACATCGGCCTCAAGAAGCGCGCGACGCACCTCTTTGAGCGAATCTTTGATATTCTTCTCAGACAACTTCCCGGCACCGCGAAGTTTCTTGAAAATATCATCAAATTTGTCAACCAGTTCGCCAAACATTCTTCTGACTCTTGTACTCTTTCCTCGATATCAATCTATTCCTCGAAATCCGAGCATAGCCGATATCATAAATCTATTAACATCCATGCCCCAAAAGGCATAACTATAAATTTCCCAACAGGGTATAGCTTACCCCTTGGGCAGACGACAAATATACAAAAAAGCTCTGATTGCGCAAGTGGTTTTATGAAATTCTGAAGTTGCGGGAAATAACTGTCCCGGACCGTCCGGAATATCATATTTCATATATTTAATTTATCACGGCGAACGCGGCATCAACTTAAGACATTGCTAATCATACACTTGTGTTTACACAATTATGTATTATCCCCTATTAATTTATCCTTTTAAATACCGAATCATAAGATATACGTTTATACGTATAGAATAAGATTATTACATAGGGGGCAACATGGTCGATAAGATTCCGAACTTTAAAATATTTTGCAATATTTTTTGGATAAGTCTGTTTCTCGGGGCTTCTTTCTGGGTTTTGGATTCATTGGCTGATTCGTATTTATTTGATGACCATAATTTTATGGATGGGCTTTTATCTCCAGATTCAAAAGAAATTTGGATTCGTTCTTTCGTTTTCTTTATTTTCATAGTCGGTGGATATTCGGTACAAACAATGGTTGAAAAAATGAAGAAGATATTTGATCTTCAATTGGAGAGCGAAGCAAAACTAAAATTGCTCTATGAAGGTACGGCCTTAATCTATATCCGTTTGGATGAATTTGGCAAGATTCGCGAGGCCAATAATGGTTTCTGCAATTTAATCGGTTGCACAGAGAATGAATTAATCAATACAAAATTGATTAATCTTATGAGCAATCCTTCTAAACGTTTATTTATGCATGATTTTGATGAGTTAAAAACTAACCGGGAAATGCACGGTCAGGAATATGAATTAATCCGCAAAAATAATGATTATGCCTGGGTTGGATTTTTCGGCAAATCGGTTTTTGATTCTTACAATAATTTCCAAACCATCACTTGTATTCTTCATGATATCTCCGAAAGAAAGCTGGCGCAAAAGGCGCTGGCTGAAAGTGAAGCCAAGTTTAAGGCGGTCTGTGAATCGGCTGTGGATGCTATTATGATAATGGACAGTAACGGGCTGATTCAATTCTGGAATAAAGCCGCGGAAAATATATTTGGATACACTGAAGTGGAAATAATCGGGCAAAATCTTCATAAAACCCTGGCTCCTCAGGAATTTCATCTTGATCATTTGAAAGCCATGGAGTTTTTTACAAAATCGGGTAAAGGCAATGCGATTGGCAAGACTTTGGAACTGAAGGGCATTAGAAAAAATGGCCATGTTTTTCCGCTTGAACTCTCGCTATCGGCGGTAAGGCTTAATAAACAATGGAACGCCATTGGTATTATCAGGGATATATCAGTAAGGAAAAAACGAGAGGAAAAACAAGCTGAAATGGCGCAATTGTAATTGGGTTACCAATTTATAACTTTTGCAGTTTTTGATATTTTATGAAAGTATAGTTAAAAGCGTATTTGCCCAAAATCCAACCGACCCGGCCATCCCGAAAGCCGCCTTTTTTAAAATACCATTTTACCCAGGCTCCCATGGCATGCAGATATGAAATTAGGAGATTCGATTTCCTGCCCTTTCTCTTCAAATCCTGCGCGGCCAGGGTTGTATATAGGTCCAACCGCCGATATAAAATATCTATTGAATCGACCGCATAATGGAGCACATAACCGGGCAGGGTTGCCGATGAATCATAACCGGTCATGTTTTCATGGACGAAATTTGTATCGGGCTTGATTTTTACTTTATGGCTGTCGAATATCCGCCGATGTGAATCGGGGCAGGTTAATGGATAAAAAACGTGAACCTCGGTTCCCAGAACGTACCATTTCCGAAGCACGCGGTATAGGTCATACCCCCGGCCATTGTATAGAAAGTTATTTTTTTTTAATTCCACAATCGAATTCAAATAGGTATCATCGGGAACCTCATCGGAATCAAACATCATAATCCAGCGATATTTGCATTGATTATAGGAAAAAATCCGCTGGTTTTTGAAATTATCGAGCTCGCGGAAGATGAAATTGGTATTGAATTTTCGAGCAATCTGTTCGGTGTTATCCGTTGAACCGCTGTCAATAATGACCATATCATCA
>JBDRRI010000254.1:0-4982 GCA_043825815.1 Candidatus Zixiibacteriota bacterium
TGAAAATATCCAATCTCAGCTTCATATATTAATAGATCGGCTTGATCATGTTAAGTTTGGTGGTTCGGAGCGGGCCAGAATGTTGCATGTAGATCGGGGTAAACTGTTAACTCGGGAAAGAGTTGCACTTTTATTCGATAAAAATACGCCGTTTCTCGAACTGTCAACACTGGCCACGTACAATATGTACGACAATGATGCTCCTTGTAGTGGCCTGATTACCGGTATTGGCATAGTGCATGGCCGCGAAGTGATGATGATTGCCAATGATGCTACCGTTAAAGGGGGAACATATTATCCCGAGACGATATTAAAGCATGCCCGGGCACAAAGAATCGCCGAAGATAATCAACTACCGTGCATTTATCTGGTCGATTCAGGAGGAATATTCTTGCCGTTGCAATCCGGAGTTTTTCCGGACAAGGATCATTTTGGAAGAATCTTTTATAATCAGGCGCGGATGTCAGCACAGGGAATACCGCAAATTTCTGTTGTCCTTGGTTCCTGTACTGCTGGCGGAGCCTATCTTCCGGCCATGTCGGATGAAACCGTCATTGTTCGCAAACAGGGGACAATTTTTATCGGTGGACCGCCGCTGGTGAAGGCGGCTACCGGCGAGGTAGTTACGGCCGAAGAATTGGGTGGCGCCGATGTGCATTGTCGTACTTCCGGCGTAACTGACCACTATGCGCAAAATGACAAACATGCTTTACAAATAGCGCGGAATATTATCGAAAATTTCAATCGTCCGGCCAAGCATGAGCTTGATTTCGCTGAACCGGAAGAGCCTTATTATGATCCCGAGGAGCTCTACGGAGTCGTGCCCAATGATATTCGCAAACCGTATGATATTCGCGAATTAATCGCGCGAATTGTCGATGGCTCAAAATTCCATGAATTTAAAGAACTTTACGGTGCAACATTGGTAACCGGTTTTGCCCGAATTATGGGACAGCCGGTCGGAATTCTGGCCAATAATGGAATTCTCTTTTCAGAATCATCCCAAAAAGGAGCGCATTTTATCGAGCTGTGTACCGAGCGGAAAATCCCATTACTGTTTTTACAAAACATTACTGGCTTTATAGTCGGTCGTCAATATGAGGCAGGCGGTATTGCTCGTGACGGTGCCAAACTGGTTCATGCGGTGGCTAATGCGCAGGTTCCCAAATTCACCGTTATTGTCGGGGGATCATACGGTGCTGGTAATTATGCCATGTGCGGTCGGGGATATTTCCCGCGACTTCTCTGGATGTGGCCCAATTCGAAAATATGCGTTATGGGCGGCGAACAGGCTGCCGATGTGTTAGCGACAGTCAAGGTGAAACAACTTGAGAGGCAAGGTCAAAAACTGACCCCGGAACAAATTGAAGACATTCGTAAACCGATTCTGGAAAAATACGAAATGGAATCTTCACCGTATTATTCAACAGCCCGGCTTTGGGATGATGGTGTTATTGGAATGACTGATACTCGAGAAGCAATTGCGCTAGGAATTTCAATGTCACTCAATAAACCGATTCTCGAACAAAAATACGGCGTCTTCAGGATGTAAAGGTAGACCGATGGATTTTAAAACGATTAAATATGAAATAAAAGATAATGTTGCATATATCAGTTTCTGTCGCCCTGAAGTGCATAACGCCTTCAATGACGATCTGATATATGAAATGACGAATCTGTTTGATCTGCTCGGTAATGAAGCGGGACTTCGGGTCGTCGTTTTAACCGGAGAGGGCAAATCATTTTGTGCGGGTGCTGATCTGAATTGGATGAAGCGAGTCATCAATCAGTCGTTCGATGAAAACCTCAAAGAATCAAATGCGCTGGCGGATCTGTTTGCCAAGATTTATAATTTCCCTTGTCCTGTGATAGGCAAAATTAACGGGGCGGCTATTGGCGGTGGCGTCGGTTTCGTGGCTGTATGTGATATAGCTTTGGCGGCGGAAAAGGCGGTCTTTTCTTTCTCAGAAGTCAAGATTGGCGTTGTTCCTGCTTGTATCGGTCCTTATGTTATCAAGAAGATCGGTGAGGGCAAGGCCCGCGAATTTTTTATTACAGGGGAACGGATGAAAGCCAAAAAGGCAGCCAAAATCGGACTGGTTAATAATTATTACGAAGATAAGGAATTAGATCAGGCTGTCGCCGACTTAATTGGAATGATTAAATCATCGGGACCATTTGCCGTAGCAATGGCCAAGAAACTGGTTTCATCGGTACCTGGAATGAACGAGGCGCAGTACAAGCCGTACACGGCAGAAATGATCGCCAGACTGAGGATCTCCGATGAAGGGCAGGAGGGGATGTCGGCCTTCCTGGAAAAACGAAAACCGAAATGGGTGTAAGAATAAATGTCAGAAAAACTTTTTAATAAAATTTTGGTAGCTAACCGCGGCGAAATTGCGATGCGGATAATCAATGCCTGCAAATTGCTGGGGATTCCATCTCTGGCAGTGTTTTCGTCCGCGGATAGAAATTCGGTGCATGCCATGTCGGCTGATGAGGCTGTGGAAATCGGGCCGCCGCCGCCGAATGAGTCATATCTTTCAATAAATAAGATTATCGAGGCGGCCAGGAAATTCAATTGCGATGCGATTCATCCCGGCTATGGATTTTTGGCCGAGAATTCACTTTTCCCGGAAGCTTGTGAAAAAACGGGCATTACCTTTATTGGACCATCGGCGGAAGCGATGCGCCTAATGGGTAATAAGGTGCAGTCTCGAATTAAAATGGCCGATGCCGGAGTACCGTTAATTCCGGGAATGAAATCATCCGGTTCGGATATTTCCGAATTCATAAAGGCGGCGGATGAGGCCGGCTATCCGGTTTTGATAAAAGCGGCCGCCGGGGGAGGCGGCAAAGGGATGCGGGTTGTACATGAGGCTTCAGAATTGGAAGCCTCGGTTAAGGCTTCAATGCGCGAGGCAAAGAATGCTTTTGGCGATGATACAGTCTATCTCGAGAAATATATTAATAATCCTCGTCATATTGAATTTCAGGTATTAGCTGATAATCATGGCCATACCATACACCTCTTTGAAAGAGAATGCTCGATTCAGCGCCGCCATCAGAAAATTATCGAAGAGACGCCATCGGTGGCAGTAACTCCCGAAATTAGAAAAAAAATGGGCGATGCCGCGGTGAAAGTGGCTCAGGCAGCTGATTACCATAATGCCGGAACTGTCGAATTCTTACTTGATACCAAGGGCGGTTTTTATTTCCTTGAGATGAACACTCGGATCCAGGTGGAACATCCGATTACAGAAATGGTTACCAATGTTGATCTGGTTGTCGAACAAATTCGTATTGCCGCCGGACTGCCCATATCAGATTATGTTCTCAAGGCCGAACAACGGGGCCACGCCATTGAGTGTCGTATCTATGCTGAAGATGGCGAGAATAATTTCATGCCGTCATCAGGGGATATCTTAATGTATCAGGAGCCAGTCGGGCCGGGAATCAGAATTGATTCCGGTGTGCGCAATGGTGTTACTGTCGGCATCGACTACGATCCGATTCTAGCCAAGTTAATTGTACATGCTCCAACCCGGGAGATGGCAATTAATAAAATGATTAATGCCCTCAATGATTACAAGATTCTCGGTATAAAAACTTCACGCAAATTTATGATTGATGTTTTGCGTCATCAAAAATTCGCCGAAGGCGAAACATATACTGATTTTATTGCCCGTAACATGTCGGATTATGGCATTGATACCAATTCTTTGGCGGAACTATCAGCGGCGGCAGCTTCAGCGGCATTAATGAAAGGATCAAAAGCGCCTAATGTCGGAGCAGGAAATAAGCGAATTACCAATTCACCCTGGTTGACAATCGGGGCGTGGGAAATTGGAATGAGGATTGCGAAATGATAAACGAATTCATGTTAAATGATAAATCGATTGAAACGAAGACTGATATAGTCGGCAATGGTTTCGCGGTGACAATCAATGGTAATATTTATCAGGTCATTGAAACGACGCCCGGGACATTCAATGTCAGCAGCAATGGACTCTCCAAAAATGTCAGCTGTGTCATTAAAAATAATAAAATTTATATTGATATTGATTCTACACTTATCGAATTAGTGATTCCATCCGAAGACGGCATTTCCGGAGCCGGAGGCGGTGGAACAACCGGGGTCAAAGACAAAATATTTGCTCCAATGCCGGGTAAGATAGTCCAGGTGTTGGTGGCTGAGGGTGATGAAGTCAAAGTCAAGACGCCAATGGTGATTGTTGAGGCTATGAAAATGGAACATCAGGTAAATTCATTGGCCGATGGCGTCGTCAAAAAAGTAAATTTCAAAGATGGCGATCAAGTCGATACGGAAACTCCGATTATCGAGATTGAAATAGCGGAAGAATAGGCAAAAGGCTTATGCCTCCTGCCTATTGAATTCAATAAATCGTCATTCTAATTTATAAAGGCCGAAAATCCGGCGCCGACACCAAAATTGGTGGCGGCATCACTATTGTCAGAATCAAGTGATCTGAAATGCACGTTGGCATCAAGACCGAATTTATCGGTTATCATATAGCTGAAACCGCCTTCGATACCTATCAAGGTTATTGTGCCGTCGGCATCGCCACCAAGCGTGATAAGTGTCAACTGACCCTTGATAAAGGGGAATGTAGAACCGGCAATGTGGCTCTGACTGGTATTGAAATAATATCCGACAGTAGGGCCAATGCCAAAAAGCGACATATCGCCGCTGTCATAGTTGTAAGTATCGAAAGCGAAGGAACCGCCCAGCATCAGATTCGGAGTCAGGAAAAATGATATTTTGGGCATAGTCGAGATCGTAGACAATTCAGGATAGGCGTAAATAGCCGAGAAATCGGCGCCGATTGAAATCGTACCTTTTTCAAACGGGGTTTCTCCGGCCATTACCATGGACGATAACAGCAATACCAAAATGCCAGCGATGATTAGATTCTTCATCTAAAGCTCCTTTAATTAAATTAGGATTAATATCAAATAAT
>JBDRRI010000255.1:0-9787 GCA_043825815.1 Candidatus Zixiibacteriota bacterium
ACTCCAGTTTTCTCTCCAGATCCGAATATGAATATCTAATCTCCTCGTAAAGGTCCTTTGCTTCTTGTGAACCTAAATAGATCCGAACGACCTTGCCATTAATCAAAACTTCAAATCCTCGGTCGGTTTTTTTAATTTCGGCATTTTTCACAATAAAATCTCCATTTTGAGTTTATGGTTATTGCCATTGATTAAGACAAATGATATCTGTCATATTTTTACAAAAATAGATTATTATGTGATAATTGTCAAGCCTGACCGAACTACAATGATGGCGCCGCCCTTGGGGTGCTTTCAGTTATATGGCAAAACATGCAACTTGAACTTGGCGTATCTTTTTAGCGAAAGTCCTTCAATTTGTCCTTCAAAATTTAGGATATTTGACAGGATTAAAATCTTAGGCTACCGCCCTACTCAACTTCGTCGGGGTCGGCCATCAAAGATAGAATGGTTCTTGTTCATGCACATTCTTTGTTATATTTTTCGACTACATATTCTTTACATTTTTTAAATAGGGGTTCTATGACAGTATCTATACTTAAGGGGAAGTCTTGAAGTCGTGAAATGTCCAAGTTCAAGTTTAGATGGTCATTCATTTTTGATAATAATTTTCTATCATCTTTACTGGTGGGATTATACTGTCCCGTTTTGTGCGCAAAGCGTTGTCTTAGCCTTCTTAATATATCAATAGCTTCCCAACCATTAATTGATTTATCAATTTTTTCATAAAAACCATAATAATCCAAAGAAGCACAAAGTCTTACTATGAAATTTTGATTAATCCAATGACCTGTTTCATTTATCTTGTCTCTCAATTGAGCAGTAAGACCGTTTGGAAAATTGAATCTTAGTTTTTCGCCGTTTATCATATAAAATGGGGCAGTAGAATATATCTTCCCGCCAATAACAGATGCCTTTATATATGGGAAATGAGATCTTTCGTGTATATATAATGACATTATTTCATCTAAATTTTTGAGAATATCACATAGTTTATATTTACACATATTAATCTTTTTCCTATTTAATAGACTGCATACTTTTTTAAATAACTCCATAATTTCGGTATCAATCTTAACTTCTTTTTTCTTCTTCATATTTTCTTTATCCTTTCATTTAGTGACAATAACCGCATAGGAAATGTTTTAGATGATAATTTCTATGCAGTTTTGACAATAATTACGTTAATTACCCCCTCATTTTCTGTTCGAAAATCAGGGAGATTGACCTAATGTTCTATATACCGCACAATAATTCCATGTTAGATAGGGGGGACGTCTGCTTGTGCATTATCTCTATGACAGACAACAATATAACGGCCTAATAAGTTGGTTTAAGCGCCTAAATAGATTAATCAAACCTAACCTAACCCTCTCCATATACTATACACTATTTTGGCTAAAAATTACACAAAAAATTAAAAAAATATTATAATTCTGGCTATGATAGACATTTTCTCAATTTATTCATGGCTTCTATTAGATATTCGCCGGTGACTTACTCGATCGTTTTTAAAATGGGAAGAATTTACGATCGTCTGGCACTAATGAAGTTTGATAAGAATCCCACCGCAGGCGGATGGGGTCCACAAAAAAAAATCCGCCTTTCAGCGGATTTTAAATCTTGATCTGTCGTCAATTCCTATTCGAATACCGAAACCTGCTTGCGATTTCTGCGAACCGTTTCGTATTTGACGACGCCGGTAATCTTGGCAAACAATGTATCATCTTTGCCGCGACCGACATTTGTTCCCGGGAGAATTTTTGTACCATGCTGACGGACTAAAATCGTACCGCCGTTGACCGCCTCGCCCGAAAACACTTTCACGCCGAGCCGCTGCCCTTTACTGTCGCGGCCGTTTCGTGAAGAACCAACACCTTTTTTATGAGCCATATTTCAACTCCAATACAAATTATTTTTCACAATCTAAAGCCCGATCCTTTCGAATCGGGCTCGTAATTATAATAATATATCTGGAAAAAGCAAGTCTTTTTCGCTAATTTTAGCTAATTCCTTACTCCCTCGGTTTTTTCGCCATTTGCCGCCGGTGTCGGATGCTCATTAAATGTGAAAATCAGTTTTTCATTATCAGCCCCGATAATCAGATTGCAATCCCCGGCATATTGGCCGCGCAGAAGCTCCTCGGCCAGAGGATCTTCAAGATACCTCTGGATCGCCCGCTTAAGCGGCCGGGCTCCGAGCATCGGCTCAAATCCGTTTTCAGCCAGAAAGTTACGACCCTCTTCGGTAAGGGTGAAACTGATTCCTTTTTCCGCCAAACGGGTTGCCACCTCGGCCACCAGAATATCGACGATCACTTTGATATTTTCAATACTCAAGGCGTGGAAAATAATCGTGTCATCAAGACGGTTTAAAAGTTCCGGGTTGAACAGCTTTTTAAGCTCTTCTTTAATCTTTTTCTGCATGCTGTCATGTGAGCCATCTTCCTGCTCGCCGCCGAAACCGACCGTTTTATTGTCCTTAATACGGCGCGTTCCGACATTCGAGGTCATAATCACAACCGTGTTGCGGAAATCGACCTTGCGTCCGAAAGAATCAGTTAAAGAACCGTCATCCAGCAACTGCAGTAAAATATTGTAAACATCTGGATGCGCTTTTTCAATTTCATCAAGAAGTACCACTGAATAGGGGCGACGCCGGACTTTCTCGGTCAGCTGTCCACCCTCCTCATAACCGACATATCCGGGAGGCGCTCCGATCAGTCTTGAGACCGCAAACTTCTCCATATACTCGGACATATCGATACGAATCAGCGACTCGGCATCTTCGAATAAAAATTCTGCCAAAACGCGGGCCAGTTCGGTTTTCCCGACCCCGGTCGGCCCCAGGAAAATAAATGAACCAATAGGACGGCGCGGATCGGATAAGCCGGCGCGGGCGCGGCGAATAGATTTCGTAAGCTTCGTAATAGCTTCATCCTGTCCGATTATCTTCTTTGTCAGCTCCTCCTCCATCCGTAATAAGCGTTTGGATTCCTTTTCTTCGAGTCTGAAAAGAGGAATACCGGTCATTTGAGAAACGACTTTGGCTATGTCGTCATCAAGCAGGACAATTTTCTGCTCTTCGCGTTTCTCATCCCATTCGCGAATCATTTCCTGAAGCTTCTCTTTCTTGAATTTTATTTCATCACGAAGTTGAGCAGCGGTCTCAAAAGCCTGATTCTTAACCGCCTTCTCTTTTTCCTCTTGGAGCGAGGTAATCTCACTTTCGATCTGGTTGAATTCCTCAGGTTTGGCATACGTGGCCAGATGCGCCCGGCTCCCGGCTTCATCAATAACATCAATTGCCTTGTCGGGCTGGAATCGCCCGCTGATATACCGGTTAGATAGCTTAACCGCCTCCACCAGAGCCCGGTCTGAGATTTTCAGTTTATGGTGTTCTTCATATTTGGGCCGAAGACCCTGAAGAATCCTGACGGTGTCTTCCTCTGAAGGCTGTTCAACCATAACTGTCTGGAACCGCCGATCCAAAGCGCCGTCCTTTTCTATAAATTTTCGATATTCATTCAACGTTGTGGCCCCGACGCACTGAAGTTCCCCGCGGGAAAGGGCCGGTTTGAAAATATTGCTGGCATCAAGCGAGCCCTCGGCTCCGCCGGCGCCAACGATAGTATGTAACTCATCGATAAAGATAATAACATCTTTCGAATTGATAATTTCCTGCATCACTGCCTTAAGGCGTTCCTCGAACTGTCCCCGGTATTTCGTTCCGGCTACCAGTGATGCCATATCAAGCGTCACCACCCGGCGGTTTTCCAAAGTCTGCGGGACTTTGCCCTCGATAATTCTCTGAGCTAAACCCTCGGCAATCGCCGTCTTGCCAACGCCCGGTTCGCCAATCAGGACCGGATTGTTTTTCTTGCGGCGGGATAGTATTTGACTGACCCGCTCAATCTCTTCCATCCTCCCAATAATCGGGTCCAAAAGACCCCGCCTTGCCAGTTCGGTCAGATCGCGGCCATAATGATCCAGCGCCGGTGTTTTTGATTTTTTGCGTTTGCGCTTGAACGATGACGGTTTCCCGCCCTTAATATTCTTAAGTTCTTCATAGACCTCTTTATAGTCGATTTCATACATCGAAAGAACCTGAGCCGCCACGCCCTCTTCATCCTTCAAAAGAGCCAGCAGAATATGCTCGGTATCGATATCTTTCGATTTCATCGCCCGGGCTTCCTGTCCCGATACTTCCAATGTCTTCTTGGCCCGTGCCGTCAACGGCAACTGGCCCATCGTCATGGTACCGCCGGACGGTTGGACGACCTCCTCGATCGAAGTTTTTAAATCATTGGTGTCCAATCCGAGATTGGCAATCGTTTCCACCGCAATCCCGTCGCCCAGTTTAATCAAGCCTAACAGGAGATGCTCGGTACCGATATAATCGTGTCGAAGACGAGCCGCTTCATCCCTGGCATACTCAATTGCTTTGCGGGCTAATTCTGTGAACATCTCATTCATTGTATATATCCCTTCTATTATATTCTACAATTAAATCCGGAATTTATTTCCGTTATTTTAGGGCCAGAGCAATCTTCTCCCGAACCATCTCGGCCCGAATATAATCTCTCCGGTCGGAATCCATTTCTTCCATATAATATTTCTGAAGGTGAGCCGGTTGAGAAAGTAGAAGAATTTCATTTATAGTCGGAATGTCAATTAGTTCAATTATTTTCATTGCCACCCCAAGGCGAACCGCCGAAAGAAGATTCATTACCTCCTCGGATGTCAAAACTCGGGCATAACTTAATATTCCGTAGGCCCGCCATATTTTATCTTCAATCTGATCCGAGGCCTCCTCCATCAAACGGTTTCTGGCCGCAACCTCATCTTCAATAATCATTTTCGTTACATTATTAATCAGCTCCAGCGTTTCATTTTCCGAAACACCAAGCGTATTCTGATTCGAAATCTGGAACAAATTCCCGAGCACATCGGTTCCCTCGCCATAAAAACCTCGAACCGCCACGCCCATTTTCGATATTTTCCCGATAATCCGGTCAATGTCCTTGGTGATGACCAGTCCCGGCAGATGAATTAAAACCGATGCTCTCATACCCGTGCCGACATTGGTCGGGCAGGCGGTTAAAAATCCGAAATCGGGATCATAACAGAGATCCAGTACATTATTTATTTCGGTGTCATATTTATTGGCAATTCGAAACGGATCCTCAAGGTTCAATCCCGGAGCCAGAGCCTGAATTCGGAAATGATCCTCTTCGTTGACCATAATCGAGGTCTGTTCCTCATCGGTGATATAAAGCGCGCTCTGCTCATTCTGTTTAAGAAAATTGGGCGACATCAAATGCCGTTCAATCAGAAACTCCTTATCAAGTTGCGTCAGCTCCGAAGCGCGGTATAACTTGCCCGTTGAAAGATATTCGGATCGGGATTTGACCGATTCGAAATAATTAATAATTTTTTCACGGGCTTCCTTGTCGGCCGCCGATGGGAAAATACACCCCTCGACATTTCTCGCCAGACGAATCCGCGTGGAAATAACAACCATGCTGTCGTCACCCTGGCCAGACAGCCATCCGGCAACATTCTGTGCCATATCTTCAAACATCGTTTTCACACTTATTCCCCAGCCACCAAATGTGTTTCTCTGATTGTTTTAAGTTTATCCCGTAAATCGGCGGCGCGCTCAAAATCTTCAGCGCTAATTGCCTTTTGAAGTTCATCTTCTAATCTTTCTTCCTCGATAATCGGAAGTTTTTCATCTTTAACCCCCACCGGGAGCTTGCCTTTATGCATCGAAGAACCGTGGATTTTGCGCATGATATATTCCAGTCGTTCGCGGAAAGCATCATAACATTTACCGCATCCGAACCGGCCCTGCTGTGTGAATTCCTCAAAAGTCTTGCCGCAAAATTCGCATTTGAGATCGACAATATCCTCCCGCACCTTCGGCGTATACTTCTGTTGAACGATTCCGGACAAAATATCAGCCAGCGGAAAAGGAACATTATCCAGCGGTGAATGAAATCCCCGCCGCGCGGCGCAATCTTTGCATAACGAAAGAACCAGCTTTTCGTTATTGATTATTTGCGTCAGATGTACCGTCGCTTCTTGCTTTTTACAATCCTGGCAGTCCATATTTTCTTCCTACATTTCCTCGGTTTCTTTAATGAAGCCGTTTTCGAGCTCAACTATTCTACGGCATTTTTCAGCCAAATCTTTGTTATGAGTCGCGATTAAGAAAGTGGTTCCATCTTTTTCATTGAGTGAGGATAACAGACTGTGCAGTTTTTCGCCGGTTTTAATATCAAGATTCCCGGACGGTTCATCGGCTATCACCAATCCCGGATTGTTTACCAGCGCTCTCGCAACCGCAACTCTTTGTTGCTCTCCACCCGAAAGTTTCTTCGGGTAATGAGTCATTCTATCTTTTAAACCAACATTATCCAATAGTTGTTCCGCTTTTTTGCGGGCCTTATCTTTTGTCAAACCGGCAATCAGGGCCGGAATCATTACATTCTCAAGGGCCGTAAAATCTTCCATCAGGTAGTGATGCTGAAACACAAATCCGATATTTTTGTTCCGGAAGCGTGCCAGATCACTTTCACTCTTGCTGTTAAATGAAGTGCCTTTCACCTCAACCGTGCCCTCCGAAGGTTTATCAAGGCCGCCGAGAATATGTAGCAAAGTCGATTTGCCTACTCCCGATTCCCCGACAATTGCAGTCATCTCGCCATTTTTTAACGAAAGATTAACCCCTTTTATAACTTCCAATTGTCCCTCAACGGTATCGAAAGTCCTCTTGATGTCTTTTGCCACCAACAAGTAAGTGTCAATGGATGCTTCCAATTCAAAGCTCTCCTATTTAAAGTAACATCAATATTATATAATTATTTTCGCCATTTTTATCAAATTATTTAGGCTAAATAGCCTATTTTCAAAAAGTTATTGTCTTAAAACATCAATAACCGAATGTGAGGAGGCCCGCATGGCTGGATAAAGCGCGGCCAAAAGGCATATTACGATGGTGATGGCTCCGGCCATGAAAAAATCGAAAGGATTGATATCGACCGGTAGATAGTTAATAAAGTATAAATCTCCTGGTAGAGAAATAATCGTGTATTTGTTCTGGAGCCAGGCCGCCCCCATGGCTAATGACCAGCCGCATATAACCCCGACTGCTCCGACTACAAATCCGTTGAGCAGGAATATCTTACGGATCGATTTCGAAGTCGCCCCGACCGTCTTTAAAATGCCGATTTCGGACCGTTTTTCCATTGCCAGCATCACCAGTGTCGAGATTATTGAAAAGGCCGCCACCAGCACAATTAAAATAAATCCGATAAACAGCGCCTTTTTTTCAAGCGCAATCCACGAAAAAAGGTTCTTGTGAAGTTCGTTCCACGGCACCACTTGGTAAAGCGAACCGACCACCTCTTCAACCTGCGGCTTAATTTCATTGGCCAGATAAATATCAGTCAGTTTTAAATGAACCGCTGTGACCGCATCCCCCAGTAAAAACAGATGTTGCGCCGCGCTCAGGGATATATAGGCCATTTCGGAATCGAATTCATACATCCCCGTCTCAAAAATACCCGTTATATATAATTTGGAAACGCGTGGCCGGGCGTTGCGCCGTAAATCCTCGCCCTTCAGCGAATAAAGCACTACCGGATCGCCGACCGTGACCCCCATCCGATTGGCCAACCCCGATCCCATTATCATTCCGTCCGCCGTTTCACTTGTATCCGCCAGTTCGAATTCGAATGTGTAATCGCCCTTGATAATATCATCGGCAATATTGGCCGTCCTGCGCTCCATCTCCAGATCGATCCCGCGCACGACTATCCCGTCGCCGACCTCCTCCGATGAGATCGCCGCTTTATAGTACACAAATGGCGAAGCCGCCACGACATTATCTATTTTTTCGACCGCTTCGACAATCTCCCGATAATCGTCAATCAGAAAGCCGTTGATGGGGAAGATGCTGATATGCGAGGTCGTTCCGAGCAGTCGCGTGCGAAGTTCCCGCTCGAACCCGTTATGCATCGACATCACAAAACAGACCACCGCCACGCCGAGCGTAATCCCGAGCGTTGAGATCCACGTCGACACCGAGGTAAAAAACCGTCCCGAGCGCAAATACCGCCCGGCAATAAACCTTTCATAATACATAAAGGCAATAAACAGCTTTTTTTATAAGAGTTCAATCGAAAAGTGGGGGAAGCGCTTTTAGTTATATAACAGTATATAATAAAGTTCATTATCAGGAGTGTGAGCCTCGTAAAGATTGTATCTTTTGTCGGGCGGAACCCCTTCAAACACGCCATAGTAAATATCTCTTAATACATAAGAGGAATTTCGGAAGTATGAATGTCCCCAAAATGTATCATCTATATTGGCCGCCTCAATTGTAACGGCTTCTGGCAATATTGTAATATCATTGCCGGCCCGTTTTTCTCCGAAAAGGTTGCTGCTCCGATCCAATAGCCTATCATCTGTGGATACATATAAAGTAAATTTTCTACTGATTTTATAAATTAACCTGCCACGCTTTTCAATATCTTCTTGATCGATATCCGGTGCGGCCATAACTATATGATCCACCAGTTTTTTTGCGTTTTCGCGTCTTTTTAACGCAATTAGCTCGCAAGTGTTTAATAAAAGACGGCAACCCATGCTATGTCCGATTATATAGATCTCTCTTGCACCGGCTTTGTTAAAAGCCTGATTAAGAAAATTCTCCAGATATTCTCTGGACTGGTCGCAGTTTTGGTAGTCTTTAGGATGTTTTGTGAAATGTCCCTTTGATGGCCAGCTAAATACAATCGTGGTTCCTTTTACCCTGAAATCGCTATGTAATTGAGAGCCGACTTCAATAGCCTCCTCAAAATTTGTATTGTAACCGTGAATATATATCAATAATGGCTTATTTCCATCTGTACCGGATTGAAGATTTTCGCTGACGTCTTGCCAAAATTTATCTTCTGACTGGCATTTTAGTTCAGTTATCTTAAAATACTTTTTCGGATTCTTTACATTTTGTTTGGTAATTCTTTCATCATTCATTGAAATTGAAGCCGTTCCATATGATAAAGAATTCCCGCGATTGCCATCAAATACAATGCTCTCATAACCATTTTTGCGATTTCTATTCGTTGCGAAAAAAACATTATATCTGTCGTTGAACAATACCGGGTCGAGGCGGGAAGTTTTGGTTAAATGATCAATTCTAAAAAGTATTGAAAACGTCGCAATTGCTTCTCTTTTTGCTAAGCTGCCATAATCCTGTAATGTTTCAAATGAAAATTGCGATTTAATTATAGAATTATAAGATCTTACTTGGGAGGTTTCATATTCTAATTCAGATATCAATTCCGATGTTCGGAATTTCAACCAATCATTTTTCAGGTAATATTCACTTTTTTTAAATTCATCCAACAACCTGTAAGATTGATAAATATAATTATATGTTTTTTCAGATAAGTTTTTAATTGCCCGGTATATTATCTCCGTCGCAGTAGTATTATCTCTGGTTAAAGCATATGTTATTTCCGCGGTTTTGATCGGTAATTCCGCCTGAATTTCCACCAATCCGTTGTAGCCCAGATTGAGCGATACAGCATGTCCAAGGACTTTTAATTCGTTCTCGACAAAGGTGGAGGCACCGAAAATCTTGCTTGTCCCCAACCCATTAGCCAATGATAATATCTTGGCTTCAGTCGTAGGGCCGTAATCATCGCTTGATTTATTAAATATACCAATTGTCTGATATACTTTTTCCGGCATTTTCCAGATTTGCAGCGCATCCC
>JBDRRI010000256.1:0-4140 GCA_043825815.1 Candidatus Zixiibacteriota bacterium
ACAAAAAGTTATCATTGAACACTTAAATAAATGCTTTAATGCAGATATAAGAGAAGGTTAATAATGGACACTCTGGAAATACTGGAACAAAAGATTAATAAAGCTGTTAGTTTAATAGATAGATTGACTTCGGAAAACGAAGCCTTAAATGAAGAAAACAGCCGTCTAAAGTCCGATATTGCTGAATTTGATAAGAAAATTAGTGAGACTGAAAAAGAGCATCTTGATAAATCGGAAAAAGTTAAAGAAAAATTGAGCGGAATTCTGGAAAAGCTGGATGCTCTGGAGCAGTATAAATAATAATATATTATATTGACAAAGAGGACAAGCAAAGTTAGGTTAATTTTTGATATAGATTTTTATAAAAAGTGATATCAGAGGATGATATTAGGTTAGATAAGGGCAATTTATATAAAGCTATGAGTGACATTTCTGATAAAAGCCAAGTAGTCAGTGTAACGATTTTTGGCGAGGAGTATCCGATTCGCGGTGTTGTCGAAAAGGATCATATATTACGGGTTGCGGCATGTGTTGACAAGAAAATGCGCGAAATAGCCTTAAAGTCAAGAAATAGATCACCGGGAAAAATAGCAGTTTTGGCGGCTTTGAATTTGGCTGATGAACTGCTGGATTTAAAAGATCGTAGTACAAGTGATCTTGATAAAATCGAGAGTAGAACCAAAAACATTCTTGATTTACTGGATGAAAAACTGCCAAAATCCAATGGCAGTTAAAATAATCGCCTTCCGCCCATTCTAATTTAATAATCTTCTTTATCATAAAGTTTTTAATATAGATGCCTTTAATTAGGCAAGGAGGACATATGAATAGTGTTCCTTTAATGATTCTTCTTTCAGTTGGCGGGTTGTTCGTTGGTTTTATTGCCGCCTGGTTGATTCTTCGCCGTCTTGGCGATAAGAAAATATCCGGGGCGGAAGAAACCGTTAAAAAGATGCTAGCCGAGGCTGATAAAGAAGCTCAAATGAAGAAAAAAGAAGCTTTGCTTGAAGCCAAGGAGGAATGGTATAAGGTAAAGTCAGGTTATGAGCGTGAATTTCAGCAGAAGCGAAATGAAATACAGAAATCCGAACAAAGAGTTATCGAAAAAGAAACGGCTTTTGACCGCAAGACGGAAACGCTTCAAAAGCGCGATCGAGATTTGCAGGTTCGCGAGAAAAATTTGGCCGGTCGGGAAAAAGGAATTGCAGTTCGGGAGCAGGACTTAGATAGAATAATTAAGACTCAGAATGAAAAGCTCGAAAAAATTGCTCAGATGACGCCGGAACAGGCTAAAGCAGAACTTAAGGAGAATTTGATATCCGAGGCCAAGCATGAAGCGGCCGCCATGATAAAAGAGATTAAGGATAGAGCCGAGCATGATGCCGAAAAAGAGGCCAAAGAAATAATAATTGGGGCTATATACAGATGCGCGGCGGATCATACGGTTGAGTCGACCGTGTCAGTTGTTATCCTTCCCAATGAAGAGATGAAGGGCAGAATTATTGGACGTGAGGGACGTAATATCCGCTCCTTTGAAACGGCTACGGGAATCGATGTAATAGTTGATGATACTCCGGAGGCGGTGATTCTGTCGGGATATGATCCGATACGCCGTGAAATCGCCAGAATGTCGCTTGAAAAACTAATAACCGATGGCCGAATCCATCCGACCCGGATTGAAGAAGTGGTCGAAAAAAGTGAAAAAGAGATGGAATTGATTGTCCGGGAAATCGGGGAGCAGGCCTGTTTTGAAACCGGAATACAGGGACTTCATTTAGATGTAATAAAATTATTGGGTAAATTGAATTACCGCAGTTCGTATGGACAGAATGTGCTTCAGCATTCCAAAGAGGTGGCAATTTTGGCCGGAATTATGGCGGCTGAATTGGAATTGGATCCGAATATTGCCAAGCGGGCCGGTTTGCTTCATGATATCGGCAAGGCAATTGATAGAGAAACCGAGGGAACCCACACTGAGATCGGCGGATCATTTCTGGCTCGTTACAATGAATCACCGGTTGTTCTCAATGCTGTCTTGTCGCATCATGGCGATATACCTCAAGAAACAGCCTATTCGATTCTGGTTCAGGCGGCCGATGCTATTTCTGGAGCCCGTCCGGGAGCGAGAAGAGAACCGCTTGAGGCTTATATTAAGAGATTGGAAAAACTGGAAGAACTGGCCGATTCATTTAAAGGCGTTCAAAAAGCGTTTGCCATTCAGGCTGGCAGAGAGGTTCGCGTCATTGTCGAATGTGAAACGGTCGATGATTTGGGAGCTTCGATACTTGCGGGAGATA
Organism: Candidatus Zixiibacteriota bacterium; assembly: GCA_043825815.1. Classification (GTDB taxonomy): domain Bacteria; phylum Zixibacteria; class MSB-5A5; order GN15; family PGXB01; genus JBDRRI01. The sequence continues at coordinate 2,298 of JBDRRI010000256.1, forward strand.
TTGCCGAACGCATAGAGAAAGAATTGGAATATCCGGGGCAGATAAAAGTATCGGTTATACGCGAATCAAGAGCTACGGAATACGCAAAATAGAAATTTGGTGAAATGTCGCAATTAAAAATACTTTTTTTCGCTGACCTGGTTGGCAAGCCGGGACGCTTTATATTGTCTCAAATGTGCAAGCCGCTTAGGGAAAAATTCGGCGCCGACTATGTTATTGCCAACGTTGAAAACGCCGCGGGCGGCTTTGGGGTCACTCCGGAAATGGCCAATAAGATATTCAGCTACGGAGTCGATTGTATGACTTCGGGCAATCATATCTGGGATCGAATGGATATCTTGAAATATCTGGATGAGCAACCGAAACTGATCCGTCCGGCCAATTTCCCTCCGGGATGTCCCGGCAATGGTTATTTTATTGATCAAATCAATGGCCGAAAGATAGCCATTTTAAATCTTCAGGGACGGACATTTATGAAGGAAATCGACTGTCCTTTTCGGGTGGGCGACAAGATAATCAATCAGATTCGGGAAGAAACCGATATTATTATCATCGATTTTCACGCTGAGGTAACCTCGGAAAAACAGGCCCTTCTGTACTATCTTGACGGCCGTGTATCGGCCATTCTGGGGACTCACACGCATGTCCAGACCGCGGATGAGACAATTACCGAGAGAGGCACGGCTTATATTACTGATGTTGGCATGACGGGACCATTTGATTCTATTATCGGAATGTCCAAGGCGCCGTCATTACAACGGTTTTTAACGGGGATGCCCAAACGGTTTACCTGTGCCAACGAAGACGTTCGAATATGCGGCGTTCTGCTGACTATTAACGCCGATGACGGCGGTGCACTCGAAATAGAGAGATTTATGATTGACTATGGCAAGGATAAAGATATGGGAGGATTCGATGAATAAGGTCTTATATGAAAATAAGCTTATTGATGGAACCAAAATCTCCAAGGAAATCAAAGCCGAACTGTCTATTCGTGTCGAAAAATTGAAAGAAAAGGGAGTTACGCCCGGTTTGGCGGCCGTTTTAGTCGGCGAAAATCCGGCTTCACAGACTTATGTTCGCTCCAAAGCAAAAGCATGCCTCAAGATAGGAGTTTATTCCGAAGTTGTAAAAAAATCGGCGGATATCAGCCAGGATGAATTGGTGGCGATAGTCAAAGGTCTGAATAAACGTGTAGATATAGATGGTATTCTTGTACAACTGCCATTGCCGAAACATATCGACGAAATGACGATTACATTGTTAATAGATCCGAAAAAAGATGTCGATGGGTTTCATCCGCACAGTGTCGGTATGATGTTATTGGGAAAACCAACTTTTCTTTCCTGCACGCCATACGGTATAGTTGAATTAATGAGGCGGTACAATATTGATCCGGTGGGGCAGGAAGTGGTGGTGTTAGGACGGTCGAATATTGTCGGCAAACCAGTTGGAGCGATGCTTCTGCAGAAAGCCGATATGGCCAATGCCACGGTTACCTTCTGTCATTCGCGCACCAAGAATTTGAAAGAGGTCTGTCGTCGAGCCGATATCCTGATTGCCGCCATTGGCGTTCCTGAATTCGTTAAAGCCGATATGGTCAAAGAGGACGTGGTAATTATTGATGTCGGTATAAATCGGGTTGAAGATAATACAATGGAAAAAGGCTATCGGATTGTCGGTGATGTTGATTTTGAAGGTTGCGCGCCCAAATCAAAGATGATTACTCCGGTTCCCGGCGGAGTTGGGCCGATGACAATAGCGATGCTATTAACCAATACGGTTTTATCTGCCGAGCGCCGAGCCGGAATAAAATAGTGAGTGTCTGTGTGCATAATCATGC
>JBDRRI010000257.1:0-5930 GCA_043825815.1 Candidatus Zixiibacteriota bacterium
TTCTTTCCGCATATCTCACAAACTTTAGCCATTTCAAATCCTTCCAATTTTAGAATGTCTATTATAAACAATCCGGCCCAAAAAGCAAGCGATTATTTATAAATCTTACAATAAATTAATCGGTCAATATCGCCAAGAAAATAGCTAAAATACTGGCCTATCGACGATTATCAGTCTTATCTCATTACTTGACACTGCCTAATTAAAGAGTTATTTTTATTGTTTATCGGGAGAAATTTCGATAAATATTATAACTTATTGAAAATAATACTATTGAGGTATATATGTTGGATTTGAAATTTATTCGGGAAAACCCTGATCTTGTCAAAGAGGCGGTCAAGAATAAAAACGAGCATGCGGATATTGACGTTATTCTAAATCTTGATTCCCGGAGACGCGATATAATCGGCGAGGTGGAACAGCTCAAGGCCACTCGCAATAAAGTCTCCGAGCAAATTGCCAAAAAGAAAAAAAGCAAAGAGGACGCCTTGGCTGATATTGCTGAAATGAAAGAGGTTGGCCAGAAAATTTCCTTGCTTGACAATGATCTCCGAGACATCATGGAAGAACTTAGTAATCATCTTTTAAAAGTCCCGAATATTCCGCATAAGGATGTTCCAATCGGCAAGGATGAGGAAAGCAATGTCACCATTAAGGAATGGAGCAAGGTCGCAACTCCCGATTTCGAACCTCTCCCGCATTGGGAATTAGGGGAAAGGCTTAATATTCTCGATATTCCCGCATCGACCAAAATCGCCGGTTCCGGCTTTTATGTTTTAAAAGGACTCGGGGCCAAACTGCAAAGAGCCTTGATTACTTTTATGCTGGAGACCCATACGGCCGATGGTTATATCGAAATTGCACCGCCATTTGTGGCCGGTACCGAGGCTATGACCGGCACCGGACAGCTTCCCAAGCTGGCGGAAGATATGTATCAGCTCAAAGATGAAAATATGTATTTGATTCCAACCGGCGAGGTTCCCGTTACCAATTTGCATCGGGAAGAAATTTTGCCCGCCGAACAACTTCCGAAATACTATGTCGCTTACACGCCCTGTTTCCGTCGTGAAGCGGGAGCGGCCGGAAAAGATACGCGGGGAGTTCTTCGTTTGCATCAGTTTGACAAGGTTGAAATGGTAAAACTGGTTCATCCCGATAAATCAGAAGAGGAGCATGAGACACTTCTGGTGCAGGCCGAGAAAATTATTCAGAAACTTAATATACCATATCGTGTAAGACTGTTAGCCACGGGCGACCTCTCTTTTGCAGCGTCGAAATGTTATGATATTGAAATCTGGTCCGCCGGCGTGGCCAAGTACCTGGAAGTCTCATCGGTTTCCAATTTTATGGATTTTCAGGCCCGAAGAATGAACTGCCGTTTTAGGGAAGAGGGACAGAAACCGAATTTTGTTCATACTCTGAATGGTTCCGGAACGGCTCTTCCGAGATTAATGGCGGCGGTAATGGAAAATAATCAAACCGAGTATGGCTCAATTGTAATCCCGGAAGCGATTCGGCCGTACATGGGCGGTGTAACCGAAATTACCAAATAGTGAGCGCTTATAATCAAATAAGGATGTCAATCGGCAAGACGACGATTTTCAAGCTGTTTTTACTTGTGGGAATCGTTCTCATATCGGTTGTCTTTGTCTGGTACACGGTCGATGTTATCGATCAGCTGAAAGAGGATGCCCAGCGGTCGGTGATATCCTATGTTAGATTATGGCAGTTGGCCGCCAGCGAGCAGTCGACCGGTGGCGAGATTCAGATTATTTTTGAAGAGGTCATCAAGAAGGCTTCGTTTCCGGTTGTTATTACCGATCTCAACGGCCAGCCGCTCTCATGGCGGAATATTCATGGCATTGCCGATAATGACAGTACATTGAAGGCCAAAGAACAGATTCATCAGGTTGTCCAAGAGATGAAAGCCGACAAAGGAGAGATACCATTAAAATTCGGTGAGCATACAATCTCATACTTTTATTACGGCGATTCAAAAATCATTCGTCAATTGCAGTGGATGCCATTTATCGAAATCGGTTTGGTGGCCGCTTTTGTGTTGATTGGCTTTATTGGTTTCCAGAATATTCGTCGTTCCGAGGAGCGCCATATCTGGGTTGGCATGGCCAAAGAAACGGCCCATCAATTAGGGACGCCGATCTCATCGCTGATGGGTTGGCTGGAATTATTGTCGGCGGAAAATGAGGGTAAGGAATCCAACTCGGATATAGAAAATAACGAAACTTATGAGCAGATGAAAACCGATGTGACCCGGCTTCAAAAAATAGCCAATCGTTTTGGAAAAATCGGCTCCAAACCGGAACTTGTTAACACCGATATTAATACCCTGATGGCGGAAATTGTCGAGTATTTTGAAAGGCGACTACCGTTTGAGGGAAAAGGAGTCAGAATCGAGTTTAAGCCGGTTGATAATGCCCCTGTATGCATCAATGGCGAACTGTTTTCATGGGCGATTGAAAACATTGTTAAAAATGCACTTCAGGCCGTTGATCCGTTGACCGGATGGATATCAATTTCGGTTCTGGCCTGTACTACCGATCGCGATTTTATTAAAATAGAGATCGCCGACAATGGCAAGGGGATCCCCACCGGGATTGCCCGCAAACTGTTTCGCCCCGGTTTCACGACTAAGAAACGCGGATGGGGGTTGGGATTGACTTTGGTAAAAAGAATTATCGAAGAATATCACAGTGGCCGGGTGGTCCTTTTACGCTCCCAGCCGGGCGAAACCGTTTTTCAGATAACCTTGCCGATCAATAAAAATGATAAAGTCAAGCGTTTGAAACAATATGACTAATTTTGACCGACCAGATAGGAAAATAAATATATGGCTCCGAAAAGAATTCTTTGGGTAGATGATGAAATAAGTTCTTTAAAACCGCATATTCTTTTTTTGGAGAAAAAAGGTTTTGAAGTAGTGCAGGCTGTTTCGGGCGATGATGCTATCGAAAAAGTTCGCAATGAACCGCTCGATCTGGTTTTACTTGATGAAATGATGCCGGGCAAAGACGGTCTGACCACGCTCGAGGAAATCAAGGATATTAATCCGCATCTCCCCGTTGTGATGGTCACTAAATCGGAAGAGGAATCTTTGATGGAGGAGGCGATCGGACAAAAAATCGACGACTATTTGACCAAGCCGGTTAATCCTTCTCAGGTTCTGATGGTCGCCAAGAGAATTCTTGACAGCAAAAAAATCGTATCTGAAAGTATGATGAGACGTTATATTGCTGACATCAATAAATTTAATCAGAAATTGTACGGGGCACTTGAACCGGATGACTGGAAAGAAGCGGCGCAGATTATTGCCAAATGGGATATAGAACTTGATAATAGTCCCGATGAGGGTCTTATGCAGACGCATCTTGGAACCCGCAAGGAATGGAATGTCGAATTCACCAAATATCTCGAAAAGCAATATATGAAGTGGATGAAATCGGATGACCGTCCGGCCATGTCGCCGGATATTCTTCATAAGTATCTAACTCCGCTCTTAAAGGCGGATAATAAAGTCCTGCTTCTCGTGGTCGACTGCATGCGGCTTGATCAGTGGCTAACCGTAGAGCCGCTTATTGCCCAATTTTATAATATTAATTTAAGCAGCTATTATTCCATTCTCCCCAGCGCGACGCCGTTTGCGCGCAATGCTCTTTTTGCCGGTATGTTTCCCGATCAGATTGCGAAAGAATATCCTAAGCTTTACACTGAGGGCGATGAGGGCTCTCTTAATCGCGATGAAGATAAGCTACTGGCTGATTTTATCGGACGGGAAAAGATCGAGGTGGCCGGAGGAGTGCGCTATGAGAAAGTTTTTAATAATACCGAGGGCGAGGTTCTGGCCAAAAGGGCGGCTGATTATTTTCAATCGAATTTGGTAGCCTTTGTATTTAATTTTCTCGATATCCTTTCGCATGGCCGCTCCAGCAATATCATTTTAAAGGAAATCGCCGGCTCGGAGGCCGCCTTTCGCTCATTGATGAAAAGTTGGTTCAATCATTCGCCTCTATTTGCGATAATGAAAACCTTTGCCGAACGAGGCTACGCAGTTATCGTTACTTCAGATCACGGCTCGGTTCTCTGTTCACGCGGAACAATGGCGCATGGCAAACGGGATACTTCGACCAACCTGCGTTATAAATATGGGGATAATCTCAATAGCGATCCGAAAGAATCCTGGCTCATTAAAAAACCGGCTGAATATCATCTGCCTTCCTTCTCATTAGCGACGACCTATCTGATTGCCAAAGAGGATTTTTACTTTGTTTATCCCAACAATTATAATGAATTTATAAGGCAGTTTAACAATTCGTTCCAGCACGGCGGGATATCGCTTGAAGAGATGATTGTCCCGATTGCGGTTATGACTCCCAAATAATTATGGACGTGCAAAAAATACTTGAATTTAAAACAACCTCGCCGGAATTGACAATGAAGGCCGGAGAGAAACTGGTAGCGGTTTTGAATAGTGGCGATGTTATCGCTCTTTCGGGGCCATTGGGTGCCGGCAAAACCTGCCTGATTAAGGGGATTGCAGCTGGACTGGGTGTTGAGGAAACCGAAGTCAAGTCGCCATCTTACACGCTGGTTAATGAGTATTTCGGGTCGATGCCGCTTTATCATTTTGACCTGTACCGCCTTAAGGACGAATCAGAGTTGTATAATATCGGTTGGGATGAATACCTTATGCGCGATGGCATTATGGTTGTTGAATGGGGAGAGAAGGCGGGGGAACAATTACCCCAAAATAGAGTGCAGATTGATATTATAATTTTGGGAGAAGAAGAACGAACGATTAAAATTGAGTTTAAAGGGTGATTGGATAATTTAATGCGAAGAACAAGCAATCACATCCTCATTATCGACTCCTCAACCTCGGTTCTTCGGATCGGGTTGACGCTTGATAGTGATAATATTGCCGAACTATCGAACTCGGATAAATACCGTCATGCTGAATTCGTATTTAAGCTGATAGATCAGTTGCTTAATGATAATAATATCATCAAAGCTCAATTAAGCGGTATTATTGTCTCATCCGGTCCCGGATCGTTTACCGGGCTTCGGGTCGGGATGGCCTCGGCCAAAGGTATCGCCGTTTCGCTCGGAATACCGATTGTCGGCGTTTCCACTTTTTCGGCAATTGCCGAGCCGGTTTTCTCAATTCACGGGCCGTCACTGGTTGTGATTCCGGCCAAACGGGATGAATTTTATTATGGAATAGTTAACTCCGAAATATTCGAAATCGATTCCATTGCGATTGTTCCGACGTCGGAACTCGATTCAATCGCCGGTGACAGGCCTATCTTTGGAGTTGATATTGAGAATGTAAAATATAATGAGAAGTCGGTTTCCAGAATTTCATCCTTTCAGCCAGCCATTATTGATTATTTACAGGACGGTAAAACAAAATTGGATTCCGGTGGGGATAATCTTAAAGAATTGGAACCATTATATATTCAGAATTTTCATGTAAGACAGAAAAAATGAGTTCAACCAAAAAAATAGATATTAATAGTGTAAATATACGGCCGATGAAAAGCTCTGAATTGACGACCATCACTTTAATGGAAGCGCAAATATTTACCGATGCCTGGCCTCAATCAGCTTTTATTGAATTCCTTGAAGACTCTCAAAACGGCATATTAGTGGCTGAATGTAACGGTCTGATAACAGGTTACGCAGTATATATATTCGAAATGGGGGAGGCTCATCTGGCCAATATTGCGGTGGCACCGGAATTTCGAGGAAAAAATATTGCCAAAAGGCTATTAAATCGTATCTTAGATATCGCAAAGGAAGCCGGTTGCGTAAATATTTTTTTGGATGTGCGACAGTCGAACGCCGTCGCCATTGAGTTTTATCGGAAGTTTGGTTTTTTGGAGCTTTACGAAAGGCCCGGTTATTATCAGACA
>JBDRRI010000258.1:0-4010 GCA_043825815.1 Candidatus Zixiibacteriota bacterium
CATTGGCGTGTTCGGTCAAGAATTTAATAATCATACATTCTTTTTGTGAAAGCATTATTTCACCATTGGCGCCATTCGCCTGATACGAATTGAAATCAACCCAATTGTCGCCGAATTGATAACGGCTATTTTCGTGAGGAATTGTGCTATACCAGACTTGTCTTCGAAACATGGCTGCAATTCGCAATAGAAGTTCTTTCAAATCAAAAGGCTTGATTATATAATCATCTCCCCCGGCTTGAAATCCGGCGATTTTATCATCGGAACGATCGCGAGCAGTAAGGAACAGAACTGGCACCCAACCCGATTCTTTACGAATGATTCGGCAGACTTCCAACCCATCCCGCCCGGGTAACATTATATCAAGTAAGATCAGATCGAAAGAACCATTTCGCCACATATCAAGCGCAATATTGCCATCGGAGGCAATAGCAACATCATATCCAGCCGCCTCGAGATTAAGCTGGAGACCATCGGCGATATGTTCCTCGTCTTCGACAACCAATATTCTTTTTTTCATATTATTCTGCCAGCAATCTGATAGTAAAGGTCGTGCCCCTATTCTCACCGCCAGATTCGACCTTAATTTTCCCTTGATGGGCTTTAATAATTTGGGACGTAATATATAATCCCAATCCGGTGCCTTTAACACGTTTGGTGTAATCATTATTTATCCGGTAGAAACGATCGAAAATATTATCGATTTCGGTTAATGGAATTCCAAATCCTTTGTCAGAAATTTCGAGATAGGCATAACGGCCATCTTTTTCAAGATTGACTGAAATAATCCGCCTATCAGGCGGTGAATATTTTAGGCCATTTTCAATAATGGCTTTAATTGCCGTATTAAGAGCTTGATAATCAGTTTTGGCATAAATGTCCGGTTCAATATTACTTGATAGAACGCCGTTTTGTTGTCTGATATAGTTTTCCATTTCATCAAGACAGGAAGCTAACTCCTTGGATAAATTGGTTTTTTCAAAATTGAATCCGTGCTTATTAGTATCGAGCCGACCGGCTTCGAGAACATTATCTATCATAGTGTCGAGACGATCGCAATCGGAGAGCATTTTGTTGTAGACATTATTGATTTTATCGGGGTTAATATTGCCTCCCAGAAGCGTTTCCAGATAAAGTTTTAATGATGTCAAGGGCGTCCTAAGTTCATGGGTAACAGCATGCATAAAATTGACCTGTTGTCTTTTTAACTCTTCGGATTTTTGCAGAGTTCGATAAATAAGATAGGCTCCAATAATCATAACAATAAAAAAAATGGAACCCTCCGAAACAAACATCTTTACTCGACTTCTGGATTCGTCTCGCAAGAAACTTGACTTCTCGCTTGAGATTGAAATCATGCTTGAATCAAACCATAAATTATTCTGGCCGTTATGCCGACCGATTGTATTGATAGTATAATCGGAGGCATTTTCACCCAAAAGTGCGTTGGCATATCTAGGGTTAAGGTAAATTGTCAGATTGTCGTTTATGGCCGTATAAAATGTAGAATCAATAATCCCATTTATTTCCTTCTGACCATTTTTAAAAATCAATGAATAACCTACAAGAATTGACTTTTGCCTGTCAACCGAATCAAAAAGCGGGCTAAATCGATCTGAATCAGTCAATAATTCATATTGATATGTCATTATATTTGCTATTCGTCTAAAATCAATATTGATACGATCGATCGTAAATTTCATCTGTTTTTCAAGTAAATTAATCTGACTATTATAATCAATTTTACTTTGGCTAATTTGAAAAATGACCCACCAGGTTAGCTGAGCAATACAGAAAACGACGAGAGTTAAAAAAATTATAAATCCGAAACGGATATTTTGGGTCGTATTCTTCATTATCCTCTCAAAAAACAGATTGAGACAATTTAAGTTTAATTTGAATTAATGCCAATAAATTTATAAAAATAAATAAAGTTTGTTTCATTAATAAAACTTTTATATTACTTTAATGTAGGGATATTGTGAATAAATTCTCATAATGTTTATCTATTTTGTTGCCATTTTGAGGGAAATTAAATAAATTGTTTTTCAAGAGAATTTTAATATAGACTGCTTTTGTTTAGTATTACTAGTATAAATGACCGGTTGGAATAAAATAGTGAAGAGAAAACCCGGAGGACGGTTTGAGAAATAAATCACATACAATTGTAAAGGTTGGCCATATCTTTTTTAGTCTTATTTTAATTATAATTGCACCATTGGTGACTATATCTGCCACCGAAAATGACGATTGTTTTATGTGTCATGAAGATGAGGAATTGACCAAAGAAAGAGACGGCCAAGAAGTCTCACTATTTATTGAATCGGACAAATTTGCAAAATCGGTCCACGGGGATGCTGATTGTGTTAATTGCCATATCGATTTGGATGGCGTTGAATTTCCGCACGAAGAAAATTTAGAACCGGTTGATTGCGGTTTTTGTCATGACAAAATTGCTGAAATATATGACGGTAGTCTTCATGGCCAAGCGGCCCATAAAGGGGCTAAGCTGGCACCGCGATGCTGGGATTGTCATGGATCTCATTATATTGTCTCAACTGATTCACCTGAATCACCAGTTGTAAAATTCAATATACCATTTATGTGCGGCAAATGCCATAAGGAAGGGACTCCGGTCACTCGGACTTATGATATTCCTCAGGATTCAATATTGGAGCACTATTCACTCAGTATTCATGGGGTTGGCCTATTTAAGCAAGGTTTAACGGTAACTGCCGTTTGTAATGATTGTCACACTTCGCATAATGTTCTTCCCCATACCGATCCTAAATCGAGTATTTATCGCGATAATGTTGCCAAAACTTGCCAAAAATGCCATGGACGTATTGAGGAAGTCCACAAAAAGGTCGTTCGGGGCGAATTATGGGAAAAGGAACCAAATAAGGTTCCCGTCTGCGTTGACTGCCATGAACCGCATGAAGCCCGCAAGGTTTTTTATGAGGAAGGAATGTCGGACAGCGAATGTTTGAAATGTCACAAAGATAGAAATCTTGTCGCAATTCGGGAAGATGGGAATGTTCCAATGTATGTTGACTCAGTCGAAGTTCACAGTTCTATCCATCGATCGTTTTCATGCGCTCAATGCCATACCGGAGCCAATCCCAGCCTGAAACGACCCTGTTCGACAGTCACTAATAAGGTGGATTGCTCCATTTGTCATTCCGGTGTTGTGGAAACTTTCGCCAAAAGTATGCATGGAAAATTGGGAGACCGGGGAGACTTGAGAGTTCCGGAATGTACTACCTGCCATGGACAACACGGTATTAAGAGTCGAAAGGACCCCAAGTCCGTGACCTATCCGACAATGGTCCCGGAATTATGCGGCAAGTGTCACGGACCGGATAACACTGAAAAGTCAAAGGCCCACATGGTTGGAGGCATAGATCCGGTAACCAGCTATCTATCGGGTATTCACGGCATTGGTTTAAAGCAGAGCGGATTAATCGTTACGGCCAAATGCACGGATTGTCATACGACCCATGATATCAGGCCCAAAGATGATCCCCTGTCGTCAATTTATTTGGAAAATATTCCCAATACCTGCGCCAACTGTCATGAGGGGATATATGAAGTATTTGCCAATTCTATTCACAGTTCTACCGTTAATGATACCGATAAAAAATTGCCCAAATGTATCGACTGCCACAATTCGCATGCTATTATAAGGACTGACAAAATGGGCTTTCGCGATGAGATTATGACTCATTGCGGCAATTGCCATGAAGATGTTGCCGCAACGTATTTTGAAACATTTCATGGCAAAGTCTCAAAGCTTGGCTATGAAGCGGCCGCTAAATGTTATGACTGTCACGGTGCCCATAACATTCTTCCAACTGATGATCCCAAGTCAACTTTATCGCATCAAAATATTGTCGAAACCTGCGGGAAATGCCATGAGGGTTCACATCGCCAATTCGCCGGTTATTTGACTCACGCGACCCATCACGATCGACATAAATATCCGATTTTATTTTATACGTTCTGGTTTA
>JBDRRI010000259.1:0-2165 GCA_043825815.1 Candidatus Zixiibacteriota bacterium
GGACAATTTTGATTTTTTCAAATTCCAAATAACCGGGTAACCGGATAATTTCCATTCGATCTAAAAGTGCCGGAGGAATGCCAGCAAAGGAATTGGCTGTAGTTATAAAAAGAACTTTTGATAAATCGAAATCAAGCTCTAAAAAATTATCAGAAAAAGAGACATTCTGTTCCGGATCAAGCACCTCCAGAAGCGCCGCGGCCGGATCGCCGCGAAAATCCTGTCCGATTTTATCAACTTCGTCCAGAAGAAAAACCGGGTTAGCTGAACCGGCTTTTTTCAAAGATTGAATAATTCTTCCCGGTAACGAACCGATATAGGTCCGTCGATGACCCCTGATTTCGGCTTCATCTCGAACGCCACCCAATGAAATCCGAACGAATTTGCGATTCAGTGCCCGCGCAATCGACCGTCCCAAAGATGTTTTTCCGACTCCCGGAGGTCCAATCAGACACAGTATCGGACCCTTGACCTTCCCGGCCACTTTCAAAACCGCCAAATGTTCCAATATCCTTTTTTTCGGTTTATCCAGACCAAAATGGTCGCCGTCAAGAATCGATTTCACCGATTTAAAATTACTTCTATCCTCGGTGCATAAATTCCAGGGAAGACTTAAAATCCACTCTACATATCCTCTCGAAACCGCTGATTCGGCTGAATAAGGATGCATTTTTGCCAAACGGTTAATTTCCTCTTCTGCCTTCTCTTTAACCGCTAAGGGTGCATCGAGTTTGTCAAGCTTATCAAAAAGATCTTCCACTTCATTGGCAGTATCATCAGCTTGCCCCAGCTCTTCCTTGATAATTTTTAATTGCTTCTGCAGATAAAAATCTTTCTGGTCTTTTGATAGCGCTTCCCGAACGTTTCCATCTATTTTCTGCTCGATTTTCAATATCTCAATTTCCGATTGAAGAACCTCAGCAAGTTTCTCCAGTTGGTCTTTAACCTGTTCAATCTCCAGTATCTCCTGTTTGGTTTCCAGCTTAAGCAGAATATGGGCGGCAATCAGATCGGCCAGCCGCTGAGGATTATCGACAGCCGAAAATGATAGAAGAATCTCATCGGGAATACGCCGGTTAAGATATACATATTCGGTAAAAAGATCTTTAACTCGTCTGGAAACGGCCATTATTTCATTATCTGCGGCCGGATCCGGCATAATAAATATTAGCTTTCCGGAAAAGAATGTCCCGGTTTTCGAAATACTTTTGGCTTTGGCCCGCATCAAACCCTCGACCAAAACCTTCATGGTTCCATTGGGAAGTTTGACCACCTGAAGAATTCTGGCCACTACGCCGGAATGATGGAAATCCTTGACCGTCGGGAGTTCTATATCAGGATATTTCTGGGCGCACAGAAAAATATGTTTATCCTGGATGAGGGCCTCTTGAAGAGCCGCAATTGTAAATTGTCTTCCAACCAGTAAGGGATAAACCATATGCGGGAAAATAACAATGTCTCTCAGCGTCAAAAGCGGTAACTGAGATTTAACTGTAATTTTTTCTTCTCCGTAATTTATCTTCATAAATCCTTCCATTCATCAATCCTAAATTCACAAACTTTATAATTTAACGATTTTTACTTGAAATGGTTAATCATTTTTTGATAAATTCCAAAAGATGGGAAATAAACGATAAAATAGTAAACATAGAAAAACAAATTGCGTATAATCCAAAAACCGAAACCAATTTAAAACAGGACGATATGAAAAATATCTTGTTCATAGGCACCGGGAATTCATGCCGCTCACAAATGGCTGAAGGGTATGGGTGGGAATATGCCGATCGAAGGTTTGATATCAGGTCAGCCGGAACCATGCCGGAGAGTATCAGCGATGATACGATCAATGTTTTAATCGAAGATGGTATCGATATCACCGATCAAACATCGGACCTGCTCACCGATGATATGATCGAATGGGCCGATATTATTGTCAGCGTTTCCGGTCCGGCCCGCGATTGCTGTCCTTCGCTCCCGGATGAAAAAGAACATATTCATTGGGACGTCGATAATCCGATGCATGAATATCATACGGCCGAGGATCGCGAGGCCGAATTTGTCCGGATTCGCGATGAAATTCGCGAACTCGTGATTGAGCTGTTTGATCAACTGTAAAGGCGGACACCTTGCATACCGTTTTTTTTGACGCCGGCGGAACTCTGGTA
>JBDRRI010000260.1:0-4836 GCA_043825815.1 Candidatus Zixiibacteriota bacterium
AACCTCAACAGTAAAATCAAAAACCGTGTCTTTGGCGCAGCCGGCCAGAATAAAGATGATTGCAGTTAATAATAAAAGTGCTTGTTTCATTTAAATCTATCTCCTCCAATTACCATTTTTTGCCCATACAAGTTTCCTATAATAAGCAAAAATACCGGAATTGACAATAGCTTTTTATAAATTCCTTAAGATTTAGACTCTTTAAATAGCGTTATGTTTAAAGGTTTTTTGGAATTTTAGGCGGAATAAGGCGATTCGATATGGCCCTCATTCTATCCGGCGGAGGCCGATCGCGGCCTGCTCGGATCAGGCAATACCGCTCGGTATCATACATACATAGCGGAGGGTTTTAACCCTCCCGGCGAGGATGGGCGAAGTGGTAACTCAATGGCCGATCCTGCAATTTTTGGACAGACTTTGTGGTTATTATTAGACCGGTCTCCTTATGCAGGAAGGAGGACGAAATGAAACCGGCTCATTTAACGATAACACGATAAAAACTTACAAAATTAACACAAAAGAGATACAACGAAAAAAACGCTATATGACAAAACAAAGCCAATTTTCAGGTTGAAAAGAATCCGTTTTATCAGATCAACTTGTTGGCAATCAACGGTATCCCGGCCATATCCTCAATTTTATCGATTTCGTAATCGGGAGCTTCGTAGGGATAGCGAAATAATTGATTTTTGTGCGGACCGACTCTGAGCAGAACGGCGGTCATACCGAGCAGTTTCGCTGGAGCAATGTCATTATCCTGACGGTCCCCGACCATCAATGACTCCGACGGCGAAGAATCGAGCTGTTCCAACACCGCCGCAAATAAACGGGGATCCGGTTTGGAAAAGTTCAGATCTTCGGACACGCCGGTCGATTGGAAATATTTGAGAATGTCATTTTGTTCGAGATAGTCTTTAACGGAGGATCTCTGATTGGCGGCAATCCCCAGTTTAAAATGACTGCTTAATTTTTTAAGAAGCTGGCGGATACCGGGCTGAAGCCGGCAATGGGCATTGATATCGAATTCACTGAACCGGTCTCTAACGGCATGAAATAATTCCTGATCGGGCTGGGTCATTTCCCAGAGAATACAGCTAATGGCCGAAGGCGCATAGGAAGCAACGGCCATTTGTTCAAAGTTTCTGATTTCGGCCATTGAAAATTCCCGTCCCGTGGCAAGCTGAACCTGGCCAATCAGGTATTTGTATATTTCCACTTCGAGAATGGTTTCATCGATGATCGGCCAGCCGATATCGAATAGGATGGTAGTTATATTTTTCATAATCAAAGGCCCTTATTTAATATGCCGATTGTATGCAACATCACAATACAAAAAAGCCGCTCACATAGGAGCGGCTTATAATCAGATGCGGGCGGGACTATTTATCCCTTTCCGAAGTCGATTCTTCTTCCTTAATGGTCGCTTGTGCCGCCGCGAGCCTCGCGATTGGCACCCGGAACGGTGAACAGGAAACATAGTTCAATCCGGTCCGATGGCAGAATTCGACCGATTCGGGATCGCCGCCGTGCTCTCCGCAGATACCGAGCTTAATATTCGGATTGGTTGACCGGCCGCCTTCAACGGCCATTTTAACCAACTTGCCGATCCCATCCTGATCCAGGGTCACGAACGGATCGCGGGGCAGAATACCTTTCTCGACATAAAAGCCGAGAAACTTGCCGGCATCGTCGCGCGAGAAACCCATGCCCATCTGGGTCAGGTCATTGGTACCAAAACTGAAGAATTGCGCCTCTTTCGCGATTTCATCGGCGGTTAAGGCGGCTCTCGGAATCTCAATCATGGTACCGATGAGGAACTCGAGATTTTTGATTTTCTTCTTATTGATAATCTCGGTTGCGATTCTTTCGACCACCTCTTTTTGATTCTTAAATTCATTGACATGCCCAATGAGCGGAATCATAATTTCGGGAATTACTTTTTTCTTCTGTTTGGCCAGAATACAGGCGGCCTCAATTATCGCCCGAACCTGCATCTCGGTAATTTCCGGGAAGACGATTCCGAGTCGGCAACCGCGATGGCCAAGCATTGGATTCATCTCTTTGAGTTCTTCGATACGTTGCAGGAATTTTTTCCGCTTCCTGAGTTTCTCATCGTACTTCTCATCGAGTTTATCCAGCTCTTCGATTTCGGCCTCGATATCGGCCTTATGAGGCAGGAACTCATGCAACGGCGGGTCCAAGGTCCGGATAGTAACGGGAAGGCCCTCCATCGCCTCGAAAAGCCCCTTGAAATCGGCTCTCTGGAACGGCAGGAGTTTATCAAGCGCCTCCTGTCGTTCTTCGACCGAATCGGCGAGAATCATTTCCTGAACGATCGGCAAACGATCCTCGGCGAAAAACATATGTTCCGTCCGCGCCAGCCCGATTCCTTCAGCGCCGAATTTTCTGGCCTGAATAGCATCCTCAGGAGTATCGGCATTGGCCCGAACTCGCAATTTTCTGATTTCATCGGCCCATTCCATAAAGAGCGCGAATTCGCCGGACAGTTCCGGTTCAATGGTTGAAACTTCGCCGATGATAACTTCACCGGTGGAGCCATTAAGAGTAATAACCTCGCCCTCTTTAATTATCAGCTTGCCGACCTGCAAACGTTTTTTGCTTTCCGACACTCGGACAGCTTCGCAACCGGCGACGCAACAGGTCCCCATCCCCCGTGCAACCACGGCGGCGTGCGAAGTCATTCCTCCCCGAGAAGTCAGGATTCCGACTGAGGCATGCATTCCCTCAATATCATCGGGATTAGTCTCCTGGCGAACGAGAATAACATTTGCTTTTTTGGCGGCCTTAACGGCGTCTTCGGAATTAAAATAAACTTTTCCAGAGGCCGCACCGGGAGAGGCCGGCAGGCCCTTTGCAATCACCTCATAACTGGCTTTAGGATCGAGTCGGGGATGGAGAAGTTGATCCAACTGAGCCGGTTCAATCCTCATAATGGCATTATGCTTCGAAATCAGTTTTTCATTAACCATATCCACGGCAATTTTAATAGCGGCCTGAACCGTTCGCTTACCGGTTCTGGTCTGAAGCATATATAATTTACCGTCCTGAATGGTAAATTCAAAATCCTGAACATCGCGATAATGTTTTTCCAGCCGATCGGTAATGGCTTTTAATTGCTTGTAGACAGCCGGCATTTCATCCTTAAGTTGCGTGATAGGCTGAGGCGTCCGAATTCCGGCGACAACATCTTCGCCTTGGGCATTAACCAGATATTCGCCATAGAATTCATTGGCACCGGTAGAGGGATTCCGGGTAAAACCGACACCGGTTCCCGAATTGTTACCCATATTGCCGAAGACCATCGCCTGTACATTAACGGCCGTTCCGAGATCACTGGGAATATTATTTAATCGCCGGTAGCTGATGGCGCGGGGATTATTCCAAGACCGAAAGACGGCATCCCGGGCCATACGTAGTTGAACATAGGGATCATCGGGAAACTCTTCGCCAGTCTTTTTATTTATTATGCTCTTGAACTTTTTAATAATACTGCTCAGATCATCGACTGATAAAGAAGAGTCCTGTTTTATCTTACGGTCTTTTTTCTTTTCTTCAATTACCTTTTCGAATTTCTCTTTATCGATTCCGAGGACAACATTGCCGAACATTTGAACAAATCGCCGATAGTTATCGTAGGCAAATCTTTCATCACCGGTCCTGGCGGCCAAGCCCTTGATAGTGTCCTTATTCAATCCCAAATTCAAAACCGTATCCATCATTCCGGGCATAGAAAATTTGGCACCGGAACGAACCGAAACCAGAAGAGGATTTTCGGAATCACCAAATTTTGTACCCATAATTTTCTCAATTTTGGCCATCTGATTTTCGAGGTCTTTGTCGATATCACTCGGGATTTGCATATCATTCTCATAATAGAGAGTACAGACTTCGGTAGTAATTGTAAATCCGGGCGGAACCGGGACTCCGATTTTGCTCATTTCGGCCAACCCGGCGCCCTTGCCACCGAGGAGGTCACGCATATCGGCAGAACCATCAGCTTTGCCATCACCAAAGAAATAATATGCCTTTTGTTTAAGAGTCCCCTTAGCAGATACGGCGATTCTTTTAATTGTGGTTTTGGCAGATGAGGTTTGTCTGTCAGCGGCCTTAACCGTTGTTTTAGCTTTTACAGCCGGTTTAGCCTTGACAGTCGTCTTCGTTTTCTTGGTCACTTTGGTTGTTTTTCCTTTGGTTGTAACAGTTTTTACTTTGGTTGCTTTTCGCGCAGTCTTACCAGTTGCTTTAAGAGCTGGTTTGGCGCCTTTTTTCAAAGTTGATTTTGTACTTTTCTTCGCATTAACATTTTTTTTCAGAGCAGGTTTGGTCCGGGAGCTTTTCTTTGCAGATGCTTTTACAGATTTCTTAGGTGTCGCCTTGGCTTTCGATTTTAACTTTTTCGCCGAAGGTTTAGCGCTTTTCTTGGCAGCGCTATTTTTTACAGTTTTCCCTTTCTTTGCAGGACCCATATTGGCGCCTCCCTTTAGGATTTTCACTTTAACTAATTGTTACGCGATTTTCTAATAAAATTCAACAAAAAACATCAGTTATTAACGACTTTTATTATAGTCGGCGAATTGGAGGGATAAATAATCTAATATAAAATCTCCATTTTGGTAAAATAGATAAAAAAAAGCGGTTCAGAAATAAAATCCGAACCGCTTTAATTTTTGAAGAGTTAGTTACATTGTAAAAAGTCGATCCACGTTGATAATTTTCTCCAAAATTTTCAATTTTTAGAGTAATCTGTTCTGCCTCTTTCCTGGCTGCCTGTACGATTTCATCTTTTTTAGAAATAGCATGTATATTAAGATTATC
>JBDRRI010000261.1:0-11777 GCA_043825815.1 Candidatus Zixiibacteriota bacterium
CGACTGGTCGAAAGAATTCCGCAATGTGATTATCAATACCGGTATTGAGTATCAATATGGATCGTTTATCGCCTTTCGCGGCGGGTATGTGCATGATGAAGAGGGTGATGTTAAAATTGCAACGGTTGGTATTGGATTAACGTTAAGTCTGCTTACGGTTGATATCGCCTATATTCCGAGCGATGCCGAAAACTCGCCATTAGCCAATCAAATGAATGTTTCGATTTCGGCCAATTTTTAAAGAGATGGAGTGTTTGATTTGAAATATAGGACATTAATTTATTTATTGCCGGCATTGCTGTTGTTATGGTATGGTGCGGCTTATTCTGATGGCGGAACGCTTCTGGAATTGCAGGACGTGGAGCATAATATTCACGACGCCAATGATCCCCGAGTAGTACAACACGGTTTTCATTCCTTGCCATCACCCCGGAATATTCTGAATTTAAAGAGGGATAATCCCTGGTCAATGCCGAAATTATCTTCAAGCGAGGCGAACCAGCCGGATACTTTGCATATTTTGGCCATGCGCTTTGATTTTATTGCCGACAATAATGATTCAACGACCGGCAATGGAAAATTCGATACGCTGGATTATAATCATTTCGAACAATTATATCATCATACTATTGATCCCTCGCCGCATAACAAAACATATTTTGAATCACAATTGAAGGCCCTAAAAAATTATTACTACTTCGTCTCGCGAGGCAAGCTGGTTTTAACTTATGATGTTTATCCACAGACAGATGAAACAACGGTGTATCATCTGCCCAACAAAATGGAGTACTACGGAGGCAAAAATTCATCAATTGGCAATGGTTTGACAAATTATCTTCTTGACTGCTTTGACGTTGCCGATAATGATCCAACCATAGATTTTTCCGAATACGATTCATATATTTTATTTCATGCAGGCTCCGATCGGCAAAATGATATTTATCCGATTGATAATGAATATCCGCCGGGTGGAATTGTGGGGAAAACGCCATTTGATCTCTTCACCGGCTATATCTATTTGATAGATACCGCGATGACGCTGGATCAGGATGCCGGCGATCCGGTCGAAATAATGGATGCCTTGATAATGCCGGAATTATGTTCGCAGGATAACCGGGCGACGGCTCTTAATGCGGTTATGGCGCATGAATTTGGACACCAACTGGGACTTCCCGACATATATCGGACTGATAATTTTGTGACCCGAGTAGGTGACTTCGCCCTGATGGATAATAACGGTTTTGGAACCGGAATTGATTTCGGTTTTGCCGAGGTCGGCCGCGTCTTCGGAGCTATGCCGGTTTATCCAACAGCTTGGTCGCGCGCCTTTTTGGGATTTGATGAACCGGTCGTGTACGATCAGGGAGAATCGATTGATATTCTGGCGGCCGCCGCCGATATCGCCGCCAATGGTGTTAGAATTGCAAAAATTCCGATAAATGAGTATGAGTATTACCTGATTGAAAATCGACAGGTGGAGACTGATGGCGAAGAAACCTATGCTCTGGCCGATTCGGTGACCTCGGTAATACAGGGGCCGGTCAATATTCAAAAAGAACTGACCGGTGAGTACGATTTCCTTTTGCCCGGTTCAGGTATGCTTATTTGGAAAGTCGATGAACTCGT
This sequence comes from Candidatus Zixiibacteriota bacterium, assembly GCA_043825815.1. Lineage (GTDB taxonomy): Bacteria > Zixibacteria > MSB-5A5 > GN15 > PGXB01 > JBDRRI01. The sequence goes on from JBDRRI010000261.1 coordinate 1,627, forward strand.
TTCTTATCTTGACTACGATAATAATGGCCGGAACAACTATGTCGACAATCAGCTTCAAGGCGATGCCTATCGGCCGTTTATGAGAATAATAGAGGCCGACGGCCGCGTTAATTTCGGCCCCGATTATTATGCCGGATTTGGTACCGCCGAAGACATGTTTTCCGCCTCCAATAATAATTCCTTTACGCCCAATTCCAATCCGCCGTCGATTTCCTATGGCGGGGTTAACACGCATATATATGTCGATAATATTTCGCAATCAAAACAAATTATGTCATTCGATCTGGAAACCGGCTTTAAATCGAACGGCTTTCCGATTCGCGCCGGTATGCCTTTATTCGGTTTGTCGCCGATTGCCTGTGATATTAACGGCGACGACAGCACCGAGATTATTATTGTCTCGGGCCGAAATCTGCTGGTTGTCAAAGAAGACGGAAGCGATTATAATCCGCCATTTCTATCCGAGCAGGCCGTTTATGACACTGCCTTTGTTCTGGGACATGACGAAGAGTATTTCCACGATAACTTGAATATTAGAGATTATCCATTGCCTGTTTTTGCTCAACCGCCGGATATTATTACGGCCGGTCCCGTCGTTGGCGATTTTGGAGAATCTTTGGATTCGCTTTATATTGTCGTCGGAGTGGCCCCCTATTTATATGTCTATTCTCAGCGAGATTACGATGTCGATGGAAAAGCCGAGTTACAGTTCCCTCGAATCATGTTTGGTAATTATACTGATGTTGAATTAATATTGTATCTCTCATTTGGCAAAAATATTATTGTCGGAACATCGCGCTCCGATGGCTCCTTGGTCGCCTTTTATAAGGTAGAATATTTTACCGGCAATGATTCTTTACATATCGTGAAAATTATTGATGCCGAAGAACTGGAATTAAATGATTTGACACTTATGGGTGCTGTTCGTATGGATGAAAATTTGGCGTTCATCGCCGGTGATTCCACCAATGTTCTGTTGAATTATTATTCCGCAGATCTTGATACGGTTTATAGTTATGATTTGAATGGCTATTATAATTATGGTCCGGTGGGTACCAATATTGATCGCGATAGCCTGATGTTACCCGAAATTATCGTGGCTTCCAATATCGGCCAGGTTAAAATTGTAACCATTGATACCAGCGTTACGCCGCCGGTGTTTACATTTAAATATGATTACCTGGGCGACTCTCTTTTCGTTAATCCCTCAATTGCTGATATCGATATGGATGGCTACCCCGATATAATACTGGGCGGAAATAAAATATATGCCCTCGACAGAAATTTGATTAATGTTACTAATTTCCCGCTTACTATTGACTACGCCTTCCCGGACGGATACCTCTTTGAAACGCCGGTAATTGGCGACATTTCCGGCGATGGCGCCAAGGATGTTGTTGTTATAGCCTCGACCGACCAATATAATTATTATTATCCCAATTATTTGGCTCATTCAGATCCTGATTACAGCACTGCTTTTTATGATTCTCTTTATGCCATTGCGGGATACGGCAATTGCTATGCTTTTAATTCAACCTATGGAATTAATGAAGAGTTAATATACGGTTTTCCGGTAACGGCCGGAGGAATCGGTTTTGGTTCCCCGACTCTGTTTAAAAAACAGAACGGAGGAGGGCTTGGAATTCTCGGCGCCGACGGGTGGTTTTATTCATACGATATCAGTTATGATTCATCCAGCTTTGATTGGGCCATGGGCGGACATGATCCGCAAGGCACCAATTATTTTCCAGTCAGTCAGCTTGGTCCAACCAAACCATCTTCAAATTCACTTCCTGAGGATCAGTACATCTGCTATCCCAATCCAACCTACACTGGAGAAACGACTTTCCGATATTATTTGGGAAGCGAAGCAGATGTTGAATTGACTCTGTTTGATTTTTCCGGACGTGAAATTGATAATCATCAGATGATGGGAATAGGCAATAGCAATAATGAATATACCTGGGATCTAAGTTTTCTTCCTCCAGGCGTTTACCGATGCGTTCTGGTGGCAAATTTCATAGGGGGCGGCGAAAAAACTGCTTTTTGCGACGTGGCGATAATAAAATAAGAAAGGATATAAAATGAAAATTAATGCGGCAAAATTATCAATTCTGATACTTCTGTTCAGCCTGCCGGCGATGGCGGTTGATCTTCCTAATAGCAAATTGGAACTCAATATGCAATCGCTGAAAAATTCCGGATTTAATACCATAAATGCGCTTGCTACCAATGATGAAATAATTGATGATGAGTTTAATATCGGATTTGAGGATGACGCCTCTATTTATGAATATGATTACCGGTCGCCTAAAAAGGCCTTCTTGTTTTCTCTGATTATTCCGGGCTGGGGTCAGAAATATACTCAATCGCCGACCTGGAAAACAGTGGCCTTTATCGGTTTAGAAGCGGGTATGTGGATGGGCTTTTTTAATTTCCACAACAAAGGCAATAAAAAAACTGATGAGTACGAAAAATTCGCCAACGATCATTGGTATGAAAACTCATATCGGGACTGGCTCCTCGCTCCGCCTTCACCGCCCTTCCCTGATACCTCATTTACTGAAGATGATTTTACCCATATTCTCCCGGATTCAAGAACCCAGCAGTTTTTTGAGATGATTGGCAAGTACGATCAATTCCGAGGCGGCTGGGATGACTATTGGTTGCCGGTTGATACTAATGGCGACGGACTTACTGATATCGAGGGTTTCCTTTATTTTGAGGATTCTACTCAGCTTAATGATACTGCTTGGGTGATAAAAAATATTTCGCCCAATAGAAGCGCATACAATGATATGAGAGCCAAGGCCAATGATCTTTTGAACCAGGCCAATCAATTTATCGCCTTTGCGATTATCAACCATTTACTATCGGCGCTTGATGCCGCCCTGGCGGCCAATCGGTATAATAAGAAGAAAGCCTCGGAAATGTGGCTGACCTTTCGGGCCGATATGAAAAAGTATTCGGCCACTGAAGAAATACCGATTATCAGAGCAACATTAAGGTTTTAATATGAGCAATATATTCAGAACAAAAATAGGATTTTCATTTATTTTGACAGGATTATTAGTCATTTTTTGCGGCTCTCTTTGCGCTAAAATAGATATTCCCATATCGCCGCTTAATATGCCGGTCAAAACTGTAAATCTCAGTCAAAATATCACTCAGTCAAACTATGTGACTATTGAAACCAGCTCAACATTAATGAAAAGAAAGTCAACGACCAAGGCGGTCTTTCTCTCTCTGCTACTTCCCGGAGCCGGTCAATTATATCTGGGTGAGAAAGGCCGGGGTGAGGTATTTATTGGCGCCGAGATTGTATTCTGGGGTGCTTTTGCCACTTTTCAAACGCTGGGCAATTGGAAAAAGGATGATTATATCAGTTATGCCGAACGACATGCCCGAGTTGATACCGACGGCAAGGGCGATGGCTTCTACAAAAATCTGGTCTATTATGATTCCCGCGATGAGTATAATGAATCCGCCTGGATTGCCGATCCCGCCAATCCCGTTTATCCCTCCACGCCCGAATACTACTGGCAATGGGACAGTGCTCAATCGCAGTTGGATTTTCGCGATTTACGTAATGAGTCCGAGAATAATTTTCGAAAAGCATCATTCATGATTGGGGCCGCCATTTTCAATCGTATTTTGGCCGGTATTGATACTTTCCGGATTGCCAAAAAATTAAACCGAAGATTATCCTCCGGGGAGTTCACCAAGTTCGAGTTTCATAATATAAAGCTCGATATTGATGCCAATCCATTCGGAAATAATCCGAATCTGAGCCTAACTCTTTCGCATCGGTTTTAAATGCACGATCGATATTTAAAGAATATATTTTCCGTTTTTATTATATTTATAGTACTGCTTTTTATTTCGTGTAAATCAAAAAATTCTATTGCCGATGAAACCGGGCAAATTTTAAAGCCGGTTGGTTTAGTCCTTGAGAAAAAAATTGAAGGGATTATTCTGGGCGAAAAAATTAACCGGCCCACCGGTCTGGATTCTGATAATACCGGGGATGTCTATTTTATCGATGGCGGCAATGACCGTATTGTATGTCTGGATCAACAGTATCAGGCTGTTCGCGAAGCGGGAGGATTCGGGGGTGTTGAAGGATTATTATATGGGGCTGTTTATCTGACAATTGACAACAGCTTGAATGTTATTGTTTCCGACGCCGGCAATCAGCGTTTATCTGTTTATAACAGCCGCCTGAATTTTGCCTACTCGATTGAATTAACGGATATTGATGATCCTCTCAAATATGGACGACCCGCAGGCATTCTGGCGACTGATTTTGGAGAACTTTGGATAACCGATCCGGACAATTCTCGATTGACAATATTTAATCATCTCAACCAGTTTGACAGATTTATCGGAACCGAAGATTCTTATGCTAATTTATTTCGTCGACCAACCGCGATTTGCAAAGGCAAGGGGACCAATATTGTAGTCGCCGATTCTGAAAACGGAAAGATTTTTGTCTTTGATAATTCCGGCATATTGAGAAATGAATTTGGCGATGATTATCTGTACCGTCCGACCGGAATCGCCTGCGATAATAAGAATAGAATATGGGTGGTTGATTCGGAATTTCCGGGAATATTTTGTTTTTCTTATGATGGCCAGATGCTTTTTTCCGAGGGTCAACAGGGTGCTGACAGTGATTATTCTTTCAATACTCCGACCGATATTACAATTCTTCCTGAAGATAAAATCATGATTAGCGACACCGGAAACGATCGTCTCCTTGTTTATAAAATTCTCTATTTATAATTATGTATATCACGCTTAAGCAGATTAAGCCGATTTTTGTAATTTGTCTTTTTTTTATTTTTTCACAATATGCCCGGGCCGAGAGAAAAATATTTTCAGGCGAAAACATAAAAGAAACGATGGTTATAACCGAGCGGCTGATTATTGATAAATCCGATTCGGTTATTTTTAACGGCCAAATTCTGGAACGACACGATTCATATCAAATTGACTATAGAACCGGCACCTTGTCAATTGATAATCACAAATTGGATCGGCAAACATTTTTAACTAATGACACCTTATTGGTTTATTTTTCGCCATTACCGCTATGGATTAAAATGAATTTTGGAATTTTACCCGATGTCTCCGAAGCGGTTATTAAATCAAAAAATAAAGTTGTTGAACCCGGTTTAAAATCAGAATATCGGATGCACCAATCGAATTTGAATATCAGTGGCGCCAAAAGATTTTCAGTTAACTCACAATCCAGCGGCGCCTCCCGATTCGAACAATCGCTTGATTTGTCGATTTCCGGAGAGTTGTCGCCCGGCCTGACCATTACCGGCTCGCTTTCAGATAAGGGGTATGACCCCGAGTACGGGGCCATTAACAGTCGTATCAGCGAATTGGACCGGCTCTTTATAGGCGTAAAATCAAAAAGTTTTTCCGCCGAAATCGGCAATCTCGAGATAGTCAGGCGAAGTGAATACGGGGCCATCGGACGCAAGCAGGTGAGCGGCCTGGCGGGAACCTATAATGGACGATATTTCGGCCTGTCGACCTTGTTGGCCCGTCCCCGGGGCATATTCAAGACGTTTGAATTTCAAGGCCAGGATCAGGTTCAGGGACCATATCGCATATCATCGGATAATGCGATTAAGGCAATCGTACCCGGCTCGGAATCGGTCTGGCTCAATGGTGAATTGCTTGATCGCGGCGTTGATAAGGATTATACAATTGATTATCCCTCGGCGACGATAACCTTCTCGCCCAAAAATCTGATAGACTCCCGCTCCCGGGTCGAAATTGATTATGAGCAACTATCAACTGAATTTAGGAAAGAGATTTATGAATTTTCGGGTACAGCCAAAACAAATGATGCTCGTCTTATCCTTGATTTGGGATTTTCTCGCGAAGGCGACAATAAGGATGCTTCCGAGTCAATTGCTTTGGAAGAATCAGATATTGAGTTTCTTTCCAGTATTGGTGATTCATCCGAACTTGGATTTAAGGAAAGTGCGGTTATTGATAGTCTGGGCGATTATATCGAGCTATTTGACAGTCTTGGAAATCGTTATTTCGAATTTATCGGAGATAGCCTTGGCGATTATTCGGTTCTGTTTACGTCGGTTGCCGACGGCGAAGGAAATTATCTATATGAGGGAATCGGCCGGTATCGCTATGTCGGTGATGGGCACGGAGATTATCTTCCGATTATCCGAATCCCGGTTCCGATACGGGAGGATTATTATAAGGCCGAGTTAACCGCTATACCGATTGACCGGCTTAAAATAAGCTTGCTGCTTAACGAATCGGATTATGATAAGAATCTATTTTCCTCTTTTGATGATTCTGATAATCTCGGAGGATTGTACCAATTAACTATAACCGGCGGTGACATTCCTCAAATTGGCTCGCCAAAAACATCCGGATTGTTCAGATATCGAATGGTCGAAAAAAACTATCAATCAAAATATCGAACGGCGGAACCAGACCTGAAAAGAGAATTTCTTATTCCGGCCGGTTTCCAAAACAGTTCCGATGAAAACCGATTCGAATCATCTGTTTCATTGACTCCGCCCGGTCCGCTAAGTCTCTTTATGAGGGCCAATTATCTCGATTATAAAAATAGTTTTAACTCGATGCGCGGGACGATTGCCGTTTATCCGCAAAAATTAAACTCCCTCGTTCCAACTGTTTCCTATTCCCAGCTCAAATCCGAATATAATAATAATACCAGCGATGGGAAGAATCAAATCTTCTCGGCCCTTTCGAATTCGAAGTTAACTAAAGATTTAGGCATTAACGGCGGATTTAAATTTGATCGCCGCCGCCATAATTATTTCGGGGAATGGAGAGGAACATCGGAAAAAATTTATAATTGTTCTATTATTTATAAATCAGTGGTGATTTCAGCGGAGCGATATCTTGAAGATACCCTGGTGGCCAGGTGGATTGATCATCAAACCCGCGATCGATTCAATCTGGGTATTAAAAAATCGAGCGGGCGTTTTCGAACCGACTTATATCTGACTGCCCAGCGGCTTATTCAAAATGACCAAACTGAGAATCAGATTATGGTGCGGACCAATTATGCTTTTAATCACCCGACCAAGAATTTGGCTATTGACGGCTCTTATTTATTGACCGATGAAAACCGATTTGAAAGGGGAATCCGTTATCTGGAAGTTGAACCGGGGCAGGGGCGATATATTTTTGAAAACGGTCAGTATATTCCCGATCCCGATGGAAATTATATTGAGGTGGAAGAGATATTTTCATCGCAATCATCGGTCAGCCGGGCCGAGAAATCAATTAATCTTCTCTATAATCCCGATCCATTTTATATTCGACTCGGTTCAACTATCTCCGAAGAGCTGTTTAATGGTAAAGACCGCAATTTCATATGGATATTACCCTTTTATTTTAATAAAAATCGCGATAGTTTCAGTCGGAAAATATACTATTCGGGAGATATGAAATTTATTAATCTGAATAATTTCTATTTTGCTAATATCGGCGGGTCGTACAATTTTGATAGCCGTCAAATCGGCGGAAATGATTACGAACGCTATGAAATTCTGACCAGAATCAAGTTTAACAATTCATATCGGGATTGGCGTTTCGGCGAGCAGGGCGAATATTTTCGGTATTATCGCGATGCTTTTTATTTCACACCGGATGATATCGAAGGATTTAAGCTATCCTTTGATATTCTGAAGATTGTAAAATTGGGACAGGTCAATGGAAAAATATCATATCGCTATGCCGACGATAAAAGCGGAGCCAATGTACGGCAATATTTACTTTTATTGGGAAACTCCCTTCGATTGATAAAAGGCGGCGAGACAATTTTCAAAATAGAATTGTATACGCAGAACCTTAAGGCCGAAAGCACCGTTTCTTATCGTTTAACGGACAACCTTTATGGTGATCGCGGGGCGGTTTGGTCGGTCCGTTCCAATAATAAAATCGGCAAAGACCTTCGGCTGTCAATTTTATTAACCGGTCGGCATTCCAATGATCGCGCCGCCAAAATTACGGGCAGAGGAGAACTGGTTGCGAGTTTTTAATCTGATAATAGCCTTACTGCTATTAGTATGCATAGACCAGGTGCGTTCGCAAAATATAGTTATGGAGCCGTCTAACGCACTGCTCGAAAAGAAATTACAATCATATATTAAAATGAATCGTAATAATATTGATATTGATTCCCTTCACAATTTTATGATAAATCTCGGCTATTTCGATAACCAAGTTTTATTGGAATCAAAAAATGAAAAGGATTACATAAATATTAAGCCGGGCAATCAATTTAATTTCCGTCATTTGATATTAACCGGCGATATGAATGACACATTATCATTTCCTCGGACTGTCAATAATGAAAATTATAGTGGATTTTTAAATTCAGTATTATCCGAGAAGCGGAATGAAGGGTACTATTTTGCCTCATTGAATTTAACCGAAATTACTAAAGATAATGCGAGTGTCGATCTACATTACAATATGCAATTGGGACCCGCCGTTACGATTTCATCTATTGAGTATCTCGGCCTAAAGCGAACCGACAAGGAATTTATCTCGCGTTATAACAGAATAAGAATAGGGGATACTCTCATACTGCCCCGGATAGATGCCGGTTTATCTGCCATTGAAAGAGCCGGTTTTATTGCCGTCAACGGAGAGCCGAAAATAATTCCCGATCCCGGCTTGAATACTGCGACTTTGAGCTATCAATTCCGGGAAATTCGCCAGTTTTATATCGAGGGCGCCGGTGGATATATCCCCGAAGATAACGGATATTTTGTTTGGTATTTAAATCTGAAGGGTAATAATATTTTTGGCGGCGGTCAAAATGCCGGACTAATGATTGACCAAAGAGAAAAAGACCGCTCAATTTTATCAGCCCATTACAGCCAACCTCTGTTTTTGATTTCAATCGGCGAAATACAAATTGATCTATTCACCAGGGATTTTCGCAAACAGTTTTATGAATTCGGCTTAAATTCATTATATAAATTTTACGCCAATAATAATCTTCTCCTTAATACACGATTAGGTTGGAAAAATGTCGAGCCGTCCGATAGCCTTGATCGCTCTTATACTGACTATTTGGCCGGTATCGGAGTTGCGGTTGGCGGAATTAAAGATATAAAAAGACGAGATAGCTATCTTATTGATTGGAATATTGTTTATTCATCCCGGAATTACGCTCCATCCGAAGATTCCTCATTGGGAAGATCCGTTTATAACGATACCAAAAACGAATTGACTATCGCCGGTCAATACTCTCTTGGTTTGTTCCTAAGCAACTTTCATAGGTTAGTTCTCACAGATTTAGAAACCTCTGAAAAAGCAATTCCATATTCTGAACTGTTCCTGATAGGCGGACCCAATTCACTTAGGGGATATCGCAACGATCAGTTCGCGGTCTTCAGATCTATTATATTAAGTACCGAAACCAAATACTTTTTCGGTTCCGGTGACTATATCTATCCTTTTATTGATTTTGCATATTTTTGGCAACTGGATTTAAATTATCATGAAAACACTTCAAAAAAACTCGGTTATGGCATCGGTTTTTCATTATTCTCCAATGAACGCTCCTTCAAAATTGAACTATCGTGGGCCAAAGGGACAGCCTTTGACCAGCCCCGGGTCCACGCCCGGATTGTGGTTCGGTTTTAATATTGACTCTGCGAATCTGCGAGACTATTTTTTTTGTGTGCTAAGATTAATAAGTTTAATAAAAATTACCCGTCTTCATAATTGCTTGATGGCCGCAATTGGCGTCTGGATCGGCGGGTATCTGGTTACCTGGCAATATTACTCTTTTAAAATCATATTAGCATCAATTTCAGCGGCTCTTGTTTGCGGCGCCGGAAATGCCCTGAATGATTTTGTCGATATCGAATCGGATAAAATCAATCATCCTGAGCGGCCCTTTCCCAAAGGCGAACTGCCTCTATATTATGCCGTTTTGGTCATGATAATATTTACTTTGGCGGCTCTTGGCCTGGCCTTTTTTGTCAGTTTGAAATTCGCTGGGATTGTTGTTATAATCAGCCTTTTATTAGCCGCCTATAATTTTAAATTGAAAAATATGCCGGTCTATGGCAACCTTGTCATTGCCTTTCTAAGCGGGTTAACATTCATGGTCG
>JBDRRI010000262.1:0-5811 GCA_043825815.1 Candidatus Zixiibacteriota bacterium
ATGTTTTCCCTGATGGGAGCATTTTCCGGAATAGTGATTGCATTTGGACTTGTTATTCAAGGTTCTGGAGATATACCAACAATATCATATCTTAATACTTCTATGGCTGTTTTTGTCATCTCGGTAGTCTTAAATATTATAGTTTCTTTTCTATTTTCAGGAATATATTGGCTTCTTTTCTGTAAATTATTTAATGTGAAAAAAAGTGATTAGAAAGAAAATTAATGTGATTTTATTAAATGTGATGTAGCCCGGGTAGGTCGACCTACCCTAAAATCCTCTCCCCCCAAAAAACCTCTCCAAAAAACCGTCCATATCTCCGTATTTCTATTTATATAATTAACATCCGGCGAAAACCGGGCACTATACAGAGATTGGGCGTAAGGTATTGCTGAATACGCTCTTAAGTTAAGGCAACGAGGAAATAAAATGACACTTTTGACCCCGCACAAAATTCGTAAACGAATCAAATTCCGCAAAGAACTAAAAGAATATACCTATCTGGGATGTCCCATGACCAAAAACCGCTCCCCCTGGTGTTTCCGAATGTGTACCCCGAAAGCCGACGGCACCGGACGATGTGGTCGAATCGCGCCTCATAGCTTCTTGAGCCGTATCCAGCAGGGCATCATCGATTACAAGAAAAACCAAGCCGCACTATAAATCTATCATAGTAGGTCGGCGTTCCGAGTCCGCCGCAGGCGGGCGAGAAACCCGACATTAACCCGGGCGTATCCGTAGTGACCCGCCGCGGCGGGTCAGCGTTGGGAAGGTCGGGCATTGGCGCGTAATCTCGAAAAGGGCGGCAGTCGAAAATTCACGCCAATGCCATTCAAATAATAAAAATGGATTCTTAGTTTCGTAAGGATGACATATCGGAACGAGACGCGCGAAGCGCATAAACGGGCTAAGCCTGCCCTTTCTTAGAGAGGACATTATTTGGTTTCCCGAACCAATCCAATAGAGCCTGTCAGACATCCCCCATATAGCTGTTACCTATGTCCCCGGTCTAATATGTAACCGATCTAAACGGTTCATACCCCATTTAATTCCCCTCTCGAGAGGGGTGGATTCGCCAAGCCATTTATGCCGCAGGCGAAGACGGGGTGTGTAAAAATACACAGGTATAAAGTGGAAGGGCAAGCCTCTCCATTACGGACGGACGCCGCACTTCCAGTCTACAATCTAATTCCGTACCTCATCATCCCAGCAAAATTAATCCAAACCAATCCAAAATTACGATCCGCCCCCTTATGTAAGAGGTAGTATGTTTCGTGCCCAACAGATGCCCTCATCTACCCCAAATTATATTTAATAACGCACTGAATCCTATACCCCCTTTACATTTTCGATACCAATTCAATAGTAATTCTATATCCTCCCTATAAATAGAGATGATTATTTTTTTGAAAGGGATTAAATGCAATTTATGAGACACGCAAAACGCCGAAACCGACCCAATTTACAAATTTACTCCAAAAGATGTAGCTTGAAAAAATGTAAAATATGCAAAACAAAGCCAATTTTTATTAGGAAAATATTCGTGATAAACTCAATATCAAATTTTTTCGCCCGGCAGGTTCATCAACCTACCGGGTACAAAATTTTACTGGTAAACGCTTATGTTAGTTAACCAAACTCATATATCCATTATCGTCCGCTCTCTTGCGACACTTCCTCTCTGTCATTTCCTGCGGTTTGCATTTTATCAAAGGCGATCTTGGCGCTCAGATATTGCGACCATTCTTTGGCCAGTTCGTTTTCGCCGTCATAATACAGCATCCGCACGAAATCGCGATGAGCCTCTTCCAGTTGCCCGCTCTTATAATAACAGGCCGCCCGATACTGCAGCCACTGCACCCGCTCGCCAAACTTCATCGCATAATTATAAAATTTTGCGGCCGTCTTCATATCGCCCTCATCATAAGCCAGACTCGCCTTATCGGCCGCCACCGCCCCCTTGAACGTCCAGAACCGCGGATTAAGATCGGCCTTGGCGGCCGTCTCATCGCCGAACTGCTCCATCGCCTCATAAGACCCGCCCCACCGCGGTTGCAGTTTCAGCATATACTGCGAACGGACATAATAGCTCCGCTCATCGTTTTTCAGCGCCGTCTCAAGATATTTCTCGGCATCCACGCTCGGCTCCGACATCGCCGCCTGGATCATCGCCGCATAGGCCGGCATATTTTTCGGATTCAATTCAATCGCCTTTTTAAGATCCGGAATCGCCTTGGCCAGATATTGATGCATCTCATCCAGATGCTCGGCGGGCGTATTGGCAACATACTCCTGCCCCCGCACGGCATAAGCCAGATTGGTATAATAAAACCCGCGGGCGGTATAAGCGATATACGAACCGGTCGTCTCCACCCACCGATTCAACTCGCCGATCGGCAGACCGCTCTTCGGATTGAAAATATCATAGGCCCACCACAGCCGCGCCTCGTATGTGACATCCGCCCGATATTGATAAAATATCTCCTCGTATATCTTTTCCAATTCTTCGTATTTTTGATACATCAAATTCGACGCGATTTCCTTAATCGGAATCTCCGATTTTATAAGCGATTGCCGAAGTGTTTCATTCGCTCGGTTTATCTGTTCCTCCGATGGAAACTGATTATCGCCGGCCGGGCAAAAACCGGATAGGCCGAAAATAATGGTCAGAATTATCAGATTAATTTGCAGTTTTTTCACGATTTAACCTCCGCGTCTTCAAAATTGACATATTATTTATATTATCGGCTGTTTGGTCGATTAAATAAACCGCCAATTTCCATCTCTTTTCGGGGAGATATACTCTTGTTGATTTGCCAAAAATCAGCCATATTTATCCGATTAAACCATTTTGCCGTATCAATTTTATGAATGAGATAAACCAAAAAAGAGTTCATTTAATTAAAAATGGCGCGCCCGGCGATGGGCCTCTTGTCTGCTGGATGAGCCGCGACCTGAGAATCAATGATAACTGGGCCCTAATTTATGCTCAGCAATTAGCGCTTAAAAAGAAAAAAAGTCTCGAAATAATCTTCTGCCTCGTCCCCGATTTTCTCGGAGCCACCCTCCGGCAGTATGATTTCATGTTGAAGGGTTTAAAAGAATTGGAAAAATCGGCGGCCAAATACAATATCGTTTTTCGTCTTTTACTTGGCCAGCCCGAAATTGAAATCCCCAAATTCATATCGCAAAACAAAATCGATACAATTGTAACCGATTTTTCACCCCTTAAAATCAAGCAACAATGGCATACAAAAATCGCGACCAAAATAAATATCCCCTTCTTTGAAGTCGACACACACAATATTGTCCCGATCTGGATAGTTTCGTTCAAACAGGAATACGCTGCCTATACGATTCGTCCCAAAATACAAAAACTCCTGCCCGAATTCCTGACCCATTTTCCAAAACCTGCGAAAATGCCCCCGCCTGACCCAGCCATCAGCATGTCAACTGATTGGGATATCGTCTGTAAATCTCTAAAAATTGATCGCTCCGTCCCGCCAGTCGCCTGGCTGAAACCGGGCGAAATGGCCGCCCAAACCGCTCTGAAAAAATTCATCATAACCGCTCTGCCAAAATACGACACCGAACGCAATGATCCCAACGCCGATGCCCAATCGAACCTTTCCCCCTACCTCCATTTCGGCCAGATATCTGCCCAAAAAATCGCCCATGAAATAGACCAAATTGACGGTTTAAACTCTGCCCGAATGGGATTTCTCGAAGAACTGATTATTCGGCGCGAACTAAGCGATAATTTCTGCTACTACAATTCCGACTATGACACCTCTGCATCTTTCCCCGATTGGGCAAAAAGAACTATCCGTGAACATTCTCGCGATAAAAGACAGTACCTTTACGATCTAAAAACTTTTGAAAACGCGGAAACCGATGATCCTCTCTGGAATGCCGCCCAGAAAGAAATGGTCATCACCGGAAAAATGCACGGTTATATGCGGATGTACTGGGCCAAGAAAATTCTCGAATGGACCGATTCACCTGAAACAGCGATGAAATACGCCGTCTATCTCAACGACAAATACGAACTCGACGGCCGCGATCCGAATGGCTATGCCGGTATTGCCTGGTCGCTTGGCGGGGTCCATGATCGCGCCTGGCCGGAACGGCCGGTTTTCGGGAAAATCAGATATATGAATTATGCCGGCTGCAAACGAAAATTCGATATCGAGCAGTATATTGACAGGTATAAAAAGAAGTAAAATGAAAAAATACGAAATACAAAAAGGTCGAAATCATTAAGATTTCGACCCTCATAACAAATCAATTTTGTTTATCAATATTAAAGAAAGATCAATAAATTTTCCGTTCTAAAAAGCATAACCAATATGCAGTCCCGGCCAGATAAAAAATTCTCCCCCGGCAATAAGTCCATAGGCTGTGCCGCGAAAGAGAAAACCGCTTTCGGATCGAAATTCAAAACCCATGCCGGCATAGCCATAAGTGGCCGATTCAATAGGGCCGGAGTCAGCCGAACCGGTCAGCACGACAATACCGCCGGTAAGAAATGGCGAACCGCTTTTGGGTACCAGATAGTATTTTCCGCCAAGAGGAAGGAATACAACGGTGGCATCAGACGCACTTCCCCCTATCGCGGAAACAGCCGCTTGCAGGCCGATCGATGGGGTGACCATGTATTGATACGAGAAGCTGTAAAGCGCCGCCTTGCCGAGTAGCTCAATGCCGAAATCACTCTTCAGTGTTTCTCTGCTATGAGCCTGCACGGAGCTTATAGAAAAAAACGTGAACAGTAAAAGGGTTGCAAACACAATGAAAGTTTTCCTTAACATACCAGCTCTCCTTAGGTTAAAAAATATTGGTAAAATGTTTACTTAAAATATGGCTTTACCCTGTTTAATAAAACATAGAAACGATTGCTTACAATCGTTGTCAACAAAAATAAAATATTCAAAATATAAAAGCGGGAGCTTAAAGCTCCCGCTTTTTGAACCTATACAGGTCCGCCAGTTAACCATACTCTCCAAGAGTTGTACAGTAAATGAGAAATCTTCGATTGCCGCTTTTATAGGCATATCTATTCTCATATTATAGAGGACTAAAGACCAAAAATAATACATTTAGAAACAATTTATCGTTTTCGATTATTTAAAATTGACTAAGGTCCTCCAACCTTTTAGATTCCCCGTATGGAAAATAGCATCTTTATTGGAATCGATTTCGGTCTGCGGCGAATCGGTTTGGCCAAATCCGACCCAACCGGTTTGATTGCCTCAGCCTATAAAACACTGACTTATAAATCGATCAAAAAGGCCGTCGATGAAATAGTCGAAGATATCGGCGAACTAAAAGCCTCTGGAGTTGTAGTTGGCTATCCGATTTCAATAATCGACGGCGGCGATATGGGCGAGCGATGCCGCATGGTTGATGATTTTATTTCGCGGCTTGAAAAGCAATATGATGGGCCAATATATAAAATGGATGAGCGGTACTCCTCGGTGGAGGCGGAAGCGATAATTCACCGGCATTTCAAGAAAATTGGCAAAGACAAGGGCCGCGTTGACCGAATGGCGGCCGCCATAATTTTGCAGAGATTTTTGGATGATTCCGGGAAATGACCAAAAGGCTAAAATACGATTTTATGAATATCCGTTTTATTGGCTGGTTACAATATTTATTTTAATTTTGGCCATACCGATAATAATAATAAAATTTATAGGTTTTCTAATTAAATCAATGGGGTCGCCTTTGAAATCGATAAAACATCTCCTGGGTTTTACTCTACTACTAATCATTATTTCCGGTTTATATATTACTCTTGAAATATTAATG
>JBDRRI010000263.1:0-6409 GCA_043825815.1 Candidatus Zixiibacteriota bacterium
CAGATTTTCAAAATCTTCCAAACGGTCATAGACTTTTTTGGCTCCCTGATAATGGTCCATCGCGCTCTTATAATCACCGGCCACCCAGTAAAGGTTGCCTTTGATCCGGAGCGAGTTGGCGATACCAATAGTATAGTTGAGTTCCCGCGCGAGCTGATGAGCCTCCTCGATATAAATTCTCATCCGTTCGGGATCTTTGAGGTAAAGAACCCGTCCCAATTCGATAAGAATATCTACTTTTTCCCGGCCGGTTGCGGTTACCAGCCGTTTTTCAAGCATATCAAGGTCGCACATTTGGGGGTCCGATTGTTTATTTTATGCCTCTTTTTCCAAAAATATCGGAAAAACAAGGGCAATTTTCCCTTTGTAGGATATATCGGCAGATTGGTATAAATTATAATTATGCAGGTGAAAAATGCGGCAAAAAAAAACCCCGCCGAAACGGGGCTTTTATATATAGGAAATGATTAAGCTTCGTTAGCCGCTTTAATATCCTCGATCACTTTCGGCATGATTTCGTGCGGGACCTGCTCGTAGTGAGAAAACTCTCTCGAGTAGACGCCCTGCCCGGAAGTCATCGAACGAAGGTCGACCGAGTAATTGTAAAGCTCGGATTGCGGCACGGTGGCGCGGATTCTGGTGTATTTGCCTTCGGGATCCATACCGGCAATTTTTCCGCGGCGGGATGAAAGATCGCCCATCACGTCGCCGGTGAAATCTTCGGGAACCAGGATTTCGACCGCATTAATCGGCTCCAGAAGAACCGGCTTGCATTGCATAAAGCCCTCTTTAAAGGCCATCGTTCCGGCCATTTTGAAGGCCATATCGGAGGAGTCGACCGTATGATAGGAACCGTAGAAGACGGCCACTTTGACATCCACTACCGGGGAACCGGACAAACCACCGTTATCAAGCGCCTCGACCACGCCTTTTTCGACCGAGGGGATAAACTTGGACGGAATAACGCCGCCTTTGATTTCGTCGAGAAACTCGAACCCGGCCCCGCGCTTATTCGGCTCTAGACGAATATGGACATCGCCATACTGGCCGCGTCCGCCGGACTGCTTTTTGTATTTGTGCTGAATTTCGGTTTTGCCGGTTATTGTCTCGCGATATGGGATTCTCGGCTTAAACAGTTCGACCTCCACGCCGAATTTTTCGTGAAGCTTGGAGATTATGATTTCGGTTTGAGTCGATCCCTGAGTGAATAAAACAGTCTGCCTTAAAGCGGCATCAATGACCAGTTCGAAAGTCGGGTCGCCGTCGCGGAGTTTCTGAAGGCCGGTTGACATTTTCTCTTCGTCGCCTTTGCCCTTTGGCTTGATCCCGGTATCCATGACCGGCGTTGGATATTCAACCGCCGGCATCACATAATCGGTTGATTTAAGAGCCAGAGTGTCGCCCATTTTGGTCGTTTTCAATTTTACCGTCGCAGCGATATCGCCGGCATTGACGGAATCGATTTCGGTCCGGTCTTTGCCGGTGACAGTATAAATCTGGCCGATTCGTTCGGAATTATTATTGTTATGATTTTGAACGTCGAGCCCTTGATTAATGGAGCCGGAAATAACCTTAAACAGCGAAATTTCGCCAATATGAGCTTCGGAAATCGTTTTAAAAACATAAGCAATCGGACTGCCGGCGGCATCCATCTTTATGCTGGTCAACTCATCGGAACCGGCTTTCAGCATGTTAATTTCGGGCATTTGAGCCGGCGATGGACAAAAATCAGAAATAAAATCAGCGAGCGTATGGACGCCGGCATTACCATCGGCGGAACCGTAAAGAATCGGGAAAAGGCTTCGCGTCGCAATAGCTTTTTTCAAACCTTTAGTGATTTCATCGGCCGTCAATTCACCCTTATCAAAAAATTTCTCAAGAAGTGCATCGTCGGATTCGGCGATCATCTCAACCAGCTTCTGGCGAGCATCATTGGCAACATCAGCCAGATTAGCGGGAATATCATCCATGGTCGGATTACCCGAGCCGTCAAAAGTAATTCCCTTCATTTTGATTAGATCGACAATACCCTTGAAGGTCGTTCCTTCGCCAATTGGAAGCTGAACCGGAACCGCTTTTAAGCCAAATCGACTCTGCAGTTGAACGATGACATCGGCCGTTTTGGTATGTTCTTTTTCAATTTTATTCAGAAAAAACAGTCTTGGGATACTAAATTTTTGAACATATTTATACTGAATTTCCGTACCAACTTCGATACCGGAACCGGCATTTAAAACGACAACGGCTGTTTCGGCAACATTTAATCCGGAAATCAGCTCCCCGATAAAGTCCGGATGCCCGGGCAAATCAAGAACATTGATTTTATTGTTTTTCCACGGACAAACCAGCATCGATAGGCTGATGGTTGATTTGCGTTTTATCTCTTCATCGGTAAAATCAGCCAGTGAAGTTCCGTCATCCACTTTTCCAAGCCGGTTAGTAATTCCAGAAGAAAATGCGATGGCATCAGCCAAACTGGTTTTTCCACATCCCCTTTGTCCCAATAAAGCAATGTTTCTTATTCGGGCAGTATCATATACCTTCACCGGAAAACCTCCTCAATCGTAATATATATATTTAGCCGAATAGTATAATTTAGCGAGCGAGGTTTGTCAAACGGTTTATGAGTTTTTGGATAGTTTTTTGGCATTTTGGATATTCTATAATTAATCAGGCCAATAATATTTTGCGGCCGTATTTGCGATTCAAAATTTGTTTTGGATGAGGACATTTAATTTTAAAACAGGAACTGGTTTCGAAAAGTATAAAGATTGTGAAATATATCACATATTTTTATTTTCAAAACGACTTTCAATTTTTTAATATAAATCAAACATTGTGATTATTATCACATTCTTTTTAAAATTAGAATCCTCATTTGCCTTAATATTTAAGGAAAATTTTTTACGAAAGCGTACCTTACTTTTTTCATATTTATGATAGTTAATAATTTCTTTCCCAAATTGCATGCGAATTAAATCTGCTTCTCTATTTTGAAGTGGTTTTTGATTTGGAAACTTGGATATTTTTTGTATTTTCTTTTTCTTCCATTCGGCTTATAATTGTTACTACACACTATCGTATTTAGCATATTTTGATAAAAAGTTCTTGACAAGGGGCGATATTTAGTTATTTTGTTGATGTCCAGGGAACAGTTGTGTTGGAAATGCGCTTCTGTTAAGTAGCTGCAAGCACCTTGCAACACTAGGTTTAACTTAGGGTTGCCCGCAAAAAAACTCTTATTAAAGCACTTCAAAAAGATATCTTGGGTCTTAACGGGTAATTACGTTTCGTGATTATCTGACTAGATTTCCAAAAAGCCTTTTAAAACTTCCTTCAAAAAGATAGATCTTAATTCATATCAAATATGCATTATCATCTGTCATCCACTTTTTGAAGATTGAGTTGGAGGTTGTCCGACACCTCTGGTAGCAGAAGTTCGGAAGCATGAAAGGTAACATGATTCATATTGTTTATGAATTAGAAACTTATATGTTACTTTTAATGAACCTTTAAAGTATTTAAAGGAGCATTATAATGATGCAAAAAAGAACATTGTATATATCTTTACTGCTGGTTTCATGCTTGCTGTTATTCGGATTTACTTATGCTTCAGCTCAGACGGTAACATTCCAGAGCAAGAACTCCCCACGTTGCGCCTCTTCGGTAATGAACGTGACGGTAGCGAATCCTGGAGAGTTGAGCGCGTTTGAGGTTATTTTTGAGGTTAGTGGTGATTACAGCAGCGTGAATGTTGATTTTGCTAGTGGGTTTACCGGATTGACAAATCGGGTTGGTCCGATTGTTGACGGTAATGTTTATCGTATAGCGGCGATGAAATCCGATGATGGTGGCGATGCCTGTGTTGATTTTACCGGTGGCAAAGTAGTAGCCACAATTACTTTCAACACGGCTGATGTCTGCAACGGAATTATTGACGTTATTGGCGCGACGGTTTCGGGCGGATGTTGTAACGCCGTTACAGCTTCGACCGGTTTAGTCGGTTGCGATCCGGTAGCGGCGATTGCCACGACGGTAGTTCCCGGTAGCATTACGATTGTAAACCAGGCTCCGACCCTTGCTTGTGACGGTGACAAAGACGTTCACTGGGGTGAGATGGTCAGTGCCCAAATGACTTTTGATGATCCTGACGATTGTGAGAGTCTGACCTTTACCGTAACCGGTCCCGGTTCGATAAATTCCAGTGGTCTTTGGAGCTGGACTCCGGCGGGCAGCGATGTTTGTGACCACACAGTCACAATCAAACTTACCGACAAGTGCGGTTCTTTCAAGGAATGTTCCTTCAATGTTTGCGTTTGGAACACTCCTCCCGAGATCGCTTCAGATCCGGCTGATGTCCTTTATGCGGTTTGGGGAATTACCCTTTCCGATCAGGTCATGGCCACCGATCCTGATGGCGGTCCGCATCTTTTGAATTATTCGTTGGTCAGTTTCGATGGACCGACCTGGTATGGCACCGGCTTCCAGCTTGATGCCGGCACCGGCGTCTGGTCCTGGGATATTGGCGACGATCCGGAATATCTGGGTGATTTCACCCTTTGTGTAAAAGTTAGCGATGGCGCTAACGTTTGTGATCCCTGCTCGCCCTCGAATTCCGATGAAGCCTGCTACGCTATTCATGTAGCCGGATTTGCGGTTTCGATTGAGAAGGTTCACCAACAGCTTCAGGGCCACCATGCTCAAGTATCGATCTATCTTGATTCGGCCTATATGCCGGAGACATTTACGACCGATCTTATCGGCGGTTTTGATTTCTTAATCGCCTATGATGCCTCGGCTCTGACTGCGACCGAAGCTCTTCCGGGAGCTTTGATTAACAATGACAAGTTTGAATATTTCACCTATCGTTTTGGCGCGACCGGAAACTGCGACGGCGGTTGTCCGTCCGGTTTGTTGCGTTTGATCGCTCTTCGTGAAACGAACAACGGCGTTGTCAACACTTACCATATTATGAATCCGGGTGAATTGGCGGTCATCGACTTCCTGGTCACCAAAGATTATAATTTGGAATGCCAGTATGTTCCTGTCAGATTTTTCTGGATGGACTGCGGCGACAACACTCTCTCCGATGAGACCGGTAACTGGCTGCATCTCGGCTTACAGGTTTATGATTTCCTCGGAAATCTGATTACCGATCCGGCCGATTTCGGCTTCAGCGGCCCTCCGATGATAGAGTGTTATGACACTGTTTACAGCAGTGACGAAATCTTCAAGAATGCCCCGATCGGATCGATTATCTTCCGTAACGGCGGCGTTGACATTATCTGCAAAGACTCGATTGACGATCGCGGCGATGTCAACATGAATGGTATTTCATACGAAATCGCGGACGCGGTTGTCTTCACCAACTACTTTATCCAGGGCTTAAACGCCTTTACGGTAAATGTCGAAGGTCAGTCAGCGGCGACCGAAATCAACGGTGACGGCTATGCGTTGACCGTGGCCGACCTGGTTTACCTGGTTCGTGTCATTGTCGGCGATGCCAGCCCGATGCCGAAAGCCAATCCGCTTGCCTTTGCCAACTTTGAGTTGACCGGCACGGTTTTGAGTGTTAATGCCAATGTTGACCTGGGCGCGGCCCTGTTTGTCTTCAACGGCAATGTGACTCCAGAACTGGCGATTGGCAACGTGGATCTCGTC
Source organism: Candidatus Zixiibacteriota bacterium (assembly GCA_043825815.1). Taxonomy (GTDB): domain Bacteria; phylum Zixibacteria; class MSB-5A5; order GN15; family PGXB01; genus JBDRRI01. The sequence goes on from JBDRRI010000263.1 coordinate 5,662, forward strand.
TATGGCTTTGACGGCCGCACCACCCGTGCTCTCGTCTGGTCACTCAACGGTAATGCCATCAGCAACGGTGCGATTCTTAATGTCAATGGCGACCTCATTTCAGTCGAAGCGGCTGCTCACGATGGAACGATGATTGCCAATACCTCGGCCAAACTGATTCCGGTTGCTTATCAGTTAGCTCAGAACTACCCGAACCCGTTCAACCCTTCAACGAAGATTGAACTGGCTCTGCCGGTAGCCTGTCATTGGAACATTGGAATTTTCAATGTTTCCGGTCAGAAAGTTGCTGAGTTCTCCGGATTTAGCGAAGCCGGTACGGTTGAAGTTAACTGGGATGCCTCCAATATGGCTTCCGGTATGTACTTCTATCGTGCCTCGGCCGGTGATTTCACCGACGCCAAGAAGATGCTCTTGATCAAATAACGTTGTCGCCCGACACTGACGTTATTAATCAGGAACACTACTCATATAAAAAGCCCGCCGAAAGGCGGGCTTTTGTTATGTCTGGAAGAAAAACTTAATTCTTAGATTTATAGTCTTCCGATATTTTACGCATGATGGCAACTCCCCTTTCCAACTCGGCCATATTTTCCACCTCCGAATAAAAAAGCGGCGAAGCATCAATATTGTTCGCCCGGTTATGACGCAGTACTTCGCCTAAAATACCGGGCGGAGTAAAGCCGGATGCAATAAAGGCATGAATGGCGAATATAATAATCAAGCCGGCGGTGAATTTAAGCCATCTTTT
>JBDRRI010000264.1:0-14260 GCA_043825815.1 Candidatus Zixiibacteriota bacterium
ATGATAGTGGATCGGCAGGCGGTTAATTTCATTTTTAAAAAAATTTTCGATTGAAATTCGAACGTGCTCCGGTTCGTCTATAATATCGAAAAAATTCATCCTTAATAATTCTTCGCGAGTGTAACCGTGCATTCTTTCACAGGCATGATTGATATCTATAAAGCGAAAATCAGGTAACGATAAAACTGCAAAAACATCGTCAGTAAGAGATGCAAAAATTCGATATAATTCTTGAAAATCGCTTTGATTTAAAAACGGCATATTGGTCGTTTGAATATCTTGCCCTTCACCGCCTGTTTTAGAGAATATCAATCGTGATTTTTCGGATTTGTGCTGATTTTTATTTATAAGAATAGGAATATTTTTATTCTTATGGTTCATTCCTAGCCCCCTTGCAGGAATCTGCCTTTTAATCCAATATAAGGCCACTCATTGGCCGTATAATCTCGGTTGACCGTTCCCATTTCCTTGAGCCCAATATTGGCCAATTAAATCGTGAAGTACAACCGCACTGTCCTGGGGATATCATATTAAATGGCGAAACTAATGTCAATTAAAATAATTGATTTAAAACGAATCAATCATTACTTTTAAAATATACGGGTATTTTTCAAAATTTCAGTATTATTGTTGATTGGACATTAATACAATCGGGAGGTGTTACAATGGCAAAATTGATAAAAAGACTTTCAAAAGCAAAAGGATTGGAACCGGGATCAGTTGTTTTCATTGGCGATAAAAAGATTGAGCAAACTCGAATCCGTATTCTCGATTATAATGAAACTGAACTCAATGAATTGGAAGTTTCCTCTATTGAGGAATGTTTTCCATTTAAAGATAGTCCAACTATAACATGGATAAATATTGATGGACTGCATGACGTTGGGGTGATTGAAAAGATTGGCAGGCATTTTAATTTTCACCCGCTTATTCTTGAGGATATCGCCAACACCGGCCAAAGACCGAAAATTGAGATATCGGACAGCTATATCTTTCTGGCAATCAAAATGTTATATATCAATCCCGACAATAATGATATTGTCTCCGAGCAGGTCAGCTTTATTTTAGGCAATAATTATGTAATTTCATTTCAGGAGCGAATCGGCGATGTCTTTGATCCTATTCGGGCTCGACTGCGTAAAGCTTCGCCGCGTATAAAATTTGTTTCACCCGATTATCTGGCCTATACCCTGATTGATGCTATCGTTGACAATTATTTTGTAATTCTGGAAGAGTTGGCGGGAACGATTGAATCGCTCGAGGATCTTTTAATAGTCCAACCGACTCCCCGGGATCTGGAAAAAATTCATGAACTTAAAAGGCAGTTAATCTATATGCGCAAAGCGACCTGGCCGCTCAGGGAGGTTATCGGCGGACTGGAGAGGGCCGATTCTGTGTTGATTAAAGATTCCTCACGGGCCTACCTTCGCGATTTATACGAACATACCATACAGATTATCGATTCGGTTGAGTTATTTCGGGATATGGTGTCTGGTTTGCTGGATATTTATCTTTCCAGTATCAGTAATAAAATGAATGAGGTTATGAAAGTCCTAACCATAATTGCCACCATTTTTATCCCGCTCGGATTTTTGGCCGGCGTTTATGGTATGAATTTTGATACCTCGAGCAGTCCGTTTAATATGCCGGAGCTCGGCTGGCCGTTTGGCTATATTATGTTTTGGGGATTGGTACTGACGGTCGGAGGAGGTTTATTCATCTTTTTTAAGCGTAAAAATTGGATTTAGACTATTAATTTTTCTTAATGGCAGGATATTATTGGTTAATCATCATTGGCGATCTTATTGCCGGCAGGTCATACGGTAAATAATATATTCATTTTAGATTATCGAATAAATTTGGACAACTCTTTGAAAGAATTTACCATTTGCGGTAACAAGTATTAATAAATCCTTAGCTTTGGGGATATTGACTATTTTTTGAATGACTATTATAAATACGGAGAATGAAATGATTAGAAAAATTTTCTATTTAATCGCTATCGTTTTAATTATGGGCGCCAACGGTTTTGGTGACAAATCGGGAGATAAAAAAATGGATGCCAATGATAATAACCAATGTGAGAAAGTCATTTTTGCGTCGTTTGCCGAAAGCGAAGAACAACTTGATCATATTTTGATTTTGGCTCAGTCAATTCGTAAATTTGGCGGTAATTTTCAAAATGCCCCTATAATATTATTTGTGGCCGATTATGTTAATTTTGATTCTGCCAATATTGCCCAAAAATTTTCATTGGTTAACGTCGAAATTCTGAATAGTTCAGCCCCGAAAGAGGCACTATGGTTCTATTACGCCGGAAAAACATTTGCGGCCGGGTTGGCTGAAAAAGAGGCGGCTGAACGAGGGGCCATTTTGGTCTGGATGGATGATGATACTGTTCTATTAAATGAACCTATAGAATTTATACTTGATTCATCGATTAATCTGGCTTATCGACCGGTTATGCATAACCGTTCCGGAATTGTTTTTGGGGAAACACCCAATCCATTCTGGAAAAGAATATATGCCCTGCTCCATATTAATAAAGAATCGATTTTTCCATTGGTGACTCCGGCTGATAAGGTGGAAATCAATTGCTATTTTAATTCCGGTCTGCTTGTGGTTCGTCCGGAAAAAGGCATTTTAAAAAAATGGTCCGAAGATTTTGCCCTTTTATATTCCGATTCGGCCCTCAAACAGATGTGCATCGATAACGTTGAAAATAGAATATTCCTGCACCAAACCGCCCTTGTCGGTGCCGTTTTAAATACTATACAAAAGAATGATATGGTTGAGTTGAGCAGAAAATACAACTACCCCCTATTCTTTGATCAGATGTTCGGAGCCAAAGAGCCATTTGAGAATATCAGCGATATCGTGACCATGCGGTATGAATTTTATTTTCAAAATCCGGATCCAGAATGGAGTCAAAAACTAACCGGGCCTCAGGATAAAATCGCCTGGCTGGTCGAATATCTTGGAAAATAGGTGGTTTATTAATTATTGAATTCACAAGCCTGATTAATAGCAATGACTTAAGGTCCGGAGCGCTGTATTGATTTTTTTAGGGAAATATTAACAAGCATCATATTTTGATTAACATATTCGGGGTAGTTGTTCCCCGGCTGGCATGGTAATGATCCGCTCGGTTCCCAGATTCAATTTTAAAGTGACCAGATCGCTTCCGTCATCGACAACCCGTCCAATTATCGAAGCATCCGGCCAATCTAAATCACTTTGCAGAATATTTCTTGTTTTTTCGGCGTCGTTTGAAGAAACAAAAAGTAAGAAAGCACCTTCATTAGCGACCAGGAGCGGATCCAATCCCAGTATTTCACAGGCGTTATTAACCGGCGAAGAAACCGGAAGGCAATTTTCCTCAAGCGAAAAATGCAATCGGGACGATCCCGCCAATTCAGTCAGGGCCGAGGCCAATCCACCACGGGTCAAATCGCGAAGACATTTAATATTTATATTATTATCAATCAGCCTCATTACCGTTTCAGCCAGAGGAGCGCAGTCACTTTCTATATTGGTTTCAAACTGAAACCCCTCGCGAATTGACATAACCGCAATCCCGTGCCGGCCAATATCACGATTGATTAAAATAGCATCACCCGGCCTGATAGAGGTCGGTGAGATATCCAGATCGTGATTTATTATTCCAACGCCCGAAGTATTAATATAGACGCCATCGCATTTACCATGCTCGACAATCTTGGTATCCCCCGTAACAATTTTTACGCCGGCCCGATCGGCCGCAGTTTTCATGGAACCGACAATTTTGGTCAGGACTTCAATAGAAAAACCCTCTTCGATTATAAAACCAGTACTCATATAAAGGGGCTTGGCTCCGCACATGGCCAGATCATTCACTGTCCCGTAAACCGCCAGAGAACCAATATTACCGCCCGGGAAAAAAAGCGGATGAACAACAAAGGAATCAGTCGTATAAGCGTACCTTTTATTTTGACCGGGGAAAATCGCTCCGTCATGAGCTTTTTTAAGCTCATCGGAATCAAATTTACTAATGAACAGATTTTCAATCAATTGATGCATTTGCCGACCGCCTCCGCCATGAGCCATGGTAATATGGCCCAAATGAGGCGCGGGAGCGGGACAGTTTAATGTACCATCGCCGTTATCTTTTTGCATAATTACTCCGATATTTATAATAGGCGGCGCAAGCGCCCTCGGATGAAACCATCATCGGCCCCAAAGGATGCTCCGGTTGACAATTATTTCCAAACTCCGGACATTGGTTGGGCTCCGCCAGACCGCGCAATATATCAGATACGATGCATCCGTTTTTATTTTCAGTGTTGGATAATGGAATATTAAAGCGGCTGGTCGCGTCATATCGTTTATATTTTTCCTTTAAGACATAGCCGCTATTCTTAATATTACCCAAACCGCGCCAATCCCTATCAATAATATTAAAAGCCTGATCGATAATAAATTGAGCCTTTTTATTTCCATCATAATTAACCGCCCGGGAATACTGATTGCCTAAACTGGCTTGGCCATTTTCAAGTTGAAAGGCCGCTTCATAGATACCCCGGATAAGATCGACCGGTTCAAAACCGGTGGCGACAATCGGAAGATGATATTTGTCAACCAGCGATTCATATTCACTCAAGCCGGTAATAGTACAGACATGCCCGGGTGCCAGAAAAGCATCAATACGGCATTGAGGATTGCTTAATAGAGCCTCAATTGCCGGCGGGATTCGGACCATTCCATTTAATATTGAAAAATTCTTTATTCCAAGTTTGTCAGCCATTAATACAGCAGAGGCATTCAAAGGAGCGGTCGTTTCAAATCCAATGGCAAAAAAAACTATCTCTTTATCAAGATTATTTTGTGCCATGGTAACCGCATCCAAAGGTGAATAAACAATTTTTATGATGGCTCCTCGTCCCCGAGCCGAAATTAAGTCCTTGTCATTTCCCGGGACACGGATCATATCCCCAAAGGTACAGAAAATTACATCCGGCTTCAGAGAGATAGCTATCGCCTGATCAATTATCTGCGCCGGCGTAACGCAAACCGGACAGCCGGGACCGTGGAGAAGAGTAATATTTGATGGCAGAAGCTGGTCAATTCCATATCGAAAAATAGCGTGCGTCTGCCCGCCGCAAACTTCCATAATATTCCATTGACCGCGTACAACATGTTTTATTTTGGCAATATACTCTTCTATGATTTGCGGGGAACGATACTCCTCAAAATATTTCATAATTTATTATTTTCTCGGAAGTACTGATTAAAATCAGTAAGTGTCTGCATAGCCTCTTCTTCATTGATCCGGCCAATCGCGAAACCGGCGTGGACTAATATATAGTCATCAATCCCAGCCTCGGGAACAAAAGCCAGATTGATGGTTTTAGTCACGCCGCCGAAATCCACTTTCCCGCATCGCATGATATCTTCAGCGCTGTCTATCGAAATAATTTTGCCCGGAATGGCCAGACACATTTCAGGCTCCTTCCCCGGCCATTAATCGGCCCATTATTTGACCGGCGCTGAGACCGCCGTCATTAGTGGGAATTTGTTTATGCCACAAAGGATTAAATCCTATTCCTCGTAAGGCATTAACTGTCTTTTCAAGAAGGCATTTATTTTGGAAACAACCTCCCGTCAATACTACATTTTGATCATTAACGCGCGCGGCAATATTGGCCGTTAATTCAGCGAGGCCATTGTGAAATTTCGTGGCAATCGTACTGACCGGTATTGAATTCTGAAGATCATTCAGAATTGACCGAATCGCCGGCTCCCAATTAATAATATAGGGCATATAATCAAACTGAACATCGAAAGAGTAGGAGTCGTCTGTCACGGCCTTTTCCGCGGCAAACTCCAGTTTCATTGCGGCCTGACCTTCATATCCAGATTTATTAGCCAGACCGACAATCGATGATACGGCATCAAAAAGCCGCCCCATGCTTGAGGTTACCGGGGAGTTAATATTATTTTTAAGCATTTTTCCTATAGTGGCCATTTCATGACTATTGAATGAATCAAGAGTCACTAAATTTTGCATGCCAAAAAGTTTGTCGCCGAATATTTCATATAATACTCCCAGGGCCGAGCGGCGGGGTTCTTTTATCGCCTGATCGCCTCCGGGTAATTTAAAATAGCGCAAATGTGCTACCCTAACATAATTCTTGCGAAATACTTTCAGGAATTCACTTCCCCAGATTGTACCGTCATCGCCTAATCCGGTACCGTCCCATGAGACTCCCAGAACCGGCGGCTCAAGTTGATTATCAACCAGGCAAGATAAAATATGGGCCCGGTGGTGCTGTACCTTCATGGAGGAAAGTTTAAGTTGGGAGGCATAAATGGAAGAGAGATAATCGGGATGTAAATCGGTAACCGTTTCCTGGGGATTAAAATCGTAAATATGGCCCAGTGAATTGATGCTCTTTATAAAAGCACCGTAGGCATGACCGGTATCAAGGTCGCCGATATGCTGGCTTAAAAGAATATTTTCGCCGTTCAAAAGGGCGATCGAATTTTTCAATTGAGCGCCAACAGCAAGGAGCGTAGACGATAACGGCTGTGTCATCTGAATCGATTTTGGCGCATAACCGCGAGCATTTCTAATTACGAATTCCTGCCCGCTCATAATTCTAACAACGGAATCATCAACCTGCCGGGCGATGGGCCGATTATGCACAAGAAATAAGTCGGCAACATTTTTTAATCGTTCCAGTGCTTCATATTCATTGATGCAAATCGATTCGCCCGATAAATTACCGCTGGTGGCAACAATTGGATATTCCAGCTCCGCCATCAGGAGATGATGCAAAGGAGTATAGGGCAGCATAATTCCGAAATAAGGATTATTATCAGGGGCCACCGCGGGTGAAATATGAGATACGATCTGATCTCTGCGTTTTAAGATAATAATCGGAGATTTTTGAGAAATTAATATGCTCTCTTCTGATTCAGTAACATGGCAATGCTTTTTTATAGCGTCAAGGTGAGGATACATCATGGCAAAAGGTTTTTCATACCGTCCCTTGAGTCGTCTCAGGCGTTCGACTGCATCCTCATTACGGGCATCGACTAAAAGTTGAAAACCGCCGAGCCCCTTGAGAGCCACAATAAGCCCATTGGTCAAAGCGTCACAGGCATCTAATAAACTCTGATTTTTGGTCGAAATCATTTGCCCCTTCAGGTTCCACAATTCCAATTGGGGACCACAATCAGGACAGGCAGTCGGCTGAGCATGAAACCGTCGATTACCCGGATCTTTATATTCTTCCAGACATCTATCGCACATCGGAAACATTTTCATGGTCGTATTTTCGCGGTCATACGGCAATTTTTCAATAATGCTAAACCGGGGACCGCAATTGGTGCAATTGGTAAAGGGATAACGGTACCGCCGATCATCAGGATCGAATATTTCTTCAAGACAATCGGGACAGGTGGCAATATCGGGTTGAACCAGGGCTCGTCTTTCGCCCGATAATCGGCTTTGTTTAATTATAAATTCGGTATATCCGATCGGCGGGCAGTACGAAATATTTTTACCCTGAATTAAGGCCAGTTCCGGTTTTTCGGAATCAATGCGGTTCATAAATTGGGTCAGTTTCCCCGTGTTACCCTCAACCTCGATTTCCACACCATCCAGAGAATTGGTTATCCACCCCGCGAGATTAAGCTCTTTGGCCAATCTATAAATAAAAGGACGGAATCCAATCCCCTGCACCGCACCCCGTATTACAATGCAAAGTCTTTGCCGATGGGAAGCTTTTTCTTCTCCGGCAAAACTATGAAGTGATTCGTCTTTCATTATACTGCTACCTCCACGCAATCCAAAATAATATCCCGAGCCCGAGGATCGGAAATATCGGTCAAGGATTCTCTTTCAAATTTCGCGCCCTCGGCAATGGTTTCTATTTTTGAAAGCAGATCTTTTAAAAGTGATGATTTATGCATTTTCACAACCTTTCATTATCACCAGTTAACCATGGACTTGATTTCACTTAAGATATCCTCCGCCAATTGATCAGCCGAAATTTGTATTTCCGGCGTTAACCCAACACCTGTTGAATAATCTTTCCCCTCAACCCCATATACGAATAAACCTTCGGGCAGTTTTTCCAGTATATCCGCCAGTTCAATTGCGTCAATGAGGCTGATTGTATGAGTGGAAAATCCATCGAATAAATCGGAAGGTATTTTTTCATGCAAGGCATCAAAGCGATATATTGTCCCCGGTTTTTTCCCCGAAACAGCACAGTCGATAATGAAAACCGTACTTGACTTATCCCAGGTGTTCAAAAGGGCATAACCATCATGTATTCCTTCGACAATATTTATCCCCCCCGGCATTTCATTTTTCAACCGCCGGGCAACATACAATCCCAGACCGTCATCTTTCCGGAATTCATTTCCAAATCCGACGATAACAATTTGAGAATAATCATTCATGAGAAAACCGCCTTATGTTCGTTCTATCTTAAGTTTCAGAAAATGGCAGGAACAGGAAATGCATGGGTCATAGTTGCGAACAACCTGTTCGCATCTCAAAGTAAGCTCGTCATCGGCAAGATTTAAATTCTTGCCGACGAAATGAAAGAGATCATCTTCAATTACTTTCTGATTCTGAGAGGTCGGCGGAATAATTCGGGCCTCCTTAATAAGGCCGTTATTATCAATCGTATAATGATGATACAATAATCCCCGCGGTGCTTCCGTACACCAATGACCGGTCGACTGGTGTGGCACAACATCGATGTATGGCTTGTCGGGCATTTCGTAATTTTCGATAATCCGCAAAGCTTCATGACAGGCAAAAAGCGTTTCCACGGCACGAACGATGATGCTCTTAAATGGATTATGACAGGTCTCTCCAAGCCCGGCATCAAGAGCCGCCTCCTGGGCAATTTTCGGCAATTTGTCAAAGTTCAAATTGTATCGCGCCAGGGGACCGACAAGATACGGGCCCCGTTCTTTTACCATAGAGTGAAGAGAAGTCGAATGTTTGACATGCTCTTCTTCAAAATAAGAAAGAAATTCGGCGGAGCTGATATCTATGCCTTTACTGGAAACTATTCTTCCTCTATTTAAGGGGTACTCTTCCGGGTGCCGAAGGGCAACGTATTCATAATCCGGCTCAAAATCAGGAAATAGAAACGTCTTAACCAACTGAATCGTCTCCAATGAAACGTCAACAGCCCACTTCAGCCGCTCTACCAAAGCATCCAATTCTTCCTTCTTGGGAACCTTATAAAAACCGCCTACGCGCGGATTTATCGGATGAATTTCTCTACCGCCCACCAGGGCGACAATTTCATTACCGATTTTTTTAAGTTTCAAGGCCCGATTGACGACCTCCGGGTAGTCTTTAGCCAACTGTATGACATCCTGATAACCGAGAAAATCAGGAGCGTGTAGCATATATATATGAAGAACATGCGATTCAATCCATTCTCCGCAGTACAACAAACGGCGAAGCTGGCGAAGTTGTCCTTTTACGGAGACCCCGCAGGCCAGTTCCATTGCATGCGATGAACTCATCTGATAAGCAACCGGACAAATACCGCAAATGCGGGCGGTGATATCGGGCGCTTCGGTAAATTTCCTGCCCCGCAGAAAACCCTCGAAAAATCGCGGCGGTTCAAATATATTCAGTTTTGCCTCGATTACCTGATCGCCCCTTATTTTAACCAAAAGCCCGCCTTCACCCTCCACCCGGGCAAGATAATCAACTTTAATTGTTCTACTTTTCATAAGATTCGCTCGCTTTCCTGAATGGCTCGGCATAGGCATTAAAATTTCGAAAAGCTCTCATAATATCGTCGTCTTTCATTTTCATATTCTCGAAAATGGCTCCCATGGAGGTTGTATTCGGTGTTTCCTTCGGCCCGAAACAGCCAAAACATCCCCGGTTGTATGATGGGCAAAGCGCTCCGCATCCGGCCTGTGTGACCGGCCCCAGACATGGAATACCCTTGGCCACCATCACGCAGACGAGACCCTTTCGTTTGCATTCGATACAAGTACTATAAACGGGAATATTCGGTTTGCGATTATTCAATAAGGCGCTTATCAATTCGACCAGATGGTACTTGTTAATCGGACAGCCGCGCAGTTCAAAATCAACGGCCACATGATCGGCAATCGGAGTCGATTTATTCAGTGTTTCAATATATTCGGGATGGGCATACACAACCGAAGCAAAATCCTTGGCGTTTTTAAAATTGCGAAGAGCCTGAATGCCTCCGGCCGTGGCGCATGAACCGATCGTAACCAGTAATTTGGAAGAGCGTCTGACTTTGTGAATGCGTTCGGCATCATGAGGCGTGGTGATCGATCCTTCCACCAGAGAAATATCGTACGGGCCTTTAAGAACCCGTCGTGATGCTTCCGGGAAATTGGCAATCTCAATCGCTCCGGCCACCGCCAAAAGCTCATCCTCGCAATCAAGAAGACTTAATTGACAGCCGTCGCAGGAGGCAAATTTCCAGACAGCCACTTTTGGTTTTCGTCTATTTGCCATCTTACATCTCCCTTCTGTGGAAGACACTTTTGACATCTTCATAACAATAAACAGGACCATCTTTACAAACGAAAGTCGATCCAATCTGACAGTGCCCGCAAAGGCCGACCCCGCATTTCATATTTCTTTCCATGGAAATATAGATATCGTGTGCCTCAACGCCCTTTTTTAGGAGTTCCATAACGGTAAAACGCATCATGATTTCGGGGCCGCACACCATTGCAATACAATCGAGGGGATTAAAAGATGACCGGCCAATTAAAGTCGTAACAACCCCGACATTACCGCGCCAGCTTCCCACTGCCCGATCAACCGTAATTAATGTCTCAATATCAAAGCGTCCCCGCCACTGCTCTAGATTTTTAATATAAAGAATGTCTTCAGGTGTTCGGGCTCCATAGAGAAGCGATATTTTGCCATATTTGTCGCGATTAGTCAACAGGTGATTAATGGCCGGACGTAGCGGCGCCAAACCGATTCCTCCGGTAACCACAACCACATCCTTGCCAACCGCCGTTTCGACGGGCCAGCCGGCGCCATAGGGGCCTCTCACTCCCAGGGTTTCGCCGACCTTTAAATTATTAATCGCCTTGGTAACTGTACCGACGACCCGGATAGTATGTGTCAATATTTTACTTTTGGCCGGATTGCCGCTGATCGATATCGGCACCTCGCCAATACCGTAAACATACAGCATATTAAACTGGCCGGGTTTGAATTCGAAACCACCCATACCATCCATTGATTCCAGTTCAATTGTAAAGGTATCGTACGTTTCCTTTTTTCTTTTCCTGATGCGAAACGGTCGGACAATCATTGGGTTGCTCGCGACCATCCCATCAGCCAGATTATTTATGTGTGCCATTGCCATATACATCCATTAGTTGAAGTCTGGTTGCTTCCAGCCGTTCTGCGATTACCAATACGAACCGTTTCATAATCTCGTAGCCGAAGTCAGAATCGTTTTGGCATTTCTCGCGAAGGCATTTGCCATCAAGAGCAATAGCTCTCGTCAATTCAACCGCCCGGGCATCAAAATGCCAGCGGTACGGCGGAACCAGCCATGACCAGCCGAGAACTTCTCCCTCCTCGCGGGATCGAATCATGATCGGACCCTTCTGAGGAACATAAGTTTCAATTAAGACCCGGCCCTGACGAATAAAATAAAATGAGTTGGCCGCCTCACCCTCGCGGAAGATAAAATCGCCCGCTTTAAAAACTACATTTGAAGCGCATCCCACTAAGAGCTCAATATGCTTTTTATCCAGACCTTCCAAAAATGGATGTTCGGTCAGGATACCTTCCAGATTTTCCATATTTCACCTACTTTAAAAATTAAACATTTTATTTACACATTTTTAATAATAGCATCGGCTTCTTCGGTAATATCAATGCCCGCCGGACACCATGTTATGCACCGCCCGCATCCTACGCAGCCAAAAGTTCCGAACTGATCAACCCAATAGGCCAGTTTATGCATCAGCCATTGTCGATAACGCGAAGCGGCGCTTATCCGTATACTCCCGCCATGGATATATGAAAAATCCTTAATAAAGCAGGAATCCCAATGATTCCATCGTTCCGCCTTCTGCCCGGAAAGATCAGTCGTATCTTCAACATTAACGCAGAAACAGGTCGGACAAACCAATGTACAATTTCCACAGGTAAGACACCGTTCCGAAATTTTTTCCCAATGAGGATTGTCAAAGTTCTCCAACAACAACTCTTTCAGTCCTTTAGTCTTCAGTGTTCTGCCCATCTTTTTCACGGAACGCTCCATCGCCTTATCAGCAATAGCTATTTCTTCATGACTGGCATCTCTGACAGGAAGTCCCTGTAATATTTCTATTCCAATTTCTGAACCGGCCGCAACCGTAAAATAATGTTTGTCGGCTTCCATAATTTCGGTCAAAGATAAATCAAAAGCGGATTGAGCCTTCGGTCCGGTATTCATCGAGGCGCAAAAACAGGTTCCTCCCGGCTGGGTGCAATTAACAGCCACAATAAATATATTTTTCCGCCGATGTTGATAATGGCTATCGGTATGGGGACCTTCCATCAAAATTTTGTCGTGAATTTTCAGCGCCTCCAGTTCGCAGGAGCGAACACCAAGAAGAGCTTTGGGGCTGATATCATCACCCGGAGTATGAATAGCAAATCCTTTTCCTTCCAATGTGGCATCCCATAGTCGTTCATGGGCGGGATGAAGTATTTTTTTCCATGATTGGAAGCCAACCGTATAGGCAAAAATCGTCTTTTTATTGCTTTTTTCCAATCGGTATTGGCCCGGACCTTGATTGTCTTTCCATCCGATCGGAAGGTCCTCAGTTGTCTTAATCCGATCGTAAATCAGGCTATCATTGTCAATGGTGGGGCCATACAACTCATAACCTTTCTTGGATAATAAATCCAACAGAAGCGGAAAGCTCTCTCGATCAAGAATGGTAATTTTATTTTCGTTTTTCATGACAGTCGATGCGACTCAGGTCACAACCCTTTATATTATAAAATTATGTAATATTTTATCACGCATATTTAAAAACTCACCTGGAATTGGGAACGGGCCAGATAATCGTCACGGTTTTCGTCGTCATAACAGTGCCGCAACCAGCCAAAATCACTTTGCCATTTTAACGAGTGTCCCAATAAATATATACTAAAGCCCAAAGTTAATTCATTTTCCTGAAGTATTTTTCCAGCATTCTTATATTGATTGATAATTTCAGGATCATCTCCCGAATCATCAATTAGCTGTAAAGCCCGTTCCGAAGCATCATCAGTGAGCCCCTTTTGAAAATCTACAAGAGCATATCGAATTGAAATTTCATAGTCGTCATGGAAACGATAAGCTGTTTGAATCAGACAGCCGGTCATCGTTAACTCCATTTCAGAACCATTATCCAGTTCGGAATAGCCCGCATATCCCGCGCCAACAATGGCTACCCCGCGATATTTAATTAATATTTCCGGAGCCAGGCGAAGCCTAAAATCCTGGTAATCGGTCGGGTGCATATCGAAAGCGGAACTTATTCCAAAGCTGTAACGCCATCCGGTTCTCTCCGCATCGCTGTTTGAATTTAATTGTATGTTATTGGCATTATAAGAACAATGTAAAAATAACTCGGGGTGATAATCGGCCGTCGCGCCCGACTCCGATAAATCCGACGGATTAGCGGTTTCTTCGCCATAGACTTTTGCCAAACCAACAGCATGCGATGCTCTCGCATTGACGCCGGTAAATAAGCCAAAGACATATCCCCATTTGGGCGGTTTTTCATACCCGTTGTGCAAGGCCAGACCCATTTGTCGCTCGGCCCCGAAATATTTGGTCACGATTGCCCAATCAACGAAAGTCAGGCGTTGAAAAGATTGAATCCGGTAACGCGTGAATGGCGTTTTATACTGCCCATAACGAAACTGTAGGTTCGCTTTTAACCGGTAGTTAAAATAAAAATCCATCAGTTCCAGCGATTTCGGTGCTGTACTTAAATGCACTTTATAAGATATATCCGGATCATAGATGGTTCCACTTAAGGTCAGTCTAAGCCTTCTCGCTTCCATAAATAATGTATTAGTCCTATCGGCATCGCCACCTTTGTCCCGGCTATCGAGAGTCATCCGTAACTGTCCGGCCAATTGGAATCTGATCGAACTGGTACTGTCAGCATTATAAATTTCAAATGGTCCTACTGTAGACTTGTTTTTATTAGTCTGCGTGGATCCAATTAATCGATCGGT
>JBDRRI010000265.1:0-13006 GCA_043825815.1 Candidatus Zixiibacteriota bacterium
GGCGTTATCATAATAGTAAGCGGCGGAATCCATCAAGCCGAATTGGCGATAAAAATCACCAGAGCGTTTGATAATGTCAACATCATCCTTCCCAGCCTCAATGGCTTCATGACACTTGTCCAGACTCGATTCGAATTCCCCGGCCCGTAAAAGGTAATTGGCCTCGGAAATAATAAACAACGGATCGCCGGCCATTTCCTGACGGTATTTATCCAGATGTTTCTCGGCTTCATCCAGTTTGCCGGCCTCAAGATAAAGCTGTATCTCCATAGCCAAACTTAGCCTTGGATCACCGCCTTTATCACGGTATAGAGAAATATCGAAGAAGGCAACGCCGGGCAGATTTAATTTTGAAAGAAGGTTGGCGCTATGGAATAATGATGGAAGAAAATCAAGATTGTCAATCTGGGTTAAATAATTGGCATTTATCGCTTCGTATATAAAACCCTCCATATCCAAATATATCGCCTGCGCATGATTGACATAAGGCGATTGCGGGTCTTTTTCCTTTATGGAATCGAATATTTCCTTGGCCTTGACAATATTACCGGCCTTCATCTCCGCCAGTCCATCTTCAAACAATGACTTGGCATCACCGATAGAGCATGAATAAAAAACAATCGGAATTGCTAATACAATAAGGGCCGTTAGAAATCTTCGCATTTTTTCATCTCCATTAATTTAATTTAAAAGTAGCCTGCAAAATAATTAATTATCAATTAATTGCCTAATCAAATTTGTCTAATATCAATCTTCGGTCAAAAGAGCATATAATTAATCAGGATCACCAATTCCCAGTGGTAATCAGCCATTTGTTGTTATAAAAAATAACCGGGAATCGGACCAATTTTTCTTAAATAATTCAAGATTTTAATACTTCCGCCGCTTTTTCAAAATCGTCAGGATTTACCCATAAAATATAGCCATACCGTCCCTCGCCGGCGGTTGCGCCGTTTGAGGCATAAACATTTATTCCGGCATTGGAAAGTTTTAAATGATAATCATAAAGCGCTCCAATACGGTCCTCGCCCTGAATCAGAAAGGCGTTTTTGGGACCAACCAGAGGAATTCCGGCATCATCGGCGGCCGATTTTAGGTGAAACGGATTTTCAGGGAAGATATCTATCTGCGTGTTTCCATCTTCAACAGGAAACATTGTAAAAGCAAGAATATTGACCCCTTTTTCACTCATAAACTCAAGAAGCTTTCTTGCCTCGCCCGGTTCGTCTTTGACCAGAGCGTAATAATATTCAATTTCTTTAACCAATTCATACATATCTTCTATCTCCTTTTGGCCGCTATTTTTGGCCTATTTATTAATTCACGCTTAATGATTATACCCGAAATTAATAATAACATAGCTGATTTTGGAAAAAAAGTTAACTATTTTTAAAATGAAAGGCTAAATTATTTTTATCTAAAAAATGCGAGGTGAAATGATTGAAAACAATTTAATATCATCCGCAGATCTCATTTCTGCGGCTGACAGAATAAAACCATATATCCATAGAACTCCGGTTTTGACGAGCTCATTATTGGATGATATGACAAACGCCAAATTATATTTCAAATGCGAGAATTTTCAAAAAATAGGAGCCTTCAAATTTCGAGGCGCCTGTAATGCCATTTATTCAAAATCGAGTGACGACCTTAAAAACGGCGTCGCCACTCATTCTTCGGGCAATTTCGCTCAAGCGATTGCGCTGGCGGCCAGATGTCGCCACACCAAAGCCTATATTGTTATGCCGGAAAATGCGCCGAAAGTCAAATCCGATGCGGTCCGTAGTTATGGCGCTGAAATAATATATTGTAAGCCGACCCAGCAGGCGCGCGAGGAAACCCTAAAAAAAGTCGTTGACGAAACCGGAGCGGTCTTTTTTCATCCTTATGATGATACCAGTATAATTGCCGGGCAGGCGACATCGGCGATAGAGCTTCTGGACGAAATTAAAAATCTTGATATGGTCATGACTCCGATAGGCGGAGGCGGGCTAACCAGCGGAACCGCTCTGGCCGTCAAATATTTTACCAAGAATACAAAAATGATTGCGGCCGAACCGGAGATGGCCGATGATGCCTATAGATCATTTAAATCAAAGACTTTGATTCCGTCCGAAAATCCAGCCACAATAGCTGATGGTCTGAAAACTTCGCTGGGAAAAATCACATTCCCGATTGTTATGAATTATGTTGATGAAATATTTACCGTATCTGAGAGACATATTATTCGAGCTATGAGAATTTTATGGGAGCGAATGAAAATAGTCGTTGAACCATCGGGGGCAGTTCCATTGGGAGTTGTTTTGCAACACCGAGGATATTTTGAAAATAAAAAAATTGGTATTATTATATCTGGAGGCAATGTCGATCTGGATAAATTGCCATGGATGATTTAAACTTGAGGAGTGCGTATGAAGTTTCTATCAAACCTATTAGTTGTATTCTTTTCATTAAACTTATTATTTGGGAGTGCAGTCATGTCGGATGATTCCGTAAAAAACAATAATATAAGCGAAATTAAAAATGTGATCCATAATTCTATCGGATGGGCCAAGAATAAAGATAAGGGTTTGCTTTACTCCTGCTTTGCCAATGATTCCAACCTTTTTTTCTTCAATCCGGATGATAGTTATCTTCAAGGCCGGGAAGCCTTTGAGAATCTAACGGATAATTTTTTCATGAAAGATGAATTTAAAGCGGTCGGCTATGAAATCAGAGACTTGAGAATCAATCTGTCGCAATCGGAGACAGTTGCCTGGTGGTCAGCCCGACTCGATGACCGCAATGAATGGGCCGGCCGACCGGCTAACTGGATCAATATCCGCTGGACTGGCATCGTTGAGAAGCGTGACGGGAAATGGGTCATTGTCCAGATGCATTTTTCAAATGCGTTGGGAACGGATAATAGCGAACCGGCTCCGGCCGATTCTGCGACTCAAGAAGAAGACAAATCATAGGCAACCCAAACATTGGGTTCAATATATATTGCTGATTTTTTGGCAAGATTGACAGATATTGGATTGAGGGCATACGGGACTACATATTCCCCGGATTGCGGGAATTTTAATTTGGTCCATGACTCCCATTCTTCAACCGTCCCGGAAATAGTCATCGCCCGACGACACGGTTTAACAATCCTAGCTCCGCTACGGAGGTGGGTTCTCAGCCAGGGATCAAATGGAAAGCCGTCATTATTTTTCCATTTTATATAATCATCTATATCCGCCAGAGGATATAAATGTTTTAAATTCGGTCTGACGGGCGCTACTAAATTTTTAAATTTACTCTCTCCGGCAACAGTCTTTATTGTCGAAATAGCGCGCGGGCTGATACCGTCCCCGTGATATTCCGGCAATATGGCTATTTGAAGCAGGCTTATCATATTGGGAGAGATTCCGGTATCACAATCTTTCACAGCTTTTTCAAAGACCCAATCCCAGCCTTCTTCCGGCAGATTTCCAATGAAATCGTCCCAATGAAATGGTACCGCATTAACCTGACCGATGGCAGTCTCGGCTGTTTTGTCGATTAT
Organism: Candidatus Zixiibacteriota bacterium; assembly: GCA_043825815.1. Lineage (GTDB taxonomy): Bacteria > Zixibacteria > MSB-5A5 > GN15 > PGXB01 > JBDRRI01. Next base: position 3,533 of record JBDRRI010000265.1, read on the forward strand.
TGCAAATTGATATTTCGAAAAATCAGAATAGAGCCTGTTCCAATATTTCTTTGGCACTGGATCATGGAGCATAAATTCAGGCCAAATGAGATGACTCTTCTGATCAATCTCATCTATTTTACCGCGATTCTCGGCGCAGGATACGAATTTATATTTATCAGAAAAATTGACCATTATTCATTTCAAATATGTTGTTACACCATCAAGAAAAAGCTGAACCGCCAGTACCACCAAAATCATTCCCATCAATCTCTCCATTGCTATTAAACCTCGTTTGGCAAAAAACTTATAGAGATAGGTGGATAGGACAAGAACCACAAATGTCCCACCCCAGGCCAGTAATGCCGCCAATAGAAGTTCCATTAATGGTGGATTCCCCGCTGACGAAAACAGGAGAAGAACGGCCAGCATCGATGGTCCCGCTATCAAGGGAACCGCCATTGGCACTAAAAGTGGCTCCTCCTCCATATCCTGGCGGATCTCAGTATCATGCTTTGGAAAGACCATTTTAATTGAAATTAAAAACAGAATAATTCCGCCGGCAATAGCCACCGATTCTTGCCTGAGGCCCAGCAAACCCATCAAATATTTGCCGCTGAGAATAAAAACGGCAATTACCGCCAACGCCAAAAAGAGTTCGCGGATAAGAACCTTGCGGCGGCGTTCCGGCCGGACTTTTTCCAAAATAGGAATAAAGAGGGGAATGTTCCCGAATGGATCCATAATTAAAAATAATGTCAGCGCCACTGAGAGAAATTCCATCGTATCCTCTTATTATAAAAAACCTGCGTCTTTCCGGTACAATCTAATTTTTTATCAGGTTTTGTCAATTAATATGAGCCAATACGCCACAAACTAAAGTCAGGGAAGCCATCGAGAAACTTTACTCATATATCGGACATATTCTGCCCCATATTTCTTAATCAGAATTTTTTCCTCATAACAGGCAATATAATTATAGAATAATAATCCGATTATCCAGACAAACCAGCCGGCTATTGACATAGAAAAAATAATTAGCGCCAGATATAACAAAATAGCACCGAGATACATCGGATGTCGGACTCTTGAATAGACGCCTTCCGAAATAACCACAGCCTCTTTCCTGACGGTTTTAAAAATGGTATTATGTGAGGTTTTAAATAGATAAAAGGCGAATATTATAAGTACCAAACTGACCGCGATTCGAATATAAATATTTATATAATTCGATAGTTGGTTGGTATATTTTAAAACAAACGAATCCAATATCCAAACAATAATAAATATCAAAAACAAAATGATCTGCCCGGCATCACCGAACTTATGTTCCCCGGCCAAATCATCGCGCCCCTCATGGCCTTTTATATTGAGTTCATTATTCATATGAAATTAAATATCCCCGGCTGTGGCTATTATATAATTTTGCGTGTCAAAATATTTTTGGGCAGTTTTTTGCACCATATCGGGAGTAACTGCACGAACTTGCTCAATAAAAGTATCATCATATTTATAGCCAAGACCGAGATATTCATTGACTCCCATATAATAAGCCTGATTTATGCGGGAAAGGTTGGCCATTAGATATGAGCCCCACATCGAATTTATCGCCCGGTCCAATTCATCCTGATCCGGAGGATCCGTTTTCATCCTTTCGATTTCACCTATGATTCCATCTCTGGCCTGCTCAAAGTTTTCAACTCCGGTTCCCATCACGCACGTCAACCAGCCAAAATTCTTATCGAGCGAGACCGATGAGCCAACCGAATAGGCAAGAGATTGCTTTTCCCGAAGATTATAACTCAATCGCTCGGAAAGAATAGCATTTGCCACCTTAAGAGCCGAAGCATCCTCAGAATTGGCGCCTGGGAGAAGATGTCCCAGATAGATATATACCTGCTCCTTATCCATCTTTTCATGAGCCGCTTTAATTCCTTTAATTGGATTCGGAGCGGTCGCTTCAATTGGAACGAATCCGGTCGCCGGTATCCGCCCAAATCTCTCTTTGACCATCACCATCACCTTATCCGCCGGTTCATTGGTTCCGACCGTGATAATTATATTTTCTGGCGAGTACATCCTATGATGATGCTCCCTTAAATCATCGGCGGTTATCCGACTGAGTGTCCGATAGTTTCCCTCGATTGTCTTGGCATACGGTCCCGATTCAAACAGAGTTGCGTAAAATTCGTTTCGTGCCACCTTCTGAGGCGATCCGCTGTTCCGACCCAGCTGGCCGAATATGAAATTGCGTACCTTCTCCACCTCGACCGAATCGAAAGCTGGATTGGCGATTATATCAAAAAAGAGATCAATTCCCTGCTCGGTGAACTGATCAATTGTTTCGAATTTCATAAACGAAAATTGGCGGGTTGTATATCGGTCGTCATACGGAATCCAGGGGTTATCGTACAAAGTTACATTGGCTCCGATCGACGCCAACTCTTTCGATAATCTCTCGGCATCGAGATTGGTCGTTCCCTTTTCGATCATATGATTTACAAAATCGGTAATTCCATCCTGACCGGAGGCTTCAGTCGCCGAGCGATTTTTACCGATAACATTCAGCGCAAAAACCCGGCTATCAGGATTCGATTTGACAATTACCGTCAAACCATTATCAAAGATTTCCTTCAAATAGCTGGCATGCTTGGATCCGCTTTCGATCTTTCTTTTTATATCCGGCATTTTAAAATCTTTGCCGGACATGAGACCATAAGGAGGATATTCTACCGAATCAAAATGCGCCTGCACATCATTAATCGTTGGTCCGTCGGGAAAAAATTTACTCGGACCATTTTGGGCAATCGGTTCAATAACAATGGCAATATAAGCCGGCTCCGATAGATATTTGCGGCAGGCCGTGACAAAATCCTCAACACTTACCGAGTCAATCCCCTCATCAAGTTTGGCAAAAGCATCCCAGCCCATAATAGCCATCGTGGGCGCTTTCATAAAGCCATAGTAATGCAATTTCTCGGATAGATAAATTTCATCACACCGCCGGCTCACTTTGTAACCATTTAAAAGCTCCGCTGAAATCGGATTGTTGGCCATCGATTCCAAAACGTTATCCGTTATGAAAATGATAGAATCGACTAAAGCAGCATTTTCTGTAATAAGCTCAATATAGAAGCGTGAAAATTCTGACTTGGTATCAAGATAAGCCGAAATGGAACTGACCAACGGTTCACTCCCAGTTTTGAGAGCCTTGCTCAATGGCGAATTTTCGCTATCTCCCAGGTAATCCTCCAACAAATTGAAAGCATAGTAATCGGCCTCAATATAGCGAGGCGCGGCAATTGAATATCGAATATAGGTTGATTTAGTATCAGCACTCGCCTTATAGACTTTTTTCCCAGTTAATGACTGATGAATCAAATCGGGAGTCGGAGGCAATTCGACCCGAGGAAAACCGCCAAAAATATCACGAATTGAACGCTCCATCTCATCGGAGTTAAAATCGCCGATAATCAATGCAATCATATTATTTGGTGCATAAAATCTTTTGTAGTAATCAATTATCGCCTCCCGCGGAATATTGGCGATAATTGATTCATAACCAATTACAGGTTGAGAATACGGAGTATTAGCCATCGCCATTTTATCATAAAAGGCTTCCGCCGCAGAACCTTCGGCATCATTATCCTTTTTTTGTTCCTCAATAACAATTCCGCGTTCCTTTTCAAATTTATCCTCCGGAAAAACGGAATTGAAAAGCATATCAGCCTGTGTGGCCATGCCATATTCGATATAATCGCGTGGCATCGTCACCAAATAAGCGGTAAATTCCTTTCTGGTAAAGGCATTAATATAGCCACCCAGTTTGTCAATCCCACGACTGATATCTTCCATACTCCGGGTAGCGGTTCCGTTGAATAACAGATGTTCCAGAAAATGAGTCGCACCATTATTGAATCTATCCTCATATTTAGCTCCGGCGTTGACAAAAATCAGACTGGTGGCCATTGAAGTGGCATGATTTTCTTTTAAAATTATTTCCATTCCATTTTCCAAAATGAATTTTCTTATTCCGCCCTCACTAACCGGAACCGGGCAGGAACAAGATAGAAAAGCAAGGATTGTCGATATTGACAGAATAAATAAGATTCCTAAACCTATGGCTTTTTTATTTCTAGTCATTATTCCTCCAAATATTGATAATGTTTAAAAAAAATACATTCTTATACGACAGAAAAAACTGCCGATAACTGCTTTTACATTCTAAACTTAACGGCTATAATACATTAAGCTATTGAGAGTTTGTGCCGATGTCAAGAATGAAAATAAATTTGAATTGACAAATCATTCATTTGAGATATATTGGTCAGGATTTATGAAAAACCTTAAAAGACATAACATTGAGAACAGTCTGATGGCGGCCGTTTCTCTGGCGGCCATAATCGCTGTCTTATTATTTGGATTTTCTATTGTAATAGTTGGATTTTCGAGCAATGGTCAGGAAAAAGGTCAATCCGCCTATTGCAAGGTTATCTTTCCGACCGAAGTCGGCTCAATGAATAAAACCGAGCCGGACAATGATGATCGCTCAATGTTCCTGATCGTTCCCGCGGTGATCAATGCCTCTAATATCGAGCATATCAAACCGCCTACCAAAGCTCAGGAATTTTCAAAAATTAGAAAAATAAAATTGGGGCGATATTTAAAATGGTCCACAACTACTTCCATCTCTTCAAAAAAGGCGATGGAATTTACTCTGGTGGGAGCCAAACCTTCCGGAACCGGTTAATCATTTCCAAATATTCTCTATAAAAAACCTAATCGAAAATAATTTATAAAACTCTATTGATAAGGATTGTTCTATGAGAGGTCAATCATGGCGTTTAGCCATAACAGCTGTATTAATCGTTTTAGCTCTTGTCGGCTTTTGGAACACACTTAAATTGTGGACCATGACCGATGCTGAGAAAGCTCGGATGGAAGAGCAGAAACCGGGCTCAGTAGGGGACCTGGAAAGAAAAGCAATGCGCCTGGGTCTTGATTTGCAGGGCGGTATTCATGTTGTTCTGAGAGTCCAAATGGAGAAATTGGATAAAGAAGGACAGAAAGATGCGGTCGAGAGAGCGATTCAGGTCATCCGGAATCGTGTTGACTTTACCGGCGTCACCGAACCTATTATTCAAAAGCAGGGAACAGATCGAATTATCGTCGACCTGCCGGGTTATACCGATGCTGACCGAGCCGATAAGATTATTGGCCAAACGGCTCAGCTTGAGTTTAAATTACTTGAAACAATGAATAATGCTCAGTTAATATTCAATAAAATAGACTCGGTCGTGGCTATCATTCGCAAAGATAAAGCGGCAGAGGAAGGCAAAACAATTATGACCACCGATGGCGAATTAGCCGAACCCAAAACGGGCGAGGCTACTCCGATCGAGCCGGCGGATGATTCGATTGTCGACGATGCTTCTCTTGGCCTTCTGGCGGATGATATAATTAATGACGAATCTTTGTTTTTCGATGAAGATAAGCCATTTAGCCAGTATCTGGATCAGAGCGGCACGCTATACAGTTCCAAGACTAACACCCAATGGCCCGGTTTTGCCGTATCAATCAGAGATCGCAAAGCAATTGAAGAAATGTTGGCCATGCCCGAAGTTCAGCGATTGATTCCCGAAGATGTTCAGTTTGCCTGGTCCACAAGGTCCGAGGTGAGAAATGCTCAGGAAGTTTATTCATTGTATCTCCTCAAGAAAAAGATTCAGTTTCTTGGCAAACATCTTGAGGCTATCAGGGCTGGACGGGGTCAATTCCAGGAAAACACGGTCGACTTTAAACTCTCCGGTCCTGCCTCGGCCGCCTTTGCTCGTCTTACCGGCGCTAATATTGACAAGCCTTTGGCCATTGTTATCGACGATAAGGTTGAATCGGCCCCATTTATTGGCAGTAAAATCCGAGGAAGCGGTCAAATTACAATGGGCGGAGGTTCTACTGTAGAAGATGCCACCAACCTTGCCATCGTTTTAAAAGCGGGCGCCCTGCCGGCCCCGGTTGAAATTATCGAGAAAAATTTGGTTGGACCAACTCTGGGATCCGATTCCATCTGGAAAGGTTTGATTTCCAGTCTGGTTGGGCTGACTCTGGTTTTAATCCTTATCGGTTTTTATTATCGCTTATCCGGCGTCATTGCCAGTATCGCCTTGATATTTAATATCTTCTTCCTTCTGTCAATAATGGCGGGAGTAAAAGCGACCCTGACTATGCCCGGAATAGCCGGTATTATCCTGACGATTGGTATCACGATTGATGCCAATATCTTGATATTCGAACGTATTCGAGACGAACTTCGCACCGGAAAAACTGTTCGAGCGGCAATTGATGCCGGTTATGACCGTGCTTTTCTGACGATTGTTGACTCGCATGTGACAACCGCAATCACGGCTCTGGCGCTATTCTTTTTCGGATCCGGTCCGATTAAGGGATTCGCCGTCTCGCTTTTATGCGGTGTTTCCATTTCGTTGTACACTTCCGGTGTTATCACCCGGTCGATTTTTGAAATTCGTAAATCGTATAAAAAATTAAGCATATAGTTGAGGAGACGTTCCATGTTCAGGATAATAAAAGATACTAACATTGATTTCATAGGACTTAGGAGAAAGGCGTTTGTGCTGTCGGGCATACTGATCCTGATAGGCCTGGCCGCCTTAACTATGGTTCTATTAAACAAGGCCAATATGGGCATAGATTTTGAGGGCGGGACAATGATTCAGGGCAATTTCGCCGAACCTATCAATGTTTCCGATCTTAGAAGCGCTATTGCTGCCGGTGGATTCCCGGAAGCTTCCATTGTAGCACTTCATCAGCATGGGGTTACCAACGCCTATATGATCCGGGTTAAAGAAACCACTGCCGGGGAGGAAAAGGCAGCCGATAAATTGAAAAATATTATTGCATCCCAATTCCCCGATAATCATTTTACCCGGGATTCGGAACATACCATCGGTCCCGCCGTCGGTGATTCTTTAAAAACATCGGCTCGCTGGGCAGTGCTCATTTCCGTTCTTGGAATGATCGCTTATATCGGCGTTCGTTTTGATTTCCGATCCGGTGTGGCGGCCACGGTCGCGACTTTCCATGATGTATTGGCAGTACTGGGAATTTTCTGGATATTCAATATCGAAATCAATCTGCTGGCCGTAACCGCCCTTCTGACAATTGCCGGTTACTCTTTGACCGATACCGTGGTTATCTATGACCGCATCCGCGAGAATCTGAAAAAATTCCGCAAAAAAGGTGAGTTTGTACCATCGGTCAACCGCTCAATTAATGAGGTCCTGTCGCGGACGTTAATGACCTCATTATCGACCCTTCTGGTAGTCATAACTCTTTATATTTTCGGCGGCGAAGTCTTGAAGGACTTTTCGTTAGCGATGATTTTAGGAGTTATAATCGGCACCTATTCTTCGATTTTTGTTGCCAGCCCAATTGTAGTCGAATGGGAAGCCAGATTTCCGCGCCGTTTTAAATAAACGTTTTTGCATGAGATATACGGGGATTACAATATTAATTGTGATCCCCCTTTATTAAAGATTTATTATGATTATTGAAGAAAAAGAGATAAAGCTCGATCTTGATAATGAGGAAAATTACAAACGGTTAATAGGCCACTTTAAGAATATTACTACGGTAATACAAATAAATACTTTCTTTGATACCGCCGAAAATGACCTAATGAATTCGGGATGGGCTCTCAGGATAAGAGAAATCGAGGGACAGTTTTTTATTACGGCCAAAGGAATGAATAGGAAAGGCTCCCTTAAACTTGCCATCCGTCCGGAAATTCAAGAGGAAATCGGGAAACAAAAAGCAACGGTCATGCTTGCCGAAGGATTTACAAAAAACGATCTTCCAGCTCAAATATTAGAAGAATTGAACGATATAATTATGCATGATAAATTCATGAAATTGGTCACCTTTAATACCAAGAGAACCACAATTGCCTATGAAACCAATTCTTATTCTGTTCAGCTTGAAATAGATAAGACCGAATATGCTGATCATACCGTCGATTATGAACTCGAAATTGAGATTCCTGTTGCGGACATCCAAGATAAAGTCATCGAACAGGTTAGGGCGTTATTGGAACGTCTGAATATTCCATTTATTTTCCAGAAATATTCCAAATTCGGAAGAGCGCTAAAAAAAAACGGATCCGAATAAATAGTTGATGACAAAAACACTTATACTGACAATAACGTAACAAAATATTTGCAGATATAAAGGAGATGCCTTATGAGAAAAGTTATTGTATCGCTTCTGTTGTTATCGCTGACTTATTCCATGGCAATTTCGCAAACCGGTCCTTCCCAATTATATCCGTTCGCGCTTGAATTTAACAAAGATAGATCTCTTATTATTTCCTTTAAAGAGCCGGATGGTTATAAAAGATTCCCAATGAATAAAATGACTAGGTATTTGATGTGGTTAACAAATCTTCCGCTAAAACCGGAATTTCATCCACTTATCAGATATGATAAGCAAATCATTACTAGGGCAGATTCTATTGCCGGCGTCATTGATATCGGGGTTACGACTAATAATCAAAAGGACGCCGATTTCCCGATACAATTAGCCACCGAATATCTGAAGGTTGTCAATCTCCTTGATAGCTTCCCCTTCATCCTTAATGAAAATGATACGGTCACTTTTGGCAAGTGGTTGGATGGCAACTATAGCACCGATGCCCGCGGTAATGTTATTTATAAAGAGGGCGAAAAAAAATCTCACAACGAGAAAGAGTTTTACCGCTTTATCGAATTTATAATGAGAAAAAATACGAACAAGACTCTTATAAATAATTTGATACCGGTTTCCGAAGAAAACATAATGCCCGGCGATATGTATATTCAATTCGATGAAAAAGACCCCGATTCTTCCGGCCATACTCTTATGATATTAGACATTTGTACCAGCGACAAAGGCGAGAATTTGTATCTAATCGGGCATGGAGGCGATCCGGCTCAATCATACTATGTTCCCATACCGCTTCCAAAAAGCAAACGGGTTTGGTTTACTATGAATGAGATAAAAAAACAGTATGCCCAATATGGTCAGGGGAAATTCTATCGGTTTATGAATCTGATAAATTTGTAAAAAGCACTTGCCTTTAAACTTTGCCGGTTTATCTTTTTAATACTATGTTAAAAAGATTAACCGGTTTTATTTTTTGTCTGATTTTAGTTTCCTTTTTGGCGCCTCGGCCGATTTCAGGGAAAACTTATATAGTTAAACGGGGAAACAATCTTCAGGAAACTTTCGATTTCGCCTCCGATGGCGATACGGTGTTTATCGGTGAAAAAACTTTTGAAGCCAATCGAATGGATTTTGTTGATTCGTTGTGCGGCAACTGCACCGATCATAAAACCAATGTAAACGCCAGTTACGGTTTTCTTATTAAAAATAAGTCTTTGATTATAATCGGCCTCAATCGGCGGGAGTCTATTTTACAGACTAATGCCGGCTATGGATTAT
>JBDRRI010000266.1:0-2236 GCA_043825815.1 Candidatus Zixiibacteriota bacterium
ACTTTAATGCTCTTGACGAAGTGACGGTCATGGCTGTGGCCGATATTCGGGATGAACGGCTTCAATTTGTCGCCAAAACATTCCCCAATGTGGCAATAGTAACAACCAACTGCAATGAGATTTTAAAAAATAAAAATATCGATGCGGTCGTCATCGTCACCCCGGTCTCGACTCATTTTAGCATGGCAATGGAGGCGCTTGAAAACGGCAAGCATGTTCTTCTGGAAAAACCGATGACAGCCACCTCGGAGCAGGCGGAGGTTCTGATAGAAACGGCAGAGCGAAAAAATCTGGTTCTCATGGTTGACCATACTTTCATATATACCGGGGCGGTGCGAAAAATTAAAGAGTTAATGAATAGTGGCGATTTGGGGGATATTTATTATTTCGATTCAGTGCGCGTCAATCTCGGCCTCTTTCAAAATGATATCAATGTCATATGGGATCTGGCGCCGCATGATGTTTCCATAATGGATTATCTATTAAATCAAAAACCGACAACTGTCGCCGCCACCGGGATTTCTCATTTTAATTCAGATATTGAGAATATTGCCTATATATCAATTGGCTATAAAACCAATTTGATAAGCCATATCCATGTCAATTGGCTGGCTCCGGTTAAAGTCCGTAAGACGTTGATTTGCGGCTCGCAAAAGATGGTTGTTTATGATGATGTCGAGCCTTCGGAAAAAGTCAAGGTCTACAATAAGGGCGTGGATTATTATAAGAACCGCGATGAAGAGGTTTACGATATTCTGGTTCAGTATCGAACCGGTGATATGCTTGCCCCCAAACTGGATACAACTGAGGCCCTTAAGTTGGTTGCCCGCGAATTTTTCGATGCGATTGAGCAAAATAGAAAGCCGTTGACTGACGGTCAGTCCGGGTTATCAGTTGTTAAGATATTGGAAAGTGCCTCTAAATCTATCAAGCTGGGCGGAAAGGTGATTGAGCTGTGAGCAAGATCAAGATAATCGGCGATGTTAAAATCTATGACAATGTCGAAATAGGCAATGGCTCAATAATCTACGGTCCGGTTGTACTGGGACAGCCCCCGCGCGGGAAAAAAGATGGAGAGCTTAAACTTATAATTGGCCATGATTCAATAATTCGTCCTTTTACTACTATTTATGCCGGTACGGTAATCGGCTATAATTTCCAAACAGGACAGGGGACATCAATTCGCGAAGATAATATCATCGGCGACAATGTTTCAATCGGGACGCATGCCATTCTTGAATTCGAAAATAAAATCGGTAACAATTGCCGTATCCATTCGGCCTGCTTTCTGGAAATGGTTACGGTTGGAGATGATGTATTTATCGGCCCTCATACCGTTTTCACCGATGATCCCCATCCGATGAACTGCCCCAGATATAAAGAATGCGGGGGAGGGGCAATTATTGGCGATAGAGCCAAAATCGGCGCCAACTGCACTTTTCTTCCGACGGTTAAAATCGGCCGGGAGGCTTTGATTGGGGCCGGTTCAGTGGTTGTCTCCGATATTCCCGAGGGGATGGTGGCGGTCGGGAATCCGGCTCGTGTTATAAAAAAAGTATTGGAACTGAAGTGCTCCATCAATGCCTTCGAACGGCCCTATCTCTGGCCGCCATATAATACTAATGAGGACAAATAGGAGCCATGGCCATTCCGAAAATTCTGGTATCGCTCTTTGTCTATAATGAACTGGAAAAACTAAAAAAACTTCTGACTCAATTTCCCAATGATAAAGAATATGATCTCCTCTTTGTTGATGATGCTTCTTCAGATGGAAGCTATGAATGTTTGATTGACGGCGGTTATAATGTTATTCGTCACGATATCAATATTGGAATTGGATGCGGCATTCGGGAGGCAATAACATTCGGAAGGGAAAACGGATATGATATAATTGTCATTATGGCCGCCAATGGTAAAATGCTCCCTGAAGAAATTCATCGCCTGCTCGATCCTATTATTAATGAAAATTTCGATTATATTCAAGGATCCCGTTATCTCGAGGGCGGTCAATCACCCAATCTTCCCTTATTTCGCAAGCTTATGATACAACTTTTTACCTTGATGGTCAGAATCGGTACCGGCTATACTGGGACCGATATTACCTGCGGTTTCCGGGCCTATAAATTATCTCTTTTTGATAATGAACGCTTCAATCTTAATCAGCAATGGCTGGATCAGTACGAAATGGAATATTATATTCATTATCATGTTCTTAAAGGCGGGTATCTTATTAAAG
>JBDRRI010000267.1:0-9421 GCA_043825815.1 Candidatus Zixiibacteriota bacterium
CAAGATTGTAACTTTGCGAACTTCACACGATCCCGAAAGGAAGTATGAGTATATTACAACGCTGGAGGGGACGCAGTAAATGTCAACATCAATAGTCAAAAGGGCCGCCTAATATCAGCTGGTAAAAGCACAGGTCGGACATCCTTTGGATGCCTCACCTTATATTCCGCCGAGAACACTCAAGCTGGGTATAGAAAAATTCAAAATAGATAAATCCCTGATAACCTATGCCTACTCATGGTTGAAGACCGCTGATTGGGCTTTAATTGTCCAAAGGACAGACTTGGAGAATAATAGTCTATTATCAGGGCATCGGCTACGAATCCTGATTATTTCCATCTCCCTTATAATCCTTATATCGGCAATGGTTTTTTATCGAGCCGGCAAGTTAGTCGAATTTCAAAAGGAAACCGATCGAACCCGCGCCCAATTGGAACATGCCGCTAAACTGGCCTCGGTCGGTGAGCTGGCCGCCGGCATTGCTCATGAGATAAATAATCCTCTGGCCGTAATTAATGAAGAGGCCGGCTTAATGAAAGACCTGATAAAAGCGGAGTTTGGAAAACCCCCGGAAATACAAGAGTTAATTCCGTTTTTGGACAATATTCATGAAGCAGTTTTTCGTTGCCGGGATGTTACCCGTAAGCTTTTAGGTTTTGTCAGAAAAACTAATATGGATATATCGCCTCATGACGTTCAAGATATTATTAATAATGTTGTCGATGGAATTCTTGGCCGGGAAATGGAAGTATCCAATATCGAGATTATCAGGGATTATGATAATTCTATTCCGCAAATGCAAACCGATGCTAATCAGCTTCAACAGGTTCTGTTGAATATTCTCAACAATGCTATCGATGCTCTTCAAGATAATCCCGGCAAAATTTCAATTGCCACTAAATTTATCGAGAAGAAAATACAGATTATTATTTCCGATACTGGAATGGGTATGACTCGAGAGCAAATTGATAAAATATTTTTACCATTTTATACAACCAAGGAGGTTGGCAAGGGAACCGGTTTGGGGCTTTCGGTCAGTTACGGGATAATTAAGAATATGGGCGGCAAGATTGAAGCGGTAAGTACTCCGGGACAGGGAAGCTCCTTTATTTTAACTTTGCCCGTAAATTGCCGGAGTTAAATATGAAAGTTTTTATGCTTACTTATGCTGGTAATAACATAATATAAAATTATGGAGGGATGATGGACGAAAAACGCGTTAAGGATCTGATGGTTCCGCTTGATCAGTATGGATTGGTTTCACAAGATGCCACTCTCTTAGAAGCGATCCAGGTTTTACAGGAAGCTCAGAAAAAACGTGATCGCGGCCGCCAGCCCTTTCGAGCGGTTCTTATTATTGATGATAATAAAAAGGTTATCGGTAAACTTGGCGAACTCGCTTTTTTAAAAGCCCTCGAACCGAAACGAACCGTTTTAGGGGATATCAGAAAATTGTCCAGCGCCGGCGTCAGTGAACAGATATTGGATACGGTCATGAGCCATTATCAGTTTTTTCAGGACAAACTATCCAACTTATGTTTTCGGGCTCGCGATATTAAGGTGAAGGATGTTATGCATCCGGTGACGGAAAGTATTGACGAAAATACTTCTTTATGCGAAGCCATTTCAAAGATTATTTTGTGGGACACTTTATCTGTCTTGGTCACGAGAAAGGGAGAAATGGTCGGCCTGCTTAGAATTTCGGATATATGTCAGGAGGTCGCGGAGCAAATGAAAGCGCTTTCCCTGGAAGGCCAAGAATAAAACTGGAGTTAAAAATGCCCAAGATACTGCTTGTAGATGATGAAGATAAATTTCGCAACTCAATTGCCAAACGATTGAACTTGCGTGATTATGAAACGGTCGAGGTAAATAACGGCGAAGATGCCATAAAACAGGTTCGCAGCGACAACGATATTGATATCGTTATCCTGGATAGAAAAATGCCCGGGATGGACGGCGAGGAAGTCCTAAAAGAAATTCGAACCTATCGACCGGCGCTACAGGTTATCATGTTAACGGCCCATGCCAGTATGGAATCGGCCATGGAAACCGGACGTCTGGAAGCATATTCATATTTGCAAAAACCGTGTGATTTCGATGAACTTATTAAGGTCGTCGAATCGGCCCGACAGGATAAGTATCTGATTATGGCCAAACATGAAATTCCTCATGTCGAAAAAGGTTCGATTTGGAACTGGCTGAAGGGCTCTCATAATTCCCGCCCCGGTATAATATTACTTGGCCTGATTATTTTTGCAATTATGGTGATAATGCCAACCCCGCAACGAATGATGGATTTACTCTCTTCTCCCAAAACCGGTCAAACATCTGATGTTAATCAGGGATACTCCGCATATTCTTCATTAAAAAAAGGTGAAAATATTTCAGAATATTACGGCCACAAATATGGCCTCGAGTCAAAGCGGATAGATTCTGAAGGAAAAGTTTCCGTCATTCCCTTTACACCGGATCAAGCCGCATTTAGAGCCAAAGTTATGTTGGGTATTCTGGTTGTGTCCGCACTATTTTGGGCCACGGGTGCCGTGCCGGTTGGAATTGCCGCTTTGATTGTTGGCGTCTTTATGTATTTTCTTGGGGTTTTAAGGCCGGATGATATAGCCGCCGCTTATTCCAAAGATGCGGTTATTTTTATATTCGGTGTCCTGGCCTTGTCAGTGGCCATTGGCAAAACAGGGCTTGATCGTCGCATAGGATTATTACTTTTGGGTCCCGCCAAAAATTTAAAATTGTTATTATTTTTGTTCTTGCCCATGCTGGGAATTGCCTGTTCGTTTGTATCGGAACATGCTTTGATTGCCTTTATTATGCCTCTGTTCATGGTTGTTTACGCCTCGACCGTTCGCGCCGCCGGAATTAAACAGGACAAGGCTTTAGCCGTCATGTTTGTTTTATCGCTTTGCTTTGTCGCCAACTGTGGCGGTCCCGGCTCGCCCGCCGCCGGAGGGCGCAATGCCGTTATGATGGGAATTCTCTCCGATTATGGTATGGCACCCACCTTTGGCCAGTGGGTAGCCTACGGCCTGCCATTTGTCCCGGTTATGGCTCTGGTGATTGCTCTGTACTTTATGATAATGTTCGGAAGAAAAATAAAAGTGAAATCTCTTAATGTTTCCTCAATAGTAAGGCAATCGGCGGAAAAAATCGGACCGATGAACCAAAAAGAATATATTACCGCCACCATATTAATTGGCCTGATAGCATTATGGATTACCACCAGTGATGTCTTCGGAATGGGCGGACCGGTTATTTTGGCTTTAGTCGCCTTAAATCTCTTTCGCGTTTTGCGCTGGCGCGATATGGCCAATATACAATGGGAAGTGGTTGCTTTATATGCCAGTGCCTGCGCAATGGGTAAGGGTTTGGCCGTTACCGGCGCCGCTTTGTATCTCGCCGATAGTTTTGTCAGTATTCTGCCGGAATTCTTAAAAAGCGGTGAGGGTCTTGCGATTGCAACCAGTCTATTTACAGGCATTACTACTAATTTTATGAGTGATGGTGCTACGGTCTCGGCTATCGGCCCGATTACAGTACCAATGGCGACTATTTCGGGAACGCATCCCTGGATGGTCGGACTGGCCACCGCCTTTGCGTCATCTTTCGCCCATATGCTGATAATTGGAACCCCCAATAATGCTATCGCTTATGCCATGGCCAAGGACCCGGTCACCGGGGAGCAATTAGTTTCCCTGAGTGATTTCTTTAAACATGGTTTGGCCATTCTTATATTGTCATTTATAGTCCTATGGTTTTGGACCATCCTGGGTTATTGGAGATATATCGGATTTTAATTTTAGTAAATAGAGGTGTATCATGTCAGAAAAAATCAAATTGCTGATAGTCGATGATGAAATCAAATTCCTGGATTCTATCGCCAGGCGTTTGGAACTTAGAGATTTTGAAGTTACCAAAGCGACTAATGGCCAGGAAGCGATCGAGGCGACTCGCAATGATAAGTTCGATTTGGCTCTGCTTGATTTGAAAATGCCGGGAATGAACGGTAAGGAAGTTCTTGAGATTTTGAAAAAGGAGCACAAGTTCCTTGAAGTCATTATTCTTACCGGACATGGTTCCATGGATTCTGCGGTTGAATGCACCAAACTGGGCGCGTTCAGCTATCTTCCAAAACCGTATGAATTGGAAAAACTCATTGATGTTCTTCAACAGGCCTATGCGGCTCGTTTGAAGAAAAAGTTTAGTTTGGATGAGGCGCGCATGGAAAAACTGGCCAAATTGGCAACCGGTTCAAGCGCTCTCGGGATTCTCCGCGCCATGCGCGAAATGGATGACGATCAAAAATAACAGATAAGTTCCTGAAAATCATATCTATGGCCAAAGGCAAGCGTCAATCAAGTAGCCCAATTGTTATGGTTTTATCGGGGCTTGCCTTTCCCTATCAGAATTAAACAGCGGTACACCTCTTTTCCATAACGGGCCATGCGAAGAAACTCTGATCTTTCAATGCGAAGGTTTTTTGCCCGGGATTGGGATTTTTTATAAGAGGCAACATTGGGATCATGAATAAAAACACTCTCTTCATCAAATCCCGTAACGACTACCCAGTGCGGAATTCTATCGCCGGTGAGACGATAAGTACTTATAAATACAATTGGTAAAACATTGCGATACAAAGCCGCAATAATCTCATCAATTCCGAATTCATAAATGGCGCTGCTTAATCCCGCTTGTCTGGCTCTTCGTTTTAAATCGTTGTGTACGATTTGCATAACCTCGCGTTTTTCCGGTATGCGCACTGATTTAAGCATCGGCGTCGAATCCATCGACATCACCATATGACACGAGAGTCCACGATCCAGGGCAGATAGGGCCAATCCGAAACCGTCCGCACCGCCAAACCCCGAGGTCATAAAAATCAGGGTTGCTTCTTTCCAGATTGTCATTTCGGTAGCTCGGGGAAGTTCTATTTCCGGGTAATAATATTTTAAGGCCATCATCAAGCACGCCGGACCGCAGGTAAAATCGAGTGTTTGATGAAAATAGGGAATATTGTATTTCAAACTGAGCGGTAATTTCAGATCAAGTATTTTTTCCATTTTGAAGGCTGCTGTTCCATCAATGTAATAATCCGGTATTTGGCGTATAATCGTATATCCCAATTTCTCATAGAATTTGATTGCGCCAGTGTTGTCAGTTCGCACCTCGAGAGTCATTTTTTTAAATGAACGTCGCACAGCCTCCAGTTCGCATTCATTGAGAAGTTTAAGGCCGATCCCTTTTCCTCGGTGAATCGGATCAACGGCGATATTGTACAAACGCGCCCCGTGATGCATCCGGTGCCATAATACGCAAGCCCCGCCCATGATCGTTGACTTATCTTCCGCAACAAAAGTGGTCGCCCGTGATTCGGTTAATAAATAGGTGATCTGATCTTTTGTAAATCGATCCTTTTCAAAAGCCGCCTCTTCAAGTCTAACCAAGGCGTTTATATCTTTGCCGGACGCTATTCGGATTATATATCTTCGTGCCATATCAGCCTCGTGAAGGGAGAAGGAATCGGATTAGATGTTCGTATAAATTATCATTGGCTTGATCTTCGTCTCCGGCGTTAATGGTCGGGTTATCGTTAACCTCAATGACCACGTATGAATCGCCAATCTGTTTCAGGTCGACTCCATAAATGCCATTACCAATAGCTTTGGCGGCTTTGACTGCACATTCAATCAAGCCGGGGGGAGCCTGGTTAAGCGGCACGCCTTTTACTGAAAATTCAACGACTCTTCCGGTCGACATATAGGTCACTATTTTCCAATGCTTTTTCGGGATAACATACTGGCAAACATATATCGGTTCGCCGCCCAGAACACCGACTCTCCAGTCGAACGCCGATTTTATAAAACGCTGAACAACAACGCGATCGGCTCGGCGATGGAAGCGTTTGGCAATAGCATGCGCCTCTTCTTTATTATCGGCTTTCTCAACATACTTGGAAAAACTGCTATTGGGGGCCTTCAGAACAATTGGACGCCCCAACTCCCTTAAAAGCTGTTCCATGAGGCTATCGCTGATATCGGCATGATTTATGATTCGCGTTTCCGGAATTGGAACGCCGGCTTTTATCAAATGATGGTACATATTAACCTTATCACAGCAGATGCGGATTGAATCGGGATCATCTAAAACCTTAATACCGTTCATCTCCGCCGTGCGCGCTACCGCATACGCTGAGTTCAACGGATCGGTCAAGGCTCTGATAAAAATGGCATCATATTCCGGGATCTTATACATATCGGGACGGAAAAGAAAATCGACGCGATGACCCAATTTCTGTCCCTCTTGACTGAGGCGGAGAAGAGCATTCATCTCCGTGGAGCTCGATATTGTATAACGCTCTACATATATGCCTAATTTCCCCATTTGACATGCTCCTCGATATATTTAATTTCGCGAGTTCGCAAATCCTCAATGAACAGGGGCGAAATATCACTTAACAGAAACTTGTTAGTCGAAATACAAATGACTCTCACCTTGGCCAGGGGAATATTGAATATTTCCCAAACAATCTTTGATAATTGCCGGAAACGGGGTTGTACTGACCACCCCAGAACCGAATGAAAATATGCAATTTTGCTTCCCTCGGGAACCTCTTGACAACAAATGGCATAGGTGAAATTGCGAGTTAGGGATTTGGCGATACTTTTGGCCCTTCTTGATTTCAATACCACTCGGCCTCTCAGGGTAAATGGATTAATCGGATCAATAATTACGGGCGGTTCAATATAACCGTTGCTGATATAGAATTCAGGGACAAGTATGCCGGCCAATTTGGCCTTTTCAAGAAACAAAGGCGGCACATAGGCATCAATCATTTCTTTACATAATGGTCGAATGTTATGCCCGTTATTTTCATAATCCATTGAAAGGTAATAACCTTTACTGAGATAATCATAATTTCCGGCCAAATTGACAAAAGTGCCGGTATCGGCCAGTCTTGCTATTATATTATCAGAGCCTAAAAGGCTTTCCGCTTTGTTTGTAGGTTTTGGCTTATTCAAACTACATACCATAAATAAAAAGTGTTTTCTTCTTATATTCACTATACTATAAAATTTTGCCTAAATATAATTCGTTACTATAATGAATGCTACTGGAATTTAAACGAAGTTGATCCCATATTAGATAAAGTCAATTTGATTCGCAAACTCAAACTGAATAGCGAATTCTATGGTTCGCCAATTGAAAGCCAGCTTTGTGTCCGGTCTGCAAGTTATTTTATAATGGCCAGCTAATAGAAAAATATATTATTGAACGGCAATTGGGGAACTACTGATCGTTTTAAATTATTTTAATACGTTCCTGCGACTTATTGTGCAATAGTTCTTTAATTGAGAGGATGTTATGAAAAAGATACCAATAGCACATTCAACAGGTCAGCGAGTGGCCGATAAAGTAGCGTCATTTGGCGCTTTATTATTATATTTGGGAGCGTCTTAGTGGTATGGATCATTTAAATTCGATTTTCCTTTTTCGGCGTCCATTTGATCCTTATCAGTTTATCCTCCTGAATTTATTGCTGTCCTGCCTGGCCGCAATCCAGGCCCCGATAATTATGATGAGCCAGAATCGTCGCGAGGCCAAGGATCGTTTGCGGGCCGAGCATGATTATCAGGTCAATTTGAAGGCGGAGATTGAAATTCGGCAGTTGCATATTAAAATTGATCAGTTGATGAACCATTCCCGGCAAAGATTACTGGAAATCCAGAGAGTGCAGATTGATCTTATGGAAGAATTGTCATCTATTAAAAGAAAATAATTGTAAATGCAATACAGATTGATGTCTTGCTTACTAATTTGGCTAACTAATTCGAGGCAATTCCGATCGATATCTGAAACAGGTTCGGGCTGATTGAGTCGTAAAAAAGAATATACTTCGCACCTACGGTGGCCGTGAACATCCCCATATTTTTCCGCCAGGCAATTCCCAGGTTGACTCCCAGAACTGATGACTCCCGAGTGGTTTCCGAGTTCTGATTATCCATCGGATCAGTTAGAATGATTTCATAAACGCCGATTCCGGCGCTCCAATTAATAAGCATGAAATGAAAAACCTCTGAACTGATAATAGGATTTATGCTTATTCCAAAAACCGTAAGGTGTTGTGGAGTCTCTATGGTAGCGGTCGAGTTACGGTAGAATCGGGAGAAGATTCCATCCAGTTTGACGCCTAATCGATGCCTGTCGGGCGGTATGGATAGATAGCCTTCGAATACTCTGCCAGTCTTTGGCTGGTGAGAGTCATTCGTCGCCACCGTTATACCATAAGACAATCCGCAAATGATCTTGCGAGAAGTTAGATTTACAGGCGTATCCGTCGAAATTGATGGCATGTCGATGATTCCAGACGGCAAGGTTGGGCTGGAATCGATATGGGCGGGAGGCGGGATTAAATTCGAATTGACCTTAGCCAGGCTCGATGTTGAACTGGAATCAATACGGACCGGCGGTGCTTTTGTTGAAATCGGTTCCTTCTCAATAACTGCCGTAGTGTCGCCGTTAATTATATCAATCGCTCTTTTCTCTGATTCACATCGTTCGATATAGCGCAAAATTTCCTGATTCTCAGGATCAAGTAATAGAGCTTTGCGCCAAATGTCAATTGCATCCTGATAGCGCGATTGACCATAGTTTTTAATGCCTATGAATCGATAGCAATCAAACAACATATCTCTCGCAGACTGGTTAGTCGGCTGGTATTTAATAACCTCTTCAAAAAGAGAAGCCGCCGGCAATAGATCACCATCTTCAAAAAGACGTCGCCCGCGTTCATATTTATCATCAATATCTGTTTTTTCCTCGCATTGGGCCGATAAGCCAAAAACCGCCAAAATAAGAACAATAAAAATCAGTATGTGGATATTTCGATTCATTCCGGAGTTCCTGTTCATCTCTATCATATACAATAAATCGGCAAAATAAGAATATCTCTTAATTTGGCTTATCGATTGCCAGTTTAAACTGAAAATAGTAAAGACTACTATTAACTCTTTTTCAACAAGCCGGTCATAGACACGAATCAGACGACTATAAAGTGTATATGCTCTAAATTCGGCCTTTCAAATTGACGGAAAGAATCATTATTACTTTAATTTTTGAGAAATCGAAACTTCCTTGACTTTAATAGAAAACTGAATACCTTAATTGAATATGTGAAACGTCCTCCGGTTTTATATAATATGATTTGACCGGTGGCAGATGTGATTTACACTCGAGATTGAGCATTTTAACAGGCAACGGAAGAAAAATGAACAACATTAGCAAAGAAAATTCCAACGGATTTTCACATTTAAGAGATTATTGGGCCCTTTCAAATCAAATTATGGAATTGGCCAGAAATGGCTATCCGCGACCGCTATTTCTTAAAGATATCATTCATTTATTAATA